>JAIXTH010000104.1 GCA_027484265.1 Alphaproteobacteria bacterium
CCGCGCGCTCGGCGATCGTCTTGGAGCGGATATAGGGGCTGGTGTCCGGGTGGGTGGGGTCGGTCCAGTCGTCTTCGGTGAAGCGGGTCTGGCCGCCCAGATCCCGGCCATAGGTGATGGCGGCGGTGGAGCTGGTGAGCACGGTGCGCTTCACCCCGGCATCACGCGCGGCCCGCAACACCCGCAGGGCTCCGTCACGGGCCGGGATCACCAGCTCGTCGTCGGACTTGGGCAGAGTGGTCGGCAGGGGCGATGCCACATGCAGCACATGGCTGCAGCCCGCCATCGCATCGGCCCAGCCGCTGTCGCCGGTGAGATCGGCCTCGAAGAAGTGCAGCCGCGCCTGGTCAGGCGCGATCTTCGCCAGCATCTCGCGCACCTGCGGCTCGCGCGACAGCTTGCGGACGGTGGTATGCACCGTGTGCCCGTCCTTCAAGAGCTGCGCGATGCAGTAACCGGCGATGAAACCCGATCCTCCGGACACCATGACATTCAGCGGCTGGCTCACGACGGGGCTCCCTGGGCTCTTGACAGATTTACATTCTGACATATCAAGTCTGATATGTCAAACGCGGATGCGCTGTCCCGAACCGAAATAATCCTGGAGGCGGCGCTGGCCGTCTTCAGCCGCTATGGGTTCAAGCGGGCATCCATGGCTGACATTGCGGCCGAGGCGCAGCTGTCGCGGCCGCTCCTGTATCTGTCCTTCCAGAACAAGGCCGACGTGTTCGTGGCATCCGCCCGCCGGTTTGCGCGGATGTGCAGCGATGCAGGGGAGGCGGCCTGGCCTGAGGAGGTGTCTGCCCGTGAGGGTCTGCCGGCGCTGGCGCTGGCACAGCACCTGCCGGTGTGGCGGCTGCTGCAGGGCTCGCCGCACGGCGCGGAACTGGTCGAGGCGGGCGGCGGCATGCTGGCGCAGCTGCATGGCGAGGCGGAGGCGAGGCTGACGGCGTTTCTGGCCAGCCGCCTGCCCCAGGGGCACGATCCGGACATGCCGGGCATGATCTCGGCGGCTCTGCACGGCATCAAGGGAGCTGCAGCCAGCGAGGCCGACTTTGTTGCCCATGTGCAGGCGCTGGCGCGCCTGCTTCCAACACACAGATGAGGCGGGCGGGCTGTTTCAGCCCGCCAGGGCGTTCACCGCCGCCAGGGCGCGGGCCCGCTTGTCGGAATCCGAGATGCGGCCGAAAGCCGCAACCAGCTGGGAAACGGCCGGGTCGCTGGCACTGTAGTTCGCGGTGCCGACGGCTTCGACGCCTTCGAAGAACGAGGCGAGCGGGACACCGAGCACGGTGCCGAACTCCACCAGCCGGGATGCCGACACGCGGTTGATGCCGCGCTCGTATTTCTGGAGCTGCTGGAACGAGAAGCCCATCTTGGCGGCCAGTTCGGCCTGGGTCAGGCCGGCGGTTTCGCGCAGGGCCCGCAGCCGCATGCCAACATGTGCATCGACATCGGTCGGCTTGCGCACCGATCCGGCCCGCTTGGCGAGGTCCGGATAGGCAGTGGTTTCGAGGGCTGTCATGGCTCTTTGGCTCCCTTTGTGTTTGTGAGTGTTTCCTCAGCGATAACGCAAAATCACGAACCCTTCAAGAACGCGTGAGCCTCTATAGCACAGGTCAGCGTCAAATGATATGCATCCTGAACGATTGTTTTTCCCATCCATGGTAGAATCTATCATCTTCTGGGGGACGGATGGATCGCGGTCTCTTCGCTCCATAAAGCTCGTTGTGGTCTCGCGCGGGATTGCCTTTGAACGGCAAATCAGACCATCAACAGCCAGTCGACTGGCACCGTCCTAGCAGGTTACGGGGCCGTGAAAAGTAGTTTTGGCCGTAAATTTGGCCAATTCCCTGCATTGAGAGGCGCCCGTGAAAAGTATTCTCATCTGCCCATCCATACTTTCGGCAGATTTTGCGCGCTTGGGTGAAGAGGTTCGGGCTGTGGACTCTGCGGGTGCGGACTGGATCCATATAGATGTCATGGATGGCCATTTTGTACCTAACATCACGATCGGCCCGGCGGTTATCAAGGCGCTCCGGCCACATTCGGCAAAGCCGTTCGACTGTCATTTGATGATTGCTCCCGCAGATCCGCATCTGGAGGCTTTCGCCGAGGCGGGGGCCGATATCATCTCCATCCATCCGGAGGCCGGGCCGCACCTGCACCGGTCGCTGGGCCGGATCCGTGCCCTGGGATGCAAGGCTGGCGTGGTGCTGAACCCCTCGACGGGCATCGACTTCCTGCCTTGGGTGATGGATGCGGTGGATCTGATCCTCGTGATGAGCGTGAATCCGGGCTTTGGCGGCCAGTCCTTCATCGACGGCCAGCTGGCCAAGGTGGAGGCGCTGCGGACCATGGCCGAGCGGCAGGGCCTGGCGCCTGTGATCCAGATGGACGGGGGGGTCACGGCCATGAATGCCGCGCGCTGTGTGGCGGCAGGGGCCACTGCCCTGGTTGCGGGCACCGCCGCCTTCAAGGGTGGGCCGTCGGCCTATGCGGCCAACATCGCTGCCCTGAGAGGGCTGGGCTAGCGCCGATGGCGGGCCTCGAACTTGCGCCCGCAATGGACATGGCCCGCCGTGCGGCCCGCTTCCTGCGTGGCCTGGCAGGCCTCGACAGCGCCAGTCCGGGGGATCTGCCGCTGGAGCCGCCGGATCCGGCTCTGGTGTCCGCGCGTTTCCAGTCGCTTGCGGCCCTGTGGCCCACGGCACGGCGGATCGAGCGGCTTGGCGGGCTGTCCCCTGCCATGCAGGCAGCGATGCGCAACGGGCCGACCGCGCAGTCGCCAGGCCTGCTGGTCACGCCAGGACCGGACGTGCCGCCGGCCTGGAGCATCGGCTTTGCCTGGCTGGACCATCTCGATCTGTCGGGTACGCCCGCGGACCGCGCCATGGCGCAGGGAGCTGTCACTGCCTGGCTGGCCCGGCCGGACAGTCAGGGGCGCGGCGAGGAGGAACCTGTCGAGCTGATCGCACAGCGCCTCGCCCGGCTCGCGGCCCGGCTGCCGGATATCGTGCCCGGTGTGGAGCCAGCCGGACTGGCACTGCTTGCACGGCGGATCGAGGCGGATCTGGCCAGGCTGTGCCAGGCACGTGTTCCGGCCGGACTGGGGCAATGGCGGGTACTGGTCGCGGCCGTCACGCTGGTGCGCGCCGTACCGGGGGTGCTGGCGCCTGGGGGAGAGGCGGCACTGGCAACCGCCCTTGCCGCCTGCGGCGCCCGCTTGATCGAGAGCGGTGGACTGACACCGGCACAGCTGCAGGCAGTGGCGGCTGATCTCGATGCCCTTGCCGCGGTGGAGGCTGCGCCAGACGGGACGGCAGCGGATCGGGTCGAACCGCTGGCCGGGCTGCTGCCACGCCTGGTCCGTGCCCTGCGTGTGGTGACGCGCCCGGATGGCACCCTGGCCGACTTCGGCGGCGGGGCGGGGGATCCGCACCTGTGCCGTGCCTTCGCCATGACACCTGCCCAGGCCGGGGAAGGGGGCGCTGGCAGTCTGATGGGCGCGGGTTATGCACGCGCCTGCGACGGACCCCTGGATGTGTGGCTGGGTCTGGCGCCGGGCTTGTGCGCGGCGCCGCTGGAAATCGTGGCGGATGGTGCGCCGCTCCTGGTAACCGGGCGGCGGGACAGCGGGGCACCGTTCCTCCAGCTGGCGCGGCATCGGGGCCAGCCGCTCGCAACCGCACCGGATAGCCGCCTGCATGTGCGCCTGCGCGCCACCGCCAGCGGCCAGTGCCTCGAAGCGGTTCCCAAGGGCAGCCAGCCGCTTGCGACCCGCCGCCTGGAGCTGATGGCAGGAGGTGAGTGCCTGAAGGCGAGCGAAACGCTCTACGATGCACCCGGCAAATCGCTATCTGAGGGTATTGTTCTGGCGTTCCACTGCCCTACAGGTGTCCGGGCAGTCGAAAGCCGCGACCGGCAAAGCGTGATTCTTGCCACAGATAGTGGACACGCATGGCGGATTCGAGGAAATGGTCTGGACTTTCATTGCAGAACAGCGTTCTGCGAAGCGGACAGAGGGACCGGTGTGGCACCGGGAACCTTGATTTTGGGTACAGGAGTGGGGTCGCGGACCGGCAACATCACCGAAACTGGGTGGGAGCTGGTACGGGAGGCCTGAAAGCAGGCATGAATCACGGACTTCCGATGACACGCGGGTTCTTCATGGACCTCGTCCTCATGGCGCTTGGCGCCTGGGCCGGTCTGAGTGTGGCTGGCGCCTTCTCGGGCGACGCCCGGACATTTGACGCCATCTTTCCGCAAGTGGTCCTGTTTTCCCTGTGTGCCTCGCTGGTGCTGCTGGTGAACGGTACCAACCGCAGCGTGTGGCGCTGGACCACGGGCGATGACGTGCTGCGGATCATGCGCGGCGCTGTGGCTGCCTCGGTGGTCTATGGTGCTGCCGCGATGCTGCTGTTCAGGCTGCCAGTGGATGCCCTTGGACCCTCGCTGTCGGCCGTGGCGGCTGCGGGTATGATGATTTCCGGTCGCGGCATCGCGCGGGTGATGGACGGCGGTGGCATCCGCGCCCTGTTGCGGGTGGTGGCCAAGGACGCCCCGGCCACGATCCTGGTGGGTGCGACCGCGACGGTTACCCGTGCGATCCACGCGGCGCGGACCCACGGGCCGTTGCATCTCAAGCCGATTGCCATCGTGTCCACCCGCGGCAACCAGATCGGCCGGGTCTTTGCCGGTGCCCGCGTGCATGACGGCAGGGTCGATCTGGAAGGCAAGCTGGAAGAGCTGACCCGGGCCGCCCTGCAGCGGAACCCGGAGGTCCGCATTGCCCTGATCGGCGCCGATCCCGGACGCAAGGTCGTGCGCGCCGCCCTCAATGTGGTGGCCCGCTACCCGGCCAAGCTGCTGCGCATGCCGGAGATGCCGGGCCTGCCGATGGCACCGGTGGAGCCGGCGGACGTGCTGGGCCGTGCCCCGCGCGAGCTGGACCTGTCGGGCCCCCGCAAGCTGCTGCACAACAAGCGCGTGCTGGTGACCGGCGCTGGCGGGACCATCGGATCGGAACTGGTGCGCCAGATCGCGACCTTCGAGCCGGGCCGGCTGGTGCTGCTGGACCTGTCGGAGAGCAATCTGCATGCCATCGCGCTCGATCTGGCCGAACGGGTGCCCGGCCTGCAGATCGAGACCAAGCTGGCCGACATCCGCGATGAGTTCCGGATGCAGGAGCTTTTTGCCAGCCTGAAGCCGCAGGTGATCATCCATGCGGCGGCCAACAAGCACGTGCCCCTGATGGAACGCCACCCGTGCGAGGCAATCCGGGTCAATCTGGGCGGCACCCGTACGCTGGCCAATGCCGCCTTGCGCCACGGCTGCGAGGCCTTCGTGCTGATCTCCACCGACAAGGCCGTCAATCCCGCCAATGTCATGGGGGCTGCCAAGCGGGCTGCCGAGCTGTATGTCCGCGCCTGTTCGGAAGAGGCCGGCGGCCACTTCCTGTCGGTGCGGTTCGGCAATGTGCTGGGCTCGACCGGTTCGATCATGCCGTTGTTCGAGCGTCAGATCGAGCAGGGCGGACCCGTGACGGTTACCGATCCGAACATGACCCGCTGGTTCATGACGGTCGAGGAAGCTGGCGCCCTGGTACTGCAGGCGGCTGCCCTGGGCGCCGGGATCACCGGTTCGGGCGCCCCGGGGGGTGATCGCGCGCAAGACTCGGCCTCCAACCAACCGCCCGGCTCGCTCTATGTGCTGGACATGGGCGAGCCGATGCGGATCGTCGACCTGGCCGAGGGCATGATCCGCATGAAGGGCAAGGAGCCCGGGCGCGATATCGAGATCCGCATCATCGGGCCGCGACCTGGCGAGAAGCGCTCCGAGCAGCTGTTCTATCCGTTCGAGACCCGCACGCCGGCGCCGATCGAAGGCGTCTATGCGGTCTCTGACGAGACCCCGCTGTCGACCCGCATGCACGAGCAGGTCAAGCAGGTGATCGACGCGGCCGACAGCGACCAGACCGGTCCGGCGCTGGAACAGCTGGCCGCGCTGGTGCCGCAGTTCCACAGCCCGCTGATCGGTCGCTGATCGAGCGCCGACGAGGCGTCCGATCCGTGCGCATTGCGCCATTTGGAGTCACCGGTTCTCAACCCATCCCATGCTAGCCACCGGCAACCATGGAGATGTGAATGGGCAGCCTGATCCCCGCCTGGACCGAAGCCGACCGCAGCCAGTTCATGAACCAGCCCCTCGCGTTCCGGCATGGACTGCTGGACACCGGGCTGTTCACGGACGAGGCGCTGGCCCGTCTGCTGGAAACCCATCCGGATCACCTGACTGACGTCAACATCAACGACATCCATGACGATGGAACCTGCCGTATCCGTACGGGCACGCGGGGTGGACTGTCCGGTGACCGGTTGCTGGAGCGTGTCCGTGAGGGCCGTCTGTGGATGAATCTGCGCTATGCCGACATCCGGGACTGCGATGGGTACAACCTGGTGGACCGGTTCTTTGGCGAACTGGCGGGCCACAACCCGGGGCTTCGACCGTTCGGCGTGTACCCCAATCTGCTGATCTCGGCGCCGCAGGCCCGGGTGCCCTATCATGCCGACACGCCAGGGGTGGTGCTGATCCACCTGGTCGGTCGCAAGCGGATCTGGATCTATCCCAACAGCGGCAAGTTCCTGCGCGACGAGGCGATGGAGCGGGTGGCCCTGCGCGAGACGACAGAGGATCTGCCCTATGATCCGGCCTGGGATGCCGAAGCGGCCTGCTTCGATCTCGAGCCCGGTCAGGCGGTGGTCTGGCCCTACAATGCGCCGCACCGGGTGGACAATCAGGGCACGTTCAACGTCTCGCTCAGCTGCGAGTTCATGACCTGGGAAGCGCGCCTGCGCCATGGCGCCTACTATACCAACGGCACCCTGCGTCGCCGCTTCGGCCTGTCACCCAAGCCGCTGGCCGAAACCGGTCCCGTGGGCCAGGCCGCCCGCTGGGCGCTGTCCACCGTGTTCAAGAAGCTCAAGGTGAACCGCGCCGCGGAAGCCCGGTTCGAGACCGAATTCAACGTCGCGCAGGGCACCCCGGTCTGACGCGACCAGACCGGGGTCAATGCCTCAATTGCGGCCGGCCACGGCCGGCGTGTGGTCGATGCGCATGCCAAGCCGTGCGGTGTCCACCCCGGTATCATTGAGCTGGTTGAACGCCAGCGGCGGGGTCGGTGTCATGCGGACACTGACGGCGCCGCCTTCCGTGACGAAGCCCCGCATCGCATTGGCGAACAGCCGCTCCCACAGGGGCTTGGACTTGTCGGCCGCAGTGCTGGCCAATGACGAGGCCATGGCGATCCGCGCCTCGTCCGGCGTGACGCCATCCCTTTGGGCGGCAACGCGAGCCGTTGAAGCCAGCACGCCCTCGTCCCGGATCGTGAAGCCGAAGCTGTGCAGCTCAACGCCGCCATAGATCTCGAGGCTTTCCGTCATCGCGGCAAGCGCGGCACTGAAAGGTGCGGCAGGCCCGTCGTCACCACCCGTGATGGCGGCTTCCACAGCCGCCGGCTGGCTGTCGGCCAGTTCGGCCAGCGTGGTCTCCTCCATCCAGGTCTGATAGCCCTTGAATGAACCGTCCATCGAGGCCGAGAACAGTTGCGGCAGGCTCAGGCCAAAGGCTTCCTGCACCATCATGTCGGTGGCCGGGTCCCAGGTCGCGCGCGACGGCAGCACGTTGATGGCCAACTCCTGCAGCCCGAACATCGTCAGGGTTTCGCTGAATGGCCCATCTTCCGTGGTGTCGCGGATCGCCATCCGGCCAGCCGGCGTTTCCAGCGCGACGATCAGGCCTGCGCTGTCCTTGACCGGGTTGAAGGCAAAGCGGTCCAGGGTGACGCTGACCCCCGGGCCGGCAAAGTTCAGGCCCTGGACAGCAAACCGGGTCATGGACATGCCCGCAGGCCCCTCGGGTACGAACGAGGCCAGGGTACGGTCCATCACCGCTTCGGGAAGTTCGCCGACGAGATCCGACAGGCCGATCGCGGTAATCATGGCCATGTTGAAGTCGTCGAACGAAAACTCGTCCAGGCTGAACTGGCTGCTGGTGCCGCCCATCACATAGGAGGTGTTCAGGCCCTTCATCACGAAATCGAGCCGCTCGAACAGGCCGATGTCACGCAGGGTGAATTCGCCGAGACGGAAATCCACTGATTCGCTGGTGGCTTCCGGCATCAATTCCGGGTCGGCGTCACTGCCATCATCCGACGGCTGGCCCAGCATCGCCAGCCGGACCGGGGGCTCGCCCTCGCGCAGCGCCACCATCCAGTCGCGGGCGGCGGCGAGGGCCTTCTGCGCTCCGGCACGCGGGTCTTCCTGAAGGTCGGCCAGCAGGCCGGAGAGCCCGGTGAAGCCGGTGACCGTCACGCCCTTGATCGTGAACTCGTCGACTGTGAGCTGGCTCACGTCGATGCCGTCAACTTCACCTAAGCTTGTCCCGGCGTTGAAGCGCGCGTCCGAGATGCTCGCCACCCGGATCGTATCCAGCGTCAACTCGGTGTCGGGCAGCTTGTAGCTGAACCCGTTCATCTCGAAGACATCGAAGCTGGCATAGCCCTCTGTGGTGTCGATGTTGTCCAGACGGACCCGCGCCAGCCGCATCGGGGGCCCTTCCGGGTCCACCCGCAGCTCGAGGCCCTCCAGCTGGAGGTCGCCCGCGATCTCGATCCCGCCGGACATCAGCGCCCCGAAATCGAACAGCTCCGGCCCGATCAGGCGCGGGTCGATGCCGGTCAGTTCGACGGCCCGCAGGCTGAAGCCGTCCAGTCCGGTCAGCCGGGCGCCTTCCAGCCGCACCACGGCCTCGCTGCGCCCGCCATCTCCCGGCACCACCCGCAGGGTCATCCGGTCGGCCTGGACAAAGTCGTTGAGGGCGACGTCCTGGTAGGTGATCCGGTCCGCACCGGCGCGGCGCGAGTCGTAATCGACCTGGTCGCTCGACTGGGCCAGGCCAAAGGCCCGTTCCGCCGCTTCCAGTGTCAGCGCCGGTGCTGCCTGCTGTGCCGGTGCCGGCAGCGCAAAGCCAAGTGCGATGGCCAGAGCGGTCGCCGCAGCCGAAAATCGAATCGTTTGACGCTTCACGCCGGTTCCTCCGAAGCGGGAGGCCAGCGGCCCCCCAAGGCAACCCAAGCTTAAGCGCATTCGAACCTGTCTTGCCAGTGGCAGTCGCGCTTGCAGGGGTGACAATGATGTAACCCCGCAGCCTGGCCACAGCCATCCCGCGAACGCGGGCCGCAGCAACGCGCTGTGTCCATCCGGACAGCTGCCCGCCTGGCCTAGCGGGTCGGCGGGACCGCCGGTGTTGTCTGACGCTCGCGCTCGATCCGGGCCTGGGTCTCGCGGATCACATCGTCGATGGTCCTGCCAGGCTGGGTGGGGGCGGGGCCCTGTGGTGCCGGGCTGCCAGGTGCCAAGGGGGGCGCATCGCCATTGCTGCCCGGAGCCGGGGCCATCGGCAAGCCTGTGGCGGGATCGATGGCTGCCTCGGCGCCGGCCGCACCATCGGGTCCGTCCACCGGCGTGATCAGGGGCGGGCTGTCGATGGCCACCAGTGTGGGGGCGGTGGCCTCCACCGGCACAGCCGGCACGGTGTAGGTGTCGGGAGCCGGCAGGGCAAAGCCGCGCGCGGGCGTCCCGGCCAGGGCCGCCGTCATAAAGGTGTTCCAGATCCGCGCCGGGGCACTGCCGCCGGTGACGCGGTTCATCCGCACACCAAAGTCGTCATTGCCGACCCAGACCCCCGCCACATAGCCACCGGTGAAGCCGATGAACCAGGCGTCGCGATAGTCGCTGGTGGTGCCGGTCTTGCCGCCCACGGGGCGGTCCGGCAGCCGGGCGGCACGGGCGGTCCCGGCCGAGACCACCTGGGCCAGCATCAGGTTCATGTTGCGCAATACGCTGTCGTCCAGCGCCCGGCGCGCCGAAACGGCCGGCCGCTCGTACAGGATGCGCCCGGACCGGGTCCGCACCCGCTTGAAGCCATAGGGCTCGATCGCCGACCCGCCATTGGCGAACGGCACATAGGCCGCGGTCAGCTCCAGCGGGGTCACAACTTCGGTGCCCAGCGCCAGGGTCGGCTGCGGATCGATCCGCGAGCGGATGCCCATCCGGCGCGCGGCCCGTACCACCGCATCGCGCCCGGCCTCTTCGGCCAGTTGTACCGCGATCGTGTTGGAGGAGGTGGCGAACGCATTGATCAGCTGCATCGAGCCGCGATAGCGCCCGTCATAGTTCTGCGGCGCCCAGTTGCCGAGGCGCCAGGGCCGGTCGACCCGCACCGAGAACGGGGTCTCGCCGCGCTCGAGCGCAGCCACATACACGAACGGCTTGAAGGCCGAACCCGGCTGGCGCTTGGCCTCCACGATCCGGTTGAATTCGCTCTCATTATACGAGCGGCCGCCCACCATGGCGCGCACACCGCCATCGCCGGCCATCGCCACCAGGGCAGCCTGGCTCATCCGCATCGAGCGGCCGTTGGCTGCGAGCTCCCGCTCCAACGCCAGTTCGGCGGCACGCTGCGCCCGGATGTCGAGCGTGGTCTCGACGATCACGTCTTCATTGGGCTCGCCGATGATCGCGCCGACTTCCGGCTCGATCCAGTCAAGGAAATAGCCCACGCCGCCGCCGCGGGCCTGGGTCGCCACGCGCACCGGAACGGAGGAGGCCTGACGGCGCTGCTCGGTGGTGATGGCGCCGATCCGGGCCATCTCGTTGAGCACGACTTCGGCGCGGTCCGCCGCCCGTGTGGCGCTGGACACCGGGTTGAGCCGCGATGGTGCCTTCAGCAGGCCCGCCAGCATGGCAGCCTCGGCAATCGACAGCGCGCTGGCCGGCTTGTTGAAATAGCGCTCGGCCGCCGCCTCGATGCCATAGGCACCCGACCCGAAATACACCCGCGCCAGATACAGCGCGATGATCTCGTCCTTGGTGAAGCGGCTCTCCAGCCACATCGACAGCAAAAGCTCCTGCGCCTTGCGCTTGAGCGACTGTTCTGACGACAGGAACAGGTTCTTGGCCAGCTGCTGGGTGATGGTCGAGCCGCCCTGCACCACACGGCCCGCCCGTGCATTCACATAGAAGGCCCGCGCCAGGCCCTCGAAGTCGAAACCCCAGTGGCGGTAGAACTTGCGGTCCTCGATCGCCATCACGGCCGCTGGCACATATTCCGGCAGTGTTTCCAGATCCACCGGCGGCGCATCATTGGCGCCGCGCCGGTCGATCACCTGGCCATTGATATCCACGAAGGTGATGGAGGGCCTGTCAGTCTTGGCCCACAGCTCCTCCGGATCGGGCAGGTCCGACGCCACCCAGATGAAGACGCCCACCCCGGCAATGCCCAGCCACAGGGTCGAGACCGCGCCCCAATAGGCGAGGGTACCAAAGAAGCCGCGCCGCCGCTTTCCCGGACGACCGCCGCCGCCACCGCCGCCACCGCCGCCACCACGACCACCGCCACCGCTCCGCCCGCCGGGCGCGCGTCGCTGCCGCCGTACCGGCGCCGGTTCAAGGTCATACTCGTGGTCATAGTCGGATCGCTGGCTGCCGCGCCCAGCGCGACCGCCCCGTTGTGGGCCTCGGCCCGATCCGCCTGTCCGTGCTCGGCCCGCCACTGGCGCAACCCTTTCTTAAGTCCTGACGACGGTGTCGCCCCGGGGCGGTTAATCCTGTGTGAATCAGGCGGAATTCGGGTGGAAACGCGCAATTCCAGCGGCCGCAGTTTCCAGATGCAGCAGGCAGACAAGGGGGGTGGGGGCGGCGCCCTGGAAGTCGTTTCGGAAGCGGAACAAGTATTTCTGCCACAATGCAAAAATAGTGGACAAAAACTTCAGAAGGACTCTTGCGCGATTCGCACCAAATCACCGATAACATGGTGAACGGGGGATTAAGCGCGTGATGTCGTTCAGGGCTCAGCTGGTGCTGGAAGAGCAAAGGCGTCTGTTTGACGTCTGGCTCGACGCGGCTGCGGGTGCCCG
Source organism: Alphaproteobacteria bacterium (assembly GCA_027484265.1). GTDB lineage: Bacteria > Pseudomonadota > Alphaproteobacteria > Caulobacterales > Aquidulcibacteraceae > JAIXTH01. Next base: position 11,978 of record JAIXTH010000104.1, read on the forward strand.
GATGCCAACGCGACAAGCCTTCCAGCCCAAGCAATTTGCCGCACTCCTGCCCTGGGTCTCGCTGGTCGGGGTCGAGCCTGCCGGTGATGGCGCTGGCGACCCTGTCCTCAAGGTCAAGGTGGCCGGCTCCCAGCTTCGCGACGTGCTGGGGATCGAGCCGGCACGGCAGCTGCTGTGTCCGCTGGCGCAGGGCGGCGCGGGCACATTCCTGGCCAGCATCGCCGGCGGCGAGCCGGGCTGCGGTGCTGCCTATGTGCCCGATGCCAAGGGCGGGGCTGGGGTGATGCGCTTCTGGCTGCGCCTGCCGCTGGGCAGCCCGGAGGCGGTCGAGCAGGTGCTGGGCCTCGACATCGCCGTCTCGCGGATGCGCGCTCCGGACTGGGCGCTGCAGAGGATCGCAGTCTGACAGGCTGGCCCGGCCTGTTCATGATAGAACCCCCGATTGGCCTGTCCGATCTGACAGGCTGACACCTGTGGATTAGTTGGCCTCTATCCCCACCGGACGGATATCTGCCAGCCTTGGCGGGTACTCCGATCAAAGGGCAGGGCTGCACCATGATCCAGCTGACCGCATCATCTCCCGACACCACACCGGTGGGCCGGCTGCGCGACGACTGCGCGCGGGCCCGGTTCGCCTGCGACGCGGTGCGGTTTGCCCTGGGTCTGTCGGAATGTCTTCTCATGCCCAACCGGGGTTCTGCGGATGCCGCTTTCGCCCGGCAGATGGCCATGTATCTGTGCCATGTGGGCTTCGGGATCAGCATCTCGCGGGTGGCACTTGCCTTCGGACGAGACCGCTCCACCGTCGGCCATGCCTGCCATCTCGTGGAGGACCGCCGTGACGACCCTGCATTCGACCAGCTCCTGTGCGCGCTCGAACAGGCGGTGCGAGGCGCGCCCGCACCCGGTGCCGCGCGCCTGGTGGAAGCCAGGTGCCAGGACGGGCCGGGACAGTCCCGGAACCTTGGCGGCACCCGGCGCCCGGCCCGCCGCAGGCGCCCGACAGCGCAGGCCCGCAGCCGGGCTGCATGAAGTGGCTTGCCGTCGGGCGCGAGCAGCTGAATTAGGCGCTATACGGACGGTTCAGGCGCCGCTGGGGCCCGCGCCCGGTCACGAGGAATGCCCACATGAACCGGCCTGACCTGCCCTACAATTCCAGCGGGCGCAGCCGCCAAGTCCTGCAGGGCTCGGCTCTGGCGCTCATGGCCGCTGCTGGTTGCCTCCCGGCCGCCGCACTGGCCCAGGCTGCGCCTGGCCCGGCATCTGGCACGGCCCCCGGACCGGCGTCTGACGATCCTTCAAGCCTGAAGGCGCGTCTGGATGCACTGGAGGCCCGCGCCGCCAGACTGGAAGCCGAGGCAGCGGCCGTGGCGGGCGAGATTGCCGCCCTGCGCAGCGAGGCCGCTGCCACCTGGCCTGTCGCCGCGCCCGCATCACCTGCACCCGTCCAGACGGCGGCGGTCCAGCCACCTGCTGCGCCGGCGCCCGCCGAAGCCCGCCCGGCCTCGCCGCCTCCACCGCCAGCCGTGGTGGTCTCGGCCGGGCGCCCCACCTTCACCAGTGCCGATGGCACCAGCCGCCTGTCAGTGCGCGGCCTGTTCCAGCTGGATGCCGCCAGCACCAGCCAGGACCGGGCGGCAACCCCTGACCTGCGGCGCGGCGATGCCGCCAATGCGTCCGACTTCAATTCCGGCACCAACATCCGCCGCGCCCGCCTCGGGGTCGAGGGTCAGCTGGCACCGGACTGGACCTATGGGCTGACGCTGGAATTCGGCGGCACCGGGGTCGAGACGCCGGAGCTCAACCAGGCCTTTGTCGAGTATGGCGGGCTGCGACCCGTGGCGGGCGGGCCGCCGCTGCGGATCCGGGTGGGTGCCTGGGCCACCGCCACCGGCCTCGAGGATGCCACCTCCAACACCGAGGCGCTGTTCCACGAGCGCGCCGCCGTGGCCGATCTGGTCCGGGGGATGGCAGGTGGAGACGCCCGCTCGGGGATCGGCCTGTTCATGAACGGGCGCCGCTGGGCCGCCAATGCGGTGCTGACCGGCGGTGTGGTGGGGGCCTCGGGCCAGTTCGACGAGCAGACCGGCCTGCTGCTGCGCGCCAGCACGCTGGCCTATGATGGCGGCACAGGTGGCGGGCTGGTGCTGGGCATCAGCTACACTGCGATCCTCGAGCCTGCCGATACCGATCCCGGCAGTGCGGATCAGCGGCGCGTGCGCCTGCGCGAGCGGCCCGAGCTGCGGGTGGACGGCCTGCGGCTGGTGGACACCGGCTCGATCCCCGCCAGTGGCGCGGCAGCTGTCGGGCTGGAAGCGGCGGGCTGGTTCGGGCCGCTGTATCTGGCCAGCGAGTATTTCCAGATCGACGTCGACCGGACCGGCGCTGGCATCGACCCCGGCTTTTCCGGCTGGTACCTGCAGGGCGCCTGGACCCTGACCGGCGAGACCCGGCGCTGGAACGCAGCCTCGGGCGGGATTGGCGGCATCCGCCCGGCCCGCGCCTTCGATCCGGCTGCCGGCAGCTGGGGCGCGTTCGAGGTTGCCGCCCGCACCAGTCTGCTGGATCTGGACTTCGAGCCCGGCGCTCCTGGCACGGCTGCCATCCCCGGCGTCTCGGTGCGGGGCGGTCAGCAGACCGTGACGTCGCTCGGTCTCAACTGGTATCCCACCACCACCGTGCGCTTCACGCTGGCGCGCCAATGGGTGGAGGTCGAGCGGCTCGATCCCGAGAATGGCGAGGTGGCGGGTACCACGCTGTTCGGCGGCGCACCCTCCGTGCCGGGCAACGGCGCGCAGATCGGTCAGTCCACCGACAGCTGGCTGCTGCGCACCCAGGTGAGTTTCTGAGTGCAGTGACAGCGGCACCGGCGGCAGTTGCGGGCCTTGCGTTTCCCGGCGCGCCGCTCTAATCCGCCCATCCGCGTTTGGGGCGTCGCCAAGCGGTAAGGCAGCGGTTTTTGGTACCGCCATTCCTAGGTTCGATCCCTAGCGCCCCAGCCACCTTTTCCTGGAATCGCGCCCGCAAGGGCCCCCATCAGACCCGTCTCAGGCCCGTCTGGCTGCCAGCCGGTCGAGTATGGCCTGTGCCACGTCGCGCGCGTCGCGCACAGGTTCGGGGCGCGTGGCGGGCAGGTGGGTCCAGGGCTAGAAGCTGGCATGGCCCGCCCGGGTCAGGGCGTGGTGGAACGCCTCGAAGCGGGCGTCTGCCGTGCCATCCAGCCGCAACAGATTGACCGGCAGGCCGAAGAACAGCGCATCGGTGATCAGATTGGTGCTGTCCTCGGTCACCAGCGCCCCGTCCGCGCTGGCCAGCCACGCCAGATAGGGGTTCGGACCATCCTCGGCCTCGCTGGCAAAGAAGCGGGCGCCGATCCGCGCTGCACAGGCCCGCAGGGCACTGACGGCATGATCCGGCGTGCGGCGCGAGGTGGTGATCCACAGCCGTGCGCCCAGGGCCGCCACCCGCTCCAGCTCGGTCACCAGCATCTGCGCCCGGGCCGGGCCCAGACTGTGGCGCTTCGAGGTCCCGCCCACGATCACCACCAGTCGGGGCGCCGTGCCCGCCGGATCGAGGTCCGGCACCTGCGCCAGCGCCGCCCGGGTGGCGGCATCGCCATACCAGACCGGGGCGCCGAAGGTGGAGATGACATTCGGCCCCGACAGGCCGTCATGGCGCGGCGGCACCACCAGATCGAAGCGCGCCGGGTCCACCTGCGGGTCCTGCAGCTGCACCACCAGGCTCTGCCCCCCGCTCCAGCCGCGCACACGCAGGCTGTAGGGCACGCTGCGCCGTCCGCAGCCGATCCAGACATCGGGCCAGGGGTGGGCCAGCTGCGCCCGCTGCTCGGCCGGCAGCGCCGCCAGTGGCATCGGCCACAGGCCGGGCGGCAGCCACAGCTGCGGCGCACCGGGCGTCAGGCGCAGCACCGTGCGGGTCACCGGCACCAGCGCCGCCAGCGCCTCGGCCACGGCAAGGGTCTGGCGCTCGATCCCGGCGCGGCCATCGCTGACACACCACACCGTCAGCGGCGCGGCTGCCGCGCTGCCCCCGCTGTCAGCAAGGCCGGCCTCCGGTCCCGTGACGGGGGAGGGGAGCGGGGTGGTCACCGCACCCTCAGCCGAACACCGCCCCCGGCAGCGCGGCGACGATGGTGGCCGACAGGCAGGTGGCCAGGAACCCGGGGATCAGCGCCTTCCAGGCCAGCGACAGGATCTCGGTGCGCCGCTGCGGCATCAGCACGGTCATGCCGCCGGTCATGATCCCCACCGACCCCACATTGGCAAAGCCGCACAGCGCATAGGTCATGATCATCCGGCTGCGCTCGTCCAGCGCCTCGGCGGGCACCGCGCCCAGCTCGATGAACGCCACAAACTCCGTCAGGAACAGCTTGGTGCCGAACAGCCCGCCCGCCGTCTGCGCCTC
>JAIXTH010000087.1 GCA_027484265.1 Alphaproteobacteria bacterium
AGCACCGAATGGACGGGATTGCGCGCCGCCACGACCATGAAGGCCGAGGCAACGGCAACTGCCGCCAGAAGCCAGAAGGCGATCTGATGTACCATGCCACCCCGCCTGCGTCCCCGCAGGCCCCCACTTTCAGTTCACCGGTGCGTTAGGCCGCATCGGCCCCGAACGCACCCCCCTCCCGCAGCACATCCTGCAGCCACACCCCGCCGCCTCAGCGGTAGGGGGCGTCCATCTCCAGATTGCGTGCGATCTCACGTTCCCACCGGTCACCGTTCGAGAGCAGCCGGTCCTTGTCATAGAACAGCTCCTCGCGGGTCTCGGTGGCGAATTCGAAATTCGGTCCTTCGACAATGGCGTCCACCGGGCAGGCTTCCTGGCAGAAGCCGCAGTAGATGCACTTGGTCATGTCGATGTCATAGCGCGTGGTGCGCCGGCTGCCGTCGGCGCGCGGCTCGGCCTCGATGGTGATGGCCTGGGCCGGGCAGATCGCCTCGCACAGCTTGCACGCGATGCAGCGCTCCTCGCCATTGGCATAGCGGCGCAGCGCGTGCTCGCCCCGGAACCGGTTGCTGAGCGGCCCCTTCTCGAAGGGATAGTTGATGGTGTGCTTGCGGCGGAAGAAATAGTCCATCGCGAGGCCGAACGCCCCCACGAAGTCCATCAGTGCCGCGCCGCGGATGGCTTGTGCGATACCCATCAGCTTTGCTTCTCCGACACGTTCGAACTCAGATTATCCAGCATCCGGCGCCGCATCTGCAGCACCTCGCCCTCCTTGAGCGCAGCCAGCGCGCGCAGGTAACGGTGCAGCTGCCACAGCGTCATGATCACGAGGACCGCCAACCCGATGACCAGCAGCAGCGGAATGGCATGGATGAAGGAAAAGCCACCCATCATCACCTCCCGAAATAGGCGACATAGCCGCCGATCACGGCCACGGCTGCGAGCGAGGTCGGCAGGAAAATCTTCCAGCCCAGGCGCATCAGCTGGTCATAGCGATAGCGCGGCACGATCGCCTTCACCATCGCGAACATGAAGAACACCAGCCAGATCTTGATATAGAGCACCAGGAACCCGAGGAACGGGTCCTCAACTGCGCCCCATGGCAGGTGCCAGCCGCCCAGGAACAGGATCGCGATCATCGCGCACATCAGCACGATGTTGAGATACTCGCCGATCATGAACAGCAGATAGGGGGTCGAGGAATACTCCACCTGATAGCCCGCCACGAGTTCGGATTCGGCTTCGGGCAGGTCGAATGGCGGGCGGTTGGTCTCGGCCAGGGCGCTGATGAAGAAGATGATCAGCATCGCGAACATGATCAGGCCGACCACGACCCCGAACAGGCGCCCGAACAGGCTGCCGTCCTCGGTCCCGTTGATCGCATTGCCGAGGAAGCTGAAGGCGTGCCAGTCCCAGATCCCGGCCTGCTGGTGATTGACGATGGTGGTGAGGTTGAGAGATCCCACCAACAGCAGCACCGTGATCAGCACGAAGCCGATCGACACCTCATAGCTCACCATCTGCGCGGCAGACCGCAGGGACCCCAGGAACGGATACTTGGAGTTGGAAGCCCAGCCCCCCATGATGATCCCGTAGACACCCAGCGAGCTCATGGCGAGGATATAGAGGATCCCCACATTCATGTCGGAAATCACCCAGCCCGGCGCGATCGGCACCACGGCCCAGGCCACGAATGCCAAGACCAGGGTCAGCAGCGGCGCCAGGATGAACACGGTCTTGTTCGCACCCGCCGGGATCACGATCTCCTTGAAAACAAACTTCAAGAAGTCGGCAAAGCTCTGGAACAGGCCGAAGGGTCCGACCACGTTCGGGCCCTTGCGCATCTGCACCGCGGCCCAGACCTTGCGGTCGAACAGCAGGATGAAGGCGAGGGTGAGCAGCAGCATCACCATCACGCCCAGGATCTGCAGCGTGCCCCACAGCACGCCCCACGGTCCAAAGTCGGCAACCAGTCCCTGCATCGGCCCTACTCCGCTGCCACCAGCGCAGGCGTTGCCGCCCGGCTGGCTGCCAGTGCCGAGCACTGCGCCATCACTTCGGAGGCGCGGGCGATCGGGTTGGTGAGGTAGAAGTCGCGCACCGGGCTGGCGAACGGCGTGCGTTCGACCTGTCCGGCGGTGCCTACGAGGCGCAGGTCCAGCGGTGTGGCCGCGCCCGGCGCGTAGTCCAGCCCGCCGAACACCGGGGCATCGGCCATCAGCCGTGCCCGCAGCGCCTCCAGGCTGTCATAGGGCAGCACGCTGCCAGCCAGAGCCGACACCGCGCGGAACACCGCCCAGCCCTCGCGGGCCTCGCCCTTGGGGAAGATGGCGCGGCGGCCCTGCTGCACCCGGCCTTCGGTATTGGTCCAGGTGCCGGCGATCTCGGTATAGGCACCCACGGGCAGGATCAGATCCGCACTCTGGGCACCGGCATCGCCGTGCGAACCCAGATACACCGTGAAGGTACTGGCCGGGGCAGCAACCTCGTCGGCCCCCAGCAGGATCAGGGTGTCGAGTGCGCCGGGCGCCAGCATCGCGGCCGTGGCCAGACCACCCGGTCCCGGCACGAAGCCCATATCCAGGCCTGCCACCCGTCCCGCAGCGGTATGCAGCACGTTCCAGCCATTCCAGCCCTCGCGCACCACCTTGGCCTTCATGCCGATCTCGGCCGCCAGCTTGAGCACGGCGGCGCCGTCGGCACGCGCCAGCGCGCCCATGCCGACGATGATCACCGGGCGCTCGGCTTCCATGAACACCTTCATGAAGCCGCCCTTGCCCTTGGCCAGCTCTTCCAGCGTTGCCGGGCCCGAGCCCAGCACCTCGGCGGGATAGGTCAGGTCCACCGCCTCGCCCACCGAGCCCACCAGCTTCAGGGCGCCCTGCAGCCAGCTCTTGCGGATGCGGGCGTTCAGCACCGGGGCTTCCACGCGCGGATTGGTGCCCACCAGCAGGATCGCATCGGCCTCTTCCAGGCCCATGATGCTGGTGTTGAACAGATATTCGCCGCGCTGGCCCGAAGTGCCGATGGCTGCGCCATCCTGGCGGCAGTCGGTATTGGCAACGCCCAGGCCCCGCAGCAGGTCGAGCAGCGCCTTCATGGCCTCGGCTTCCACCAGGTCCCCGGCGATGGCACCGATCCGGGCCGGATCGCCCTTCAGGCGCTGCGCGAACGCGCCGAGGGCCTCGGGCCAGGCCACCGCGGCCAGCTTGCCGTCCTTGCGCAGATAGGGGCGGTCGAGGCGCTGGCGGCGCAGGCCGTCCACGGCATGGCGGCTCTTGTCCGACAGCCATTCCTCATTGATCTCTTCATTCACACGCGGCAGTGCGCGCAGCACTTCAGGCCCGCGGGCGTCGATCCGGATCGCGCTGCCGAGCGCATCCATCACATCCACGGTCTCGGTCTTCTTCAGCTCCCAGGGGCGGGCGTTGAAGGCATAGGGCTTGGATGTCAGTGCGCCCACCGGGCACAGGTCCACCACATTGGCCGACAGCTCGCTCGACAGCGCCGCCTCGAGATAGGTGGTGATCTCCATGTCCTCGCCGCGCCCGATGGCGCCCAGCTCCGGCACCCCGGCCACTTCGGTGGCGAAGCGCACGCAGCGGGTGCACTGGATGCAGCGGGTCATCACTGTCTTCACCAGGGGACCCATGAACTTCTCTTCCACCGCCCGCTTGTTCTCGTCATAGCGGCTGGTGGCGCGGCCATAGGCCATGGCCTGGTCCTGCAGGTCGCACTCGCCGCCCTGGTCGCAGATCGGGCAGTCGAGCGGGTGATTGATCAGCAGGAATTCCATCACCCCGTTGCGGGCGGCCTTCACCTTGTCGGATTTGGTCACCACCACGGGCGGCTCGCCATTGGGGCCCGGGCGCTGGTCGCGCACCTGCTGGGCGCAGGACGCAACCGGCTTGGGCGCGCCCTTTACCTCGACGAGGCACATACGGCAGTTGCCAGCGATGGACAGGCGCTCGTGATAGCAGAAGCGCGGGATCTCGGCGCCCGCAGCCTCGCAGGCCTGCAGCAGCGTGTAGTCCGCAGGGACGTCCACTTCCACGTCATCGACGATGATCTTCGCCATACCCCTGTCCCCATCCCTGTCCCCGGGGCCGCAGCGGCCCCAGGTCCGGATCCGTCCGTCCAGGCAGCGCATCCGGCACCACCCTCACGCGCGCCCCTCCTAGCTCCGACAGGCGGCACAAGGCCAGTGCCTGCCACAGCCGGACACACAGGTGCGTCAACCCGTTGCAGCGATTCCCGCCTCGGCATCACCACGCCGTTACCGTACAGCCCGCCGCGACCGCTGGAAACCACCCCGGCTGAGCATCGCAGGGCTGAATCGACCCGGTTCCGCTGGAGCGCGCCGCCTCTGCGGCGCCCGTGTGTCAGGCGGTGACCGGCTGGGCCAACAAGCGGCTCGCCAGCGGGGCCAAGGTACGATAGCGCAGCCCGGCCATGCCAGCGCCACCGGACCTCGATTCGCGGGTGTGGGCGGTCCTTGGACCGACCAACACCGGCAAGACACACCTCGCGGTCGAGCGCATGCTGGCCCACCCCACCGGCATGATCGGCCTGCCCCTGCGTCTGCTGGCGCGGGAGGTGTATGACCGGGTGGTCAAGGCCAAGGGTGCATCACAGGCAGCGCTGGTGACCGGCGAGGAGCGGATCGTGCCCGCGACCGCGCGCTATGTGGTCTCGACTGTCGAGGCGATGCCGCTGGACCGCCCGGTGTCGTTCCTGGCGGTGGACGAGATCCAGCTGTGCGCCGATCCCGACCGGGGCTACATCTTCACCGACCGGCTGTTGCGGGCGCGGGGCACGGGCGAGACCATGTTCCTGGGGGCCGATACGATCCGGCCCATCCTGCGCGCCCTGATTCCCGGCATCGAGATCCAGCGCCGCGAACGGCTGAGCCAGCTGGTCTACGCAGGCCCGCGCAAGATCACCAAGCTGGCGCGCCGCACCGCCATCGTCGCCTTCTCGGCCGAGGAGGTCTATGCGATCGCCGAGCTGATCCGCCGTCACAAGGGCGGCGCTGCCGTGGTGATGGGCGCCCTCAGTCCCCGGACCCGCAATGCGCAGGTCGCGCTCTACCAGGCCGGTGAAGTGGATTTCATGGTGGCCACCGATGCGATCGGCATGGGCCTCAACATGGAAGTAGACCATGTGGCGTTTGCCGGGCTCACCAAGTTCGACGGCCGCACCACCCGCCCCCTGCGCCCCGACGAGATCGCCCAGATCGCAGGCCGTGCCGGCCGGTTCCGCAGCGATGGCACCTTTGGCGAGACCGGCGAGTGCGGCGATATCGACCCGGAAACCGTCGAACGGGTCGAGGGACACACGTTCGAGCCGCTGGAAGCGCTGGAATGGCGCGCCTCGAAGCTCGACTTTGCCTCCACGGCGGCGCTGATCGCCTCGCTGGAGGCACCGCCGCCGGCTGCCGCGCTGCGCCGCTCGCGCACCGCCATCGACGAGGAGACGCTGCGGCGGCTGGTGCTGCGCCCGGACACGATGGACAAGGTCACCAGCCCCTGGGCGGTGCGGCGCCTGTGGGACCTGTGCCAGCTGCCGGAGTTCCGCCGGGTGCCGCTCGACGAGCATGTGGCGCTGGTGGAAAGCCTGGGGCGCCATCTGCTGGACGGCCGCACCGGGCGCCTGCCTGGCGACTGGTTTGCGCGGCGGGTGGCGGAGGTGGACCGCACCGACGGCGACATCGAGCAATTGCAGCAAAGACTCGCCACGATCCGCGTCTGGACCTATGCCGCAAACCGCGCCGACTGGGTGGAGGATGCCGAGGGCTGGCGTGGCCGCACGCGTGTGGTGGAAGACAGACTGTCGGACACCCTGCACGAGCGGCTGATGCAACGCTTCATCGACCGGCGCACCAGCGCGCTGCTCAAGGGGCTCAAGCGGGAGGCCGCAATGGCGGTGGAAGTGTCGCCCGAAGGCGAAGTGACGTTCGAGGGCCACCATCTGGGCCGCCTGACAGGCCTGCAATTCGCGCCCGATCCGGAGGCGCGGGGGCTGGAGGAGCGCGCGCTGCGCAATGCGGCGCTGCAGGCGCTGCGGCCCGAGCTGGCAGCGCGGTTGCTGGCACTGGTCAATGCGCCCGATGGCGAGCTGGTGCTGTCCGATGGCGGCACGGTGGACTGGCGGGGCACACCAGTGGCACAGCTGGTGGCACGCCAGCCGCTGCTCGCCCCCAAGGCGACCCTGCTGGGCGGCGAGCTGGGGCCGGACGAGCTGCGGCGGCAGGCGGGCGTACGGGTGGATAGCTGGCTGGCAGCCATGGCCACCCGGGAGCTGGCACCGCTGGCAGCTCTCAGGGCGGCCTCTGAAAGTGAGGACCTGAAGGGGCTCGCGCGCGGTGTTGCGTTCCGACTGGCCGAAGCCGGCGGCGTTATGGACCGCGCCGACCTCGAGACCGACCTTGCCGCTCTCAGCCAGGATGAGCGGGCCGGGCTGCGCAAGCTGGGGGTGCGGTTCGGGCGCGCTGCGGTATATCTGCCCCTGCTGCTCAAGCCGCGCGCAGCACGTCTGCATGTGGTGCTCGCCTTCCATGCCAGCGGTCGCAGCGGCACCCCCTGGCTGCCCCCGGCTGGCCTGACTTCGTTCGAAGCCGACCCGGCGGTCAGCCGGGCGGACCATGCGAGGGCCGGGTTCAAGGTCCTGGCCGGCCGGGCGGTTCGGCTGGATATCCTCGATCGGGTAGCCGATGCGCTCTACGATGCCAGCAAGGCCGCGCAGGGGCCGACGCCTCTGCCGCTGGCTGCCGTGTCGCTGCTGGGCGCCTCCAATGACGTGACTGAGGCCGTGGTGATGGCGCTCGGCTGGGAGAAGGTGGAGGTACCGGCGCCCCAGCCGCCGCCGCCCGCCGCACCGGACGGCCCACCGCAGACAGCAGACCAAGCGGCACCTGACGCAGCGGCCGACCTGCCGGAAGACGCGGTCACGGCGGCTGCACCGGAGCCGGTCGCCGAAGCCCCTGCAGACCCTGCGGATACCGGGGCGGCCGCTGCCGGAGCACCTGTGGCTGATCCGGTTGCACAGGGGGCACCGGTCCTGATCACGCTGTGGCGACCTGCCCGTCCAAGGCGGCCCGAGCGCCGCCCCGAACGCGGGGGTGGCAGCGGTCAGGGGCGCGGTCGCGGTCCTGGCGGTCCGGCGCGCGCTGGCCAAGGCCAGTCCGATGGCCAGTCCGATGGCCAGTCC
>JAIXTH010000158.1 GCA_027484265.1 Alphaproteobacteria bacterium
AGGCCGCCGGTGAGGCCCGCCAGCACGTCCCCCGTCCCTGCCGTGGCGAGCCAGGGCGAGGCGTGGGTGTTGATCCGGGCCCGGCCGTCCGGGGCGGCGATCACGGTGGCCGCGCCCTTGCGCACCGTGATGCAGCCAAGCTCCCGGGCCGCCGCGCGGGTGGCCGTGAGGTGACAGGCGCGGGTCTGCGGGTCCTGCCGCTCGCCAAACAGGCGGGCAAACTCGCCGTCATGGGGGGTGAGGATGGTGGCGGCGCTGCGGGCCGCCAGCCGGGCGCGCAGGGCCTCGTCCCGCGCCAGCAGCGTGAGGGCATCGGCATCCAGCACCAGCGACACCGGCGTCTCCAGCAGCGCCCCAAGCCGGGCGGCAGCTGCCTCGTCCAGCCCGACCGCCGGGCCGAACACGGCGGCGCCATAACGGTCGGCAAATCCCTCCGGCAGCCCGGCCCCGCGCAGCACCTCGATCACCAGCGAGGTCTCGTGCGCTGCCACGATGTCCGCCGCCTGCGGCGTGGCGAGAAGAGCGGTCCACCCGGCGCCGATCCGTGCCCCGGCCCGGGCTGCCAGCCGGGCGGCCCCGGTGGCGTGGCGCGGGCCGCAGAACACCGCCAGCCGGCCGCGCGCATGCTTGTGACTGCGGGCGCCGGGCCAGGGATAGAGGTGGCGCCACAGCTCCGGCGTGTTGGCTGCGAGCCAGTCGGGCGGCACCAGCTGCGGCGGGATACCGATGGGTTTCACCACGATCTCGCCGCACAGCGCCGCTGGCGCCGCCAGCACATGGGCGGGCTTGCGGGCGTGGAAGGTCACGGTCAGCGCGGCTGGCGGCAGGTCGGCCAGCCAGGGGGCCTGGAACAGGCTGCCATCACCCGTCATGCCGCTGGGCACGTCCACACAGACCCGGGGCAGATGCGCGCAGGCCTCCAGCAGGGCGCGCACCGGGCCCGGCACCGCGCGGGCAAGGCCGGTGCCGAACACCGCATCGATCACCAGCCGGACCTCGGGCTGCGGCCCATCGGGCCAGGGCAGCACCGGCCCGCTCCAGCTGCCGCGCGCCCAGGCGGCATCGCCGCGCAAGGCAGCCTCCTCCCCCAGCAGCGCCACCTGCACATCGCGCCAGCCCAGCTGCTGCAGATGCCGCGCCGCCACGAAACCATCCCCGCCATTGTTCCCTGGCCCGCACAGCACCAGCACCGGGCACGGCCCGAACCGGTCGGCCACGGCCTCGGCCACACCCCGTCCGGCGGCTTCCATCAGCGTGGTGGAGGCGATCCCCGAAGCGATCGCCGCCGCATCCGCCGCCTTCATCCCGTCTGTCGACAGGAGGGTTGGCGCGGGGTCTGTCATGTCAGGGCAATGGCGGCTTCATCCCCCAGCCGCACCAGCTTGAGGCCAGCCGGGCCCGCCTCCAGCGTCGTGACCGAGGCATGGCCGGGCTTGAACACTGTCACGGCATCGGCGCCCATCGCCAGCGAGACCGCGGCATTGATGGCCACGAAGTGGCTGAACACCACCGTGTCATGCTTCAACTCGAGCAGCGCCGCCCCCACATCGGCCCGCCAGCCCGAAAGGTCCGACCCCGACCAGGTGCCCTCCAGCAGTGCCATCAGCCGTGCGCGCGGGTCCGGGTCATCGGGGCTGGCGCTGATCTCGGCCACGCGCGGCTCGATCCGGGGCGCGAGGCCCGCCACCTCGGCAAACGGCGCCGCCGTCTCCTGGCAGCGCAGCAGCGGCGAGGAGACCGTCGCGCGCGGCGAAAGCCCGGCGAGGGTGCGCACCACGGCGCGGGCCTGGGCGAGGCCCAGCTCCGACAGGCCAGGATCGGGGTGGCTGCCCCAGCTGCCCGCAGGCTCGGCGTGGCGGACGAGGTGGATCAGCGGCATGTCAGGCGGGCTTCGCGCCAGCGCGGTTCTGCGCCTTCAGGGCCGCGGTGCGGGCAGTCCAGGCCGCCATGATGGCCGGTGCATCGGCGGCCTCGGCGGCCATGATCGCGTCGTGATTGGCGTCGCGCACGGTGATCTCCACATTCACGCCATTGGGGTCGTAGAAATAGATCGAGTGCACGAAATGATGGTCGATCGGCCCGAAGCACGGCACCCCGGCACGGTCCAGCCGGTCCTTGAACGCCATCATCTCGTCCATGCTGGCCACTTCCATGGCAAAGTGCAGGTCCATCCCCCACTTCATCTTGAATTTGCCGTCATGGGCGCCGTCCGGCACGTCGAAGAACGCCACGTAATTGCCATCACCCAGCTGGAAGAACAGGTGCATGTAGGGCAGCGGGCGGCCGGTGCCCGGCTCCTCCTCGAACACCAGCGCGGCCTTGAGGGGCAGGCCGAGGATGTCCTCGTAGAACTTGCGGGTCTCTTCGGCGTCGCGGCAGCGGAAGGCCGAATGGTGCACCCCCTTGAGGGTGGGAACCGGTCGCGGATCGGCTTTGGCCTTGTCGGCAGCAGTCACGAGGTCGAAGGCCATGGCGGTGTCTCCCTGGGTGTCTCTTGTATCTAACTGCGATCATAGCGCAGCGCGCATCAGCCGCCAGCGGGAAATGGTGCCCGCCCGAGGGCATTGCCCAGCCACAGCTCGCGCCAGCGCGCGGCCCGCTCGCGCGGCTCGTCCAGCAGCACGCGGTAGCCGGGCTCCTCGGCGGCAGCCAGCAGCTCGGTATCGCCAGCTGAATCGCCATAGGCCGCCGCGATCTTCCCTTCCGGCCACACCGCCCGCAGGCGCCGCACCTTCTCAGGCCCCCGGCAGTTGGGACCGTTCATGCGCCCGGTGAGGCGCCCGCCGACCACCTCCACACGGGTGGCGACCACCGCATCCACCCCGAGAGCCTGCCCCCAAGGAGTCAGATAGTCCTCGAGCGAGGCCGACACGAAGGCCGTCCGGTGCCCGATCCCCTGATGGGCCGTGAGGCGCGCCACCCCATCGGGCCGCTGGATCAGCGGATAGGCGCGCGCGGCGAACGCCTCGCAATTGGCCAGATAGGCCGCGTGCGGCATGTCCTTGAGGAACACCGACAGGATCGCATTCTTGGCCGCATC
>JAIXTH010000135.1 GCA_027484265.1 Alphaproteobacteria bacterium
ATGCCGCGGCGGGAGGGGGATGTTTTGCGCTTGGGCACCGCCATGGTGCAATCTCCGGGACATGATCAAGGCGGCCCGGGGCGGGCCGCCTCGCGAATTCGAGCGCCGCCCATAGCCGCAAGCCACCGCCAAGGCAACCACGCCGCACCCTGCCTTGCGCAGCTGTCCTGCCCGTGAACCAGTCTGCGGTGCCCGCGCTGCGCACCGTGGCCGCCGCGCACTAGCCGCCCGCCGGGGCCGCCGCTAGTGCTCCGCCCCTGAAAGGAGACCCGCGCATGACCCACAAATCGGCATTCGTCCAGACGCTATTGGAGCGCGGGCACTACTATCAGGGCACCGATATCGAGGGCCTGGACGCTGCAGCCCTCGAGAGCGAGCGCGGCGGGCGCGAGCTGGTGGGCTACATCGGCTACGACTGCACCGGCCCGTCGCTGCATGTGGGGCACCTGTCGCAGATCATGCTGCAGCGGCGCCTGCAGCAGAGTGGCGGCAAGGCGATCGTGCTGGTGGGCGGCGGCACCACCAAGGTGGGCGATCCCTCCGACAAGAACGAGGCCCGCCCGGTGCTGACCGATGCGGTGATCGAAGCCAACAAGGCCTCGATCAAGACCGTGTTCGGCCGCTACCTGACTTTCGGCGAATCGCGCGGCGATGCGCTTATGGTGGACAACAATGACTGGCTGGCGCCGGTGCGCTGGCTCGACATGCTGCGCGACATCGGGCGGCACTTCACCATCAACAAGATGATCGCGCTGGATATCGTCAAGCGGCGGCTGGAAGCCGAGACGCCGATCACCTTCCTCGAATTCAATTACATGCTGCTCCAGGCCTATGACTTCCTCGAGCTGTCGCGCCGCTATGACTGCCGGCTGCAGATGGGCGGCTCGGACCAGTGGGGCAACATTGTCCAGGGCGTGGAGCTGGTGCGCCGCGCCGACGGCAACGAGGTGTTCGGCGTCACCCAGCCGCTGCTGATGACGGCTGGCGGCCAGAAGATGGGCAAGACCGCCTCGGGCGCGGTGTGGCTCAATGCCGACCGGATGACGCCGTTCGATTTCTGGCAGTACTGGCGCAATGTGGATGATGCCGATGTGGTCACGCTGATGAAGCGGCTAACCGACATCCCGCTGGACGAGGTCGCGCGCTATGGCGCGCTGGCCGGGGCCGAGATCAATCTCGCCAAGGCGGCCCTGGCCACCGAGCTGACGGCGGTGCTGCACGGCCGCGAAGCAGCCGGTGCGGCTCAGGCAGCGGCGGCCTCGCAGTTCGGCGGCGAAGGCGATGCGGCAGGCCTGCCGGTGATCAAGGTGGCGCGCAGCGAGCTGCCGGACCAGATCGCAGGGCTGTTCAGGGCGGCTGGCCTGGTGGCCTCCAACGGCGAGGCCAAGCGCCAGGCGGCCGGCGGCGGCCTCCGGCTCGATGACGCCCCGGTCACCGACGTGACAGCCCCCCTGCCCCCCGCAGCCCTCGAATCAGGCCGCATCAAGCTGTCCATCGGCCGCAAGCGGCATGTGGTGGTGGAGATCGACGGATAGGTCGGGCTGGAGAGCGATCAGACTTCGTCAGAGCGGGCATAGGCCAGGAAGTCCACGCACGGATGGCCGCGACTTCTGAGGGCTGCCACAAGTTCGGCATCGGCCGAAACCACCAGGCAGCCCTCCGCGGCAGCCAGGATCAGGCGGCAGTCTGCAAGATCAAGCAGCCTGAATTCCGGCAGTTCGGCCGCCGGCGCGGACCGGGCCTCGCGTTCCTCCAGCGCCGTGCAGTAATGCCGCAGGCAGCTCCGGATATCCAGGCTCCGCTGATCGCGGCCAGCCTTCAGGATGTTGCTCAGTTCGGACAGAATATGCGGCAGGCAAACCGCATGCGTTACCCGCTCAAGCAGCTCCTCAAGGGCCTCAAAGTCGGCGATGGTGAAGGTATCGGTCCGCTTGTGCCGGGCAATCAGGTCTCGTCCGGCCCGGCCCACCACGAGGAGGGCAGCAACATTGGTGTCGAGGAGAACAGGCCCCGACCGGACCATCAGGCCCGCTCCATCGCCAGGACGGTCCCGCTGCCGGGATCGACGATCACTTTGCGATACTGCCGACGGGCCTCGCCACCCGTCAGCTGGGTCAGTGCGCTGGGCACCAGCTGCCAGTGGCGGGAGAAGCCAAAGGTCACGGAAATCCTGGTGGGATCTGTCAGGTCCAGTTCTTCGACTTCCAGATTGACCAGCTCCGATTCTCCGCCCGCGACTGTGGCCAGGAACGCCTTCCCCAGCTGGATGGCTGCTTCCACATCGGGTTTGGACAAGATGTCCGCCGTGTCACCTGTCTGTTGCATGAGCTCTGCCAGGGCCTGTTCCGTCATGCCGACGGCATAAGGTCACCATAGCTTGGCGCGCCCGTGTCCAAAAGCAATCATCGCGGGTAATGGATGATATGTCGGCGAGGCCTGCTAGCCCACTGCTCAGCTGACCACACACTCTGGCGCGCCGGGCCGTTCCGCCCTAAACCGGGGGCAATCGCCGATCGGGGCCCGGCGGATGGGGGTGGCCCTTCCTTGTAGAGAAAGTGGTGCCGGTCATGGGCGCTTTGCTATCGAATTTCCGCAACACGTTCATCGTGTCCTCGATCCTGGCCATCGCCCTGATCGCCTGGAGCGCGCTGGCAGGCGGCGGGGCCGGGGTGACCTGGGTGACGGTCACCACCTGGCTGCACGTGTTCTTCGGGATCCTGTGGATCGGGCTCCTGTATTACTTCAACTTTGTCCAGATCCGCACCATGCCGAAGATCCCGGACGAGCTGAAGCCGGCCATCGGCAAGTTCATCGCCCCCGAGGCGCTGTTCTGGTTCCGCTGGGGCGCCATGGGCACGCTGGTCACCGGCCTGCTGGTGGCGATGGGCAACGGCTATCTGATCGAGGCCATGAGCCTGGGTGCCACCGAGGGCTTTGCCTCGGGCAAGAACATCCTGATCGGCCTTGGCATGTGGCTGGCCATCATCATGTTCATCAATGTCTGGTTCGTGATCTGGCCAAACCAGAAGATCGCCCTCGGCCTGGTGGAAGCCCCCGCCGAAGCCAAGCCGAAGGCCGCGCGCACCGCGATGCTGTTCAGCCGCACCAACCTGCTGCTGTCGCTGCCGATGCTGGTGGCCATGAGCGGGGCGCAGGGCTTCTACTGAGCCTCAGTGTCCGGACCCTGTCCGGACTGAAACAGCAAGGGCGCAGCCGGTCCCGGCTGCGCCCTTTGCCGTTCGAGGTCCCGCATGGCCAGGCCATCGGATCACCGCTGCTCGCAGCGGTGCAAGCGGCGCAGAGCCACGCTGAATTGTCATGCACCCAAATCGACCGTCGTGGCGCTGGAGCGCGCGGCAGGAGCCGCGCGGTCCAGCGACCTGCACTGGGCCTCGCGTGGTCTGTCCACAAGATCGCGGTGAAGGGTGAGAGGTCCTCCGCCCGCCCTTTTCCCCGGTGCACCCGCCGCTGCCAGCGTGGATCGCAGGCGTGCCAGCCGGTTTCAAGGACGCATCTTCGATGCGCCGCGGGGCGGTGGCTACGCCATCCTTGAGACCGTCCGTCGCGCCTGCATCCCCGCCGTCAGCGACGGGCGACACCGGGGAAAAGGGTTTCAGACAGGGGTCCAAGAGCTG
>JAIXTH010000320.1 GCA_027484265.1 Alphaproteobacteria bacterium
CCGGAGCCTGTGCAGGCGCAGCACGGTGGCCGCCGGAAGCTGGCCGGGCCGGTCTTCGGGCGCGCGGTCCTGCGCCATCCGGCAAGCTTTCCCGCGATCCACGGCGGCCTGTGTGCGATCGAGGGCGAGCTGATCCTGCGCATGGGCCAGGATATTCCGCCGGGCGCGCTGCCGGACCGGTCCAGTCTGAGCACAGCGATTGCCGGTGTGTTTGCCGGCATCGAAATGGCGTCCAGCCCCTATGCCGGCATGAATGACCATGGACCGGCTGTGACCGCATCGGACTTTGGCGTGAATGGTGCTGTCATTCTGGGGCAGGAGCTGCCGCGCGTTCCCGCCCTCGATGGGCAACTTCAGTGCACCGTGTCGATCGATGGCGTGGTTCAGGGCAGCCGTGGGTTCGGCGACACCCTGGGCGATCCCGGAGCGATCCTGGCCGAGCTGCTCGAGATACTGTCCGAGCGTGGGATCGGGCTGAAGGGCGGCGACCTGGTTTCCACCGGTGCCATCACCGGGGTGCACGCCATGACGCCCGGTCAGGCAGGGCAGGCCGTGTTCGATGTGGCAGGTCAGCGCGCCGAGGTCGACGTCGTGGTTGTCTGACCGGATCCGGCCTCTGGATGCTACCATCCAATGAAGCGCGACCGCAGCCATTGAAGAAGGAAATGAACCGTGACCTCGATAGTCTGCTTTGGCGAATGCATGATCGAGCTGTCGCGGCTGGCGGACGGTACCGCCCGCGTCGCCTATGGCGGCGACACCCTGAATACGGCGGTGTATCTGGCACGTCTCGGCCAGCCGGTGACCTACATGACCGCCCTGGGGCAGGATCCATGGAGTGCCGACATGCTGGAGGGCTGGGCCAGCGAAGGGATCGATCTGTCCTGTGTCCTGACCCACCCGGACCGTCTGCCGGGTCTGTATGCCATCAACACCCGGCCGGACGGCGAACGCAGCTTCGGATACTGGCGCGAACAGTCGGCGGCGCGGGCATTCTTCGCACTCGACGGGGCTGACGCGCTCATTGATCGGGCGTCGCAGGCAGACCTGCTGTATCTCTCGGGAATCACGCTTGCCCTGTTTGCCGGGGAGAGTCTGGAGAGGGTCCTCGACCTGGCAAGGCGCATCCGTGTCAGGGGAGGCGGTCTGGCGTTCGATCCGAACTACCGGGCGCGGCTCTGGCGGTCGCCCGATGAGGCCCGCGCAGCCTTCGAGGCGATCGCTCCGTTTGTGACTGTAGCCTTGCCGAGCTTCGAGGATGAGGCAGCGCTCTGGGGCGATGCAACCTGCGAAGCGGCCTGGGAGCGCTGGTCGGGGTACGGCATCGGCGAAGTGGTTGTGAAACACGGAAAGTCAGGTGCCCTGACGTCACAGGGCTGGGTCGCCGGAACCGCTGTCGCAAGGCCGGTCGACACCACCGGAGCAGGCGACAGTTTCAACGCCGGATATCTCGCCGCACGTCGGCGCGGCACCGATCCGCACAAGGCCGCAGCACAGGGTGCCCGGCTGGCGGGGGAGGTCATCCGCCATCGGGGTGCCCTCATTCCCAAGCGCTCGATGCCACCCTGGTGAAGCGACAGGCGCCAATGCCCGGCAGGCGGATCAGGTGCAGATTGTGGCCTGTCCTGTTCTGCTGCATCACAGCGTGCGGGAGCGCCATGCCCCTGCCGGTCGTGCTATCACGATGAAGGCATCCGGCCGCGGGCCTTGCAGCGTGTGGCCGGGTGCCAGTTGACAGGCCTGTCGGCGGGCGCTGGACGCAGTCCCGCAGACCAGTAGTGAGGCGTGCAGCCACCGATGAACCGGCGCCACCATCTTTCCTGCCTCGGCGCATCCCTCGCCGCCGCTGCCACGGGAGGTCCCACCCGGGTCGATGCCGCACCGACCTCCACGGTTCCCGCCATCGACCAGCCGCTTCCATGGATCACGCCGCGGGTGGAGGGCCCGGGGCTGTCGTTCCACACGTTCCGCAGCGAGGCGGCGCAGACCGATGCCAGCTTCCATCTCTACACGCCCTCGGTCGCTCTGGCTGATCCAGCCCGCCGGTTGCCTGTGGTCTACTGGCTGCATGGCTCCGGCGGCGGTGTCGGTGGCATCGCCCCGCTGTCGGCCCGTGCCGACGCAGCCATCACCGCTGGCAGCGTGCAGCCCTTCCGGATGGTGTTCGTCAATGGCCTGCCGATGGGCATGTATGTGGACTGGGCCAACGGTCGGGCGCCGTTGGAGACCATGATTGTCCATGAGCTGCGCGCCCATATCGATGCCAACTGGCCCACCATCAGGAGCCCTGCCGGGCGCTTGCTGGATGGTTTCAGCATGGGTGGCTATGGGGCTGCCCGGTTCGGGTTCTCTTACCCCGAGCTGTTCGGGTCTGTGTCCATGCTGGCCGCCGGGCCGATGCAGGAGACGCTTGAGCGGACGCCGCGCGCCAGTCGGGTGCGTGCGGACGAGCTCCTGCGGGACGTCTATGGCGGCGATCAGCAGCGCTTCCTCGCACTGAGCCCGCGCCAACTGGCGGAACAGAACGCTGCCATCCTGGCTCGCAGCGCGCGGCTGCGCCTGGTGATCGGTGACCGCGACGAGACGTTCGGGAACAATCTGGACTTCCATGCGCACCTGCTGCGGCTCGGCATTCCGCATGACTGGATCGTGCTGCCAGGGATTGGCCATGATCCGCTCGCCGTGCTGGATGCGCTGGGGGAACGCCATTGGGCCTTCTACCGCGCCGCCTTTGCCGCTGCGGGCATCTGACAGGCCTGTGGCCCGTGCGAGGCGGGTCCGGTGAACAGCTGCGCACCCGTTGCCCAACCGCCCGGATGGCGGATCTGCTGCCGGCCTGGATCGGGGGCGCGCCAGCCCCGGATGTGGCCGGCACACCATCATCGAACCTTGACCTCGCCTGCCTGTAGCACCGCCCGGTGAAAGCATGCCGGGAGGCGATGGCCATGGGTGATCTCTTGTTTGTCGGGCTGGGAGCGGGCCTGTTCGCGCTGCTGGCGCTGTATGTCCACGCCTGCGGGAGGGCGTGATGGACCTCGGGATGATTGTGCCCGGCGCGGCCGCCGCGCTTGCCTTCGTCTATCTGCTGGCGGCGCTGCTGCGCCCGGAGGCGTTCTGATGGAACCGTTCCCATCCAGTCCGGCCCTGTGGACCGGCCTTGCCCAGATTGTGGTGTTCGCCGGGCTGATCGTGCTGCTGGCGCGGCCGGTCGGCGGGTATCTGGCGCGGGTCTATGCCGGCGAGCGCACGCTGCTCTCGCCCGTTCTGGCGCCGCTCGAGACGGGCTTCTATGCGCTGGCCGGGGTGAGGCCGGACCGGGACATGGGCTGGAAGAGCTATGCCCTGGCCGTGCTGATGTTTTCCGCAGCCAGTACCGCACTGCTCTATGCGATCCTGCGCTTCCAGCACCTGCTGCCGCTCAATCCCCAGGGTTTTGGCGGGCTGGCACCGGACCTCGCCTTCAACACCGCCGTCAGCTTTGTCACCAACACCAACTGGCAGAGCTATGGTGGCGAGACCACCATGGGCCATTTCGCGCAGATGGCCGGCCTGACGGTGCAGAACTTTGCCTCGGCTGCCGTGGGCATGGCGCTGGCGCTGGCCTTCATCCGGGCATTTGCCCGGCAGAACGCCAGCGGCATCGGTAACTTCTGGGCCGACCTGACGCGCGGCGTGCTGTATGTCCTCCTGCCCCTGTCCGTGCTGGCAGCGGTGGCGTTCATCGCCATGGGCGTGCCGCAGACACTGGCCGCCTCGGTCGAGGCCACCGGCGTCGAAGGGGGCAGCCAGACCATCGCGCTGGGGCCCGTGGCCAGCCAGCTTGCCATCAAGATGCTGGGCACCAATGGCGGCGGCTTCTTCAATGCCAATTCCGCGCACCCGTTCGAGAACCCGACCAACCTGTCGAACCTGCTGCAGATGCTGCTGATCTTCGTGATCGGAGCCGGGCTGACCAACACCTTTGGCCGGATGGTGGGAGACACCCGTCAGGGCTGGGCGATCCTCGCAGCCATGGGGGTGCTGTTCGTGGCCGGTGCGGTGCTTCTGCTGGTGATCGAGAGCGGCGCCAACCCGGCGCTGGTGGCCGCCGGGATCGATCCGGCCCTGGGCAACATGGAGGGCAAGGAGGTGCGGTTCGGCATCGGTGCCTCGACCCTGTTTGCCACCATCACCACCGCGGCCTCGTGCGGGGCCGTCAATGCGATGCATGACAGCTTCCTGCCGCTCGGCGGCATGATCCCGCTGGTCAATATCCTGCTCGGCGAGATCATCGTCGGCGGTGTGGGGGCCGGTCTGTATGGCTTCTTGCTGTTCATCGTGGTGGCCGTGTTCCTGGCTGGCCTGATGGTGGGGCGGACCCCGGAATATCTCGGCAAGAAGATCAGCGCCCGGGAGGTCAAGCTGACCCTGTTGGCCATCCTGTGCGTCCCGCTCGCGGTCCTGGGTTTCCTGGCGCTCGCCGCAGTCTCGCCTGACGGACTGAAGGGGGTGCAGGATGCGGGGCCGCATGGCTTCACCGAGATGCTCTATGCGGTCGCTTCGGCAGCCGGCAACAACGGGTCGGCCTTTGCGGGCCTGACAGCCAACAGCCCGTTCTGGAATACGGGCCTTGCGATCGCGATGCTGGTGGGCCGGTTCGCGATGATCGTGCCGATGCTGGCGGTGGCCGGCGCACTCGCAGCCAAGCCCAAGGTGCCCGAAAGCGCCGGGACCTTCCCCACCCACGGACCGCTGTTCGTGGGGCTGATGGTGGGGGTGATCCTGATCGTCGGCGGGCTGACGTTCTTTCCCGCCCTTGCCCTGGGTCCGATCGCCGAACATGCGGCGATGCTGGCCGGGCAGACCTTCTGACACGGGAGCTGTCATCCATGACCAGGCCGCAGACCCCTTCCATGCTGGCGCCCGGGATCCTGATCCCCGCGCTGGGGCAGACCTTTGCCAAGCTCGCGCCCGACCGCCTTGTCCGCAATCCGGTGATCGCGGTGACCGCGCTGGCGTCGCTGGTGGCGACCTTCCTGTGGGCTCGCGACCTGGCCGGCGGCGGCGGCGCCGGATTCTCGGGCCAGATCGCCTTCTGGCTCTGGCTGACCGTGCTGTTCGCCAACTTTGCCGAAGCCGTCGCCGAAGGGCGCGGCAAGGCCCAGGCCGCCAGCCTGCGCAAGACCCGCACCGAAACGCTGGCCCGCCGCATGACAGGACCCGCCGATCCCGATCCCCGGCCGGTCCCCGCGCCGGAGCTGAAAGTCGGCGACCTGGTGCTGTGCGAGCCGGGAGACGTGATCCCGGCAGACGGCGAGGTGATCGACGGGGTGGCCAGCGTCGATGAAAGTGCGATCACCGGCGAGAGCGCACCCGTGATCCGCGAGAGCGGCGGCGACCGCAGTGCCGTGACGGGGGGAACCCGGGTGCTGTCGGACAGGATCGTGGTGCGCGTGACAGCCGCCCAGGGGTCGAGCTTCCTCGACCGGATGATCGGCCTGGTGGAAGGTGCCCAGCGCAAGAAGACCCCCAACGAGATCGCACTGGCGATCCTGCTGGCCGGATTCTCGCTGATCTTCCTGATCTGTGTGGCGGCGATCCCGTCCTTTGCCGCCTATGCGGGCGGGGCCGTGCCCGGGGTGCTGCTGGTCGCGCTGTTCATCACGCTGATCCCGACCACCATCGCGGGCCTGGTCTCGGCCATCGGCGTGGCTGGCATGAACCGGCTGGTGCGGTTCAATGTCCTGGCCCTGTCCGGGCGGGCGGTGGAGGCTGCCGGCGATGTCGACGTGCTGCTGCTGGACAAGACCGGCACCATCACCCTTGGCAACCGCCAGGCCAGCGCTTTCCTGCCCCTGCCGGGTGTCAGCGAGGAGGAGCTGGCGGATGCGGCCCAGCTTGCGAGCCTGGCGGACGAGACTCCCGAGGGCCGGTCCATCGTGGTGCTGGCCAAGGAGCGGTTCGGTCTGCGCGGGCGCGCGATCGCCAGCCACGAGGCCAGCTTCGTGCCCTTCACGGCCCAGACCCGCATGAGCGGTGTCGACTGGCAGGGCGAGGCGATCCGCAAGGGCGCCACCGACAGCGTGATCGCCTGGCTGGCGTCCCAGGGCCGGCCGGCTCCAGCCGAACTGACAGCCCTCGCCCAGGGGGTTGCCCGGGCCGGCGGAACGCCGCTGGCTGTGGCCCGCGATGGCCGGGCCCTCGGCATCGTGCATCTCAAGGACATCGTGAAGGGCGGGGTGCGCGAGCGCTTTGCCGAGCTGCGCGCCATGGGCATCCGCACCGTGATGATCACCGGCGACAATCCGCTGACGGCTGCAGCCATCGCCGCCGAAGCCGGGGTGGACGATTTCCTCGCCGAGGCCACGCCCGAGGCCAAGCTGGAGCTGATCCGCTCCGAGCAGGCCAGAGGCAAGCTGGTGGCCATGTGCGGCGACGGCACCAATGATGCCCCCGCTCTGGCACAGGCAGACGTTGGCGTGGCGATGCAGACCGGCACCGTTGCCGCCCGCGAGGCCGGCAACATGATCGACCTCGACAGCGACCCGACCAAGCTGATCGAGATTGTCGGTATCGGCAAGCAGCTGCTGATGACGCGCGGCGCGCTCACCACCTTCTCCATCTCCAACGATGTGGCCAAGTATTTCGCCATCATCCCGGCGATGTTTGCCGCTCTCTATCCCGGGCTCGGCATGCTCAATCTGATGGGGCTGGAGAGCCCGCACAGCGCGGTGCTGTCGGCCATCATCTTCAATGCGCTGATCATCGTCGCGCTGATCCCGCTGGCCCTCAGGGGGGTCACCTACCGCCCGGCTCCGGCTGGCGTGCTGCTGTCGCGCAACCTCGCCATCTATGGCCTCGGCGGCCTTCTGGTGCCGTTTGCCGGCATCAAGCTGATCGACATGGCCGTGAACGGCCTGGGTCTGGTCTGAACGAGGTATCGAACATGGAACACGTCCGCCCCGCCATCGTCCTGCTGGCCCTGTTCACTCTGCTGACCGGCATCGCCTATCCGCTGGCCGTCACCGGCATTGGCCAGACACTGTTCGCCGACAAGGCCGATGGCAGCCTGATCCGCGACGGCGAGCGTGTGGTCGGCTCGCGTCTGATCGGCCAGTCCTTCACCGGGCCGGCCTATTTCTGGCCGCGACCTTCGGCAGCCGGCGACGGCTATGACGCCGCGGCCTCGTCCGGCTCCAATCTGGGGCCGACGTCGGCGGCGCTGGTGGAGCAGGTCACGGCCCGCACCGGGCAGCTGCGCGAGGCCGGGGTGACCGGCCCGGTCCCGGCCGACCTCGCCACGGCCTCCGCATCCGGACTTGATCCGCACATCTCGCCAGCTGCGGCGGCGGTGCAGGTGGCGCGGGTGGCCGCCGCCAGAGGGCTCGGGGAGGCACAGGTGGCGGCGCTGGTGCGCGAGCACACGCAGCAACCGCTGCTGGGCCTGTTCGGTGCCCCTGCGGTCCATGTGCTCGACCTCAATCTGGCGCTTGACCGCCTGACGCGGCAGTAAGCTGTCCATGCCCGGCAGTCCCGACCAGTCCCGCCCCAGTCCCGACGTGCTCCTGCGGGTGGCCGCCCGCGAGGGCCGGGGGCGGATGAAGCTGTTCCTGGGTGCCGCCCCCGGGGTCGGCAAGACCTGCGAGATGCTGCGGGAGGCCCACGCCAAGCGGCTGGAAGGCCGCGATGTGGTGGTCGGTGTGGTGGAAACCCACCAGCGCACCGGCACACAGGCGCTGATGCCGGGCCTTGAAGTGCTGCCCCGCCGCGAGGTGTCCTATCGCGGGCAGACGCTGGCCGAGATGGATCTGGACGCCATCCTCAAGCGCCAGCCCGATCTGGTGCTGGTGGACGAGCTGGCCCACTCCAATGCCGAGGGCTCCCGCCACCCCAAGCGCTGGATGGATGTGGCCGATCTTCTGGACGCCGGCATCGACGTCTATTCCACCATGAACGTCCAGCATCTCGAGAGCGCCAACGAAGTGGTGGCCAAGGTCACCGGCGTGATCGTGCGCGAGACCGTCCCCGACAGCGTGCTGGACCTCGCCTCCGATATCGAGATCGTCGACATCACGCCCGACGAGCTGCGCCAGCGGCTGGCGGACGGGAAGATCTATCCGGCCGATGTGGCGTCGCGGGCACTGGCCGGGTTCTTCACCCCCGGCAATCTGACGGCCCTGCGCGAGCTGGCCCTGCGCCGCACCGCCGAGCGGGTGGACGAGGCCATGCGGGCCCACCGCCAGGAGCATGGCATCCAGGAAACCTGGGATGCCAGCGAGCGCATCATTGCCTGCATCGATGGCGGCCCGGCCGGGGCCAATGTGGTCCGGCGCGCCAAGAGGCTGGCCGAGCGGCTGCGGGCGCCCTGGACTGTGGTGCATGTGGCGCGCGGCGAGGCAGCCGATGCGCCCGAGCGGGCGGGTGTGCTGGAGGCATTCCGGCTTGCGGCCGAGCTTGGCGCCGAGACCCGGATGCTCACCGGCGACGATCCGGCCGGGGATGTCATCGCCTATGCCCGCGATGCCAATGCGTCCCACATCGTCCTGGGGGCAGCCGCCCGACCCTGGCCGGTGGAGCTGGTTCACGGGTCGATGGTGCGCAGGCTGGTGCGCGAGGCAGGCGACATCGCCTTGGTGGTCTGTCCCCAGGACCAGACCCGCCAGGCCCGCCGCACGCTGGCCGGGGCACCGCCGCATCTGGGAACACCCGAGGGCCATCTGGGGGCCCTGATCATGGTGGCGGCGGCGGCTGCCCTCGCCACGGCAGCGGACCGGCTGATCGACCTGCCCAATGCCAGCCTGTTCTTCGTGATTCCGATCATTCTGGCGGCCATCCAGTCCGGCGCCGCAGTCTCGATGGTGGCGGCTGTGGCCTCGATGCTGGCCTACAACTTCTTTCTCACCGAGCCGTATTTCACCTTCCATATCGCCGATCCGCGCAACGTGTTCGCGGTGATCTTCTTCCTCGCCGTGGGGCTGATCACGTCGGGTGTCGCGGCGCAGGCCAGGGCGCGTCTGATGCTGGCCCGCCGCCAGGAACGCCAGGCCAGTGCGCTGCAGGACTTTGCGGCCCGGCTGGTGACGTCCGACAGTGTGAACGATGCCGCCCAGACCACCGCCGAGGTCACGGCAAGTCTGCTCAAGGCGGTTGCCCTGGTGCTGGTGCCGCGCGGCGCCAGCCTGGAGCCGGCGGGCGAGGCCCCGGGGCCTGTCACGCTGGCTTCGAGCGAGGTGGCGGCGGCGCAGTGGACCTTCGACCATGGCAGTGCCACCGGGCGCGGTGCCGACACGCTGCCGGGCGGACGCTGGCTGTTCGTGCCCGTGCCGGGCGAGACCGGCCGTGCGGGTGTCATCGGCCTGATGCCCCATGATGGCGAGACAAGGCTGGATCCCGAGCAGCGCCGGCTGCTCGATCTGATCGCCGCACAGGCTGGTGTCGCCTTCGAGCGGGCGGCCTATGCCCAGCGGGTGGAGAGTGCGCGGCTGGAAGCTGAAAGCGAGCGGCTGAAGGGCGCGCTCCTGTCGTCTGTCAGCCACGATCTGCGCACGCCACTGGCCACCGTATCGGCGGCGCTGCAGACCCTGCGTCTGTTTCCGGGCGGGCAGAGCGAGGATGAACGGGCCGAGCTCCTGGCCGTGGCGGACAGTGAGACCCGGCGTCTGTCGGGCTTCGTGGAGCATCTGCTCGACATGGTGCGGATCGACGCCGGTGCTGTGCGCCCGGACCGCGAGCCGGTGGAAGTCTCCGATCTGATCGCGGCTGCCCTGGCCCGCGCCGATCTGGCCCTGAAGGGACGCCAGGTCGAGCTGGACGCCTCCAGTGCGCTGCCCCGGGTTCAGGTGGACTATCAGCTGGCAGTCGCCGCTCTGGCCAATGTGCTGGAGAATGCCGGCAAGCATACGCCTGATGGCGCGGCCATCTCGGTCCGGGCCCGGCGCGCCGGCGCGGGCGTGGCCATCGATGTCGCCGACAGTGGCCCCGGCATCCCGCCGGACCTCATGCCGCAGCTGTTCGAGAAGTTCGCCCGCGGCGCCAGCGGTGACGGTCGCCCGCCCGGGACCGGCCTTGGCCTGGCCATCGCGCGCGGATTTCTGGACGCGCAGGGCGCACGGATCACCGCCAGCAATCGAGCCGACGGCACAGGCGCCCTGTTTCGCATCGATCTGCCCCTGGCACAGGATGCTGCCCCATGACCGGACTGTCCCGCCAGGAGCCCAGCGACCCGGCCACCATTCTGGTGGTGGAGGATGATGCGGGCCTGCGCCGCACCTTGGCGGCCACCCTCAAGGCAGCCGGTCACAAGGTGGTGGAGGCTGCCAGCGGTGCCGAAGGCCTGCGCTGGCAGGCCCATCATGCCCCCGACCTCGTGCTGCTGGACCTCGGCCTGCCGGACCGGGACGGCATGGATCTGATCACCGGCATCCGGGCGCGCGCCGCCACACCGATCATTGTCCTGACGGCCCGCGACAGCGAGCCTGCCAAGGTCCAGGCGCTCGATCTGGGGGCCGATGACTATGTGACCAAGCCATTCTCCGTTCCCGAGCTGCTGGCCAGGATCCGGGCAGCCCTGCGACATGGCGTCCAGGCCCGTGGGTCCCTCCCCGTTGTCACCAGCGGCCCGCTCCGGATCGATCTTGGCGCACGGCGGGTCCTGCGCGACGGCGAGATCGTGCGCCTGTCGCCCAAGGAGTATGACCTCCTCGCCGAACTCGCCGTCAGACAGGGAGCACCTGTACGCCATGGCGAGCTGCTTCAGGCCGTCTGGGGTTCTGAGCGCGCCGATCTGCACTATCTGCGGGTCTATATCGGCCAGCTGCGCGTCAAGCTGGAAGCCGACCCTGCCACCCCCGTGCTGATCCTCGCAGAACCCGGTGTCGGCTACAGGCTCGCCTGAGCCGCAATCCACCGTGCAGGCGCCCCTGCCGGCCCGCCTCGCAGCCAGGCCGTCAGTGCGGCGGCGATGGCGACGGGCTGTTCGGGCATGACCATCGAGGCCAGGTCCAGAAGCAGGGGGCGGCCTTCATGCAGGGCGATACCCGGTGGGGAAGGTGTTGGCGAACCCGATCATCGGTGTGTCGCCCAGGCGGGTGCGCACGAAGGCTCCGCGCCAGGTCTGCCGGTAAACGCCGAACCCGTAGCTGCGCACTTCGTGCAGCATCAGGTCCATCGAACCGTCCGGCCCCGATGCACGTACCCTTCGCGTTCGCCCGGGTGCTGCAAAGGCAGCCCGGTCGAAGCGGGTCACCCCGGTGGGCGCGATCACATAGCCGCCAGACCCCTCCTCGGTCTGCAGCAAGGTCGAGAAGATTCCCGGGCCCCACAGGCTTGCATAGACGAACGGATGGACGAACCGCGGGTCGGTCTGCGGTTGTTCATGCCACTGGCCGGGTCCTTCGATCACATAGCTTTGCCCGCCAATCGTGACTTCGGCCCGCACCGCGCCGAACTGCTCCGAGCGACCCTGCAGAAGGCCGGTAAAGCCCGCAGCCGGCTCGAACAGGGCCGACACCGCGAACCGGCGGCGGCGGTGACTGCCTTCGAAGCGGGCCGTTGCCGCGGAAGGGCGATCACGGGGGCCGCTGCGGCTGAAGCTGAAGCTGGCTGCACGGGTGGCAGCGGCATAGCTGGCGGCCTGCGCGCCGTCCTGCACCGAGGATGTGCCCGACCAGGGCGCCTCATTGTCCACCATCAGAGCAAACCGCCCGTCGATCACGGCCGCAGCCCATAACCAGGCGACCCCCATCTCGGGATACTGGCACAGGCGCAGGACCACGAACCGGTTGCCGGCTGGATCACCGCAGGCGACCTGGACTGATTCCGAGTAGGTCTGGCGTCCCTCGAGTCGCATGGATGCTCCGGCGCCGGCAGCGGGCCCGGCCACCAGCCCGCCAGCGGCTCCGGTCACGGCACCGGAGACGAGCGTCGCAAGCGTCTGGCGGCGCGTTGGCGCGGTCATGCGCCGACCGACCGCCAGTCGATCCGTGCATCAGGCCCGGCTGCAGCTGCCAGGCCCTCCCGCAGGAATGCCCGTGCAGCCGCATCATTGCGCAGATGACCGTCGAGGAATGCCAGCACGCTGGCATCGATGATCGCCTGGTGACGGGCATCCCCGGGGCGCGGTCCACCGGTGAGCACACGGCCATCAAACACGAAGTGGTCACCGCCGGTCAGTACCACCTGGACCGCCGGTATCCGGGGCGGAAGTGCCGCATAGACCCGCAGGCGATCGGCTGCCGATCCGACAGCGGCATTGAGAGCAAAGCTGTCCTCCGTGCCGGTCAGGCACATGAAGGGCCTGTTCACACGGGCAAACGCTGCCTGGTCATTGCCGCCTCGGTCGCCCGACGGGCTCATGGCGACAAAGGCCGAGAATGCGTCCACCGGCAGGGAGGCGCCACCCGCAAACACCTGACCTGCAGCCACCTGGGTAGTGACCGCGCCGTAAGAGTGGCCCGACATGGCCATCCGCTCGACATCGAGCCGTCCTGCCAGTGCATCGCGCGCCATGGCCCGGATCTGGCTGACCGCAAACGGTACATCCCTGAAGCGCGCCATCGCGACCCGGGGATCGCCAGCCCGCCGGGCGAGCTCGGCGCGGTCGATGGTGTCGATCTGGGGTCTGACCCCGCCCCAGATGGCTATGTCCGAGCCGGGATGCTGGATATGCACCACGGCATAGCCATGGCTGGCGAGCCGGTTGGACATCCGCGCGCCTCCATCGCGCGAGCCACCAAGTCCGTGCGAAAAGACAACAACAGGGGCTGCGGGCGCGGCCGTGACAGGCAGGCGGATCAGCCAGGGGACAGCGCGGTCGCGTGCCCTGTCGGTCCACACGCCGGTGACTGTCTCCACCCCATGCGGCCCGTCCGCACCCCAGGGGGCGGGCATCGGCAGATGCGTTATCCCATCGCTGTCCGGGGCTTGGTCCCGGGCCTGTGCGCCAGCCTGGCGCGGTCGTGACGCGAGGGCCGTCATGGCTGCCGATGCAGCCAGTCCGAGAGCGAATGTCCGTCGTTTCATGCTGCGAGCCTCCCATATTGGGAGGAGGATTGTCGACAATATGGATGCGACTGTCTAGTGTCTGTCCACATCATCAGGAGACCGATCTCATGCATACGTCCCGTCGATCACTCGTCTCGGGCGCCATTGGCGCAGGGGCGCTGGCAGGCCCCCTGGCAGGTGCTGCAGCCGGGGCCATGGCCAGCACACCGGCAGCCGCCGGGCAAGCGCCCGCTCCAACGGCTGCCGGCGACCAGCAAGAGGCCGCAGCTGCCTATGCTGCGCTTGCCGGGTTCAGGGACCTGCGGGCGGGCGGCCAGGGAGACGAGGCCTGCGGGGCCTGGATGGAGGCGCATCTGCGGGCGCATGGCTATGCTGTCACCCGCCAGTCGTTCCAGACGCCGTTCTTCGAGCCGACCGTCGCCGAGCTGCGGGTGGGCAACGCCCAGGTTCCGGTGGTGCCGCAGGCGGTCGTGACGGTGACGGGACCGGATGGGGTATCGGGCCCGCTGCGGGTCTGGCGTGACCAGGCCGACACGGCCCTCATGGCAGGGGCCGTTGCACTGCTGATCCTGCCGCACGGGCGACATTCCCAGCTTGCGGCCCAGCCGATCCTCACACGGGTTCGACAGGTCGCCGTGGCAGGAGCTGCGGCGATTGTTCTGGTGACTACCGGACCGACGGGCGAATCGCTGGCCCTCAATGCCGATCCGGAGGGGCCGCCAGTCCCCATACCCATGGCGGTGATCGGGTCTCGCGCAGCCCAGCCACTGCTGGAGCTGGCCCGCAGCGGTGCGCGGGCCACGCTGGTCCTGACGGGCGACAGCGGGTACAGGCCGGCCTTCAATCTGGCTGGCAGGATCGACCGGCCCGGACCCCGGCTGGTCATCTCGACGCCGCGCTCGGGCTGGGGCCCCTGCATGGGCGAGCGCGGACCGGGGATTGCCGCGTTCCGTATCCTGACGGCCTGGGTCCCGGTGGCCTTTCCCGACCAGGCCATCAGTGTGGTTGTCACCAGCGGGCACGAGTATGACAATCTCGGCGGCCACATCTGGCTGCGCGACGGAGCGCCACCGCCGGGTGACACGCGGCTTTGGGTCCATCTCGGTGCGGGCTTCGCTGCCCGCGACTGGCATGAGTTCGGCGCCATGCTGGGGCCTCTGATGTCGGCGGACCCGCAGCGTGTATTGATGGGAACGCCCGACCTGGTCGCGCCGCTGCGGTCGGCATTTGCCGGACTGCCGGGTCTGGAAGCGGCCTATCCCTCAACTCTCGGAGCCGCGGGCGAGCTGGGCGAAGTGCTGCGTGCGGGTTATCCGCGGGCGTTTGGCATGTTCGGCGCGCACCGCTTCCACCATGCCGCCAGCGATGACATCGAGAAGGTGGACCCGGCCTTCATTCCGCCGGTTACCGCTGCGCTGCGCCGGGCAATCCAGGCGCTTCTGCCGCTCTGACGCCATCGCTGGTCTGGGTCAGGATGTGCTCGATCGCCATCTCGTACAGCGCAAGGATGCCATCGCGGGCCTTGATGGGATGGCGCGCCACGATGGCTTCGGCCACGCGCACCCAGATCTGCGCTGCCTGCACCCGCCGTGACCGGGTGGACAGGCCCATGGTCTGGAACGCCTCGCGTCCGCCCGAAAGCGCCTGCATCATCGTCTGCGCTCTGTGGGAGGGGGACATCTGACTCAGAACTCGGGCAAGGGTGCGCAGGCTGGCATAGGTCTCGTCGAGGCTGGCGCCGTTGCGGGTCTCGGCCAGTACCAGGCGGGTCTGCTCCAGCAGCTGCTGCGCTGCCTGCGGGTCAGCCTCCTCGGCTGCGCGCTGCGCCACCACGCCGGCCAGGCCAGCGCGGATCCGCACCACTTCGAGAAAGTCGGCCTCATTGGCATGCACAACCCGTGCGCCACGCATCTGTTCGACCACCACCAGGCCCTGGCTCTCCAGGATGCGCAGCGCTTCGCGCACCGGTCCGCGGGAGGATCCGAACCGGTCTGCGATCTCCTGCTCCCGCAGCCGCTGGCCGGAGGCATAGACACCGCTCTCGATCAGACGGGCCACGTCGCGCGCGATCCGGACCGAGCCGACACGGGCTTGCGGCGATGCAGGTACGGTGGCGGAGTTGATCGTCATCACAAGTCCAGGTCAGTTGTCCCCTAGATAGGGCGATCCTGTGCCAACCGGAAGCGCCCTGTCACTGCTCAGGCTGGCTGTGCTGGAACCAGTGGGGGCGGGGTCCAGCGCCCGGCGCGCATGTCAGCCTGCGGCAGATAGGCCCGGAACGATGTCATGAAAGGTCCGCGCGGCGCGGGCAGCCAGTTGGTTGCCAGCGGCCCCGTCGGCTGGTCCGCCTGCAGCAGGAACGTCAGCGAGCCGTCGCCATTGTGGACAAGGCCCGGCGTCCTGTCGCCCACCGCATAGCGGCGGATCGGGTTGTCCACGAAGAAGAAGCGCCCGTCCGGCGTCTCCTCATACATCGACAGCGACCAGAACGCGTCCACAGGCACGCCCGAGGCCGGGATGGTGAAGCGGTACGCACGATTGCCGTCCAGTCGGTTCCCGGCACCATCCTGCGCACAGCGGAAATAGGTGGCCTCCTCGATCGAGAGCGCGGCGAGGCCCCAGAGCGCGATTGTCGAACGCAGCAGGTCGTTCTCGCCGAAATCGCCGACACCTGGCGGCGGCAGACGCCAGCCATTGACGATCCGCGACCCATTGTCGGCATTGGCGCGCAGTTCTGTCAGGAGCGCGGGAATCTGCTCGTCCCACAGTACCTGCCCGGCACGAGGCAGCGCAGCATAGGCACCGGCCACGCCCGCGTGGATGCCAACGCGCCGGAATCCGCGCGCGCGTCTGGCATGGCCGGTCTGGCGGCTGGACCGACCGAGCATTTCGTTCACGGTATCGAGGAAAAGCGCGCCAGTAGGCTCAAGCGCAGGGCGCGCCACGATATCGCGTGCCGGACCGCGTTCGGGCGGAATGATCAGGTTGATTCCGTCCTGGGCCGCATTGGCGGCTGCCAGATCCTCCGGGCCTGCCACCAGGGTGCGACCCAGCATCCAGACGTCATTGGTATCCGACCGGATCACGCCGACACCGGCAGGCGCGCGCCCGCGCCAGTCGGGTCCCGCCACCCACCACCGACCCGCCCGGCCACCGGTTGCCCGCGTGCCCAGATAGGCAAAATTGTCGGTGAAGGCGTTCATGAAGGCGATGCTGTGATAGCGGTCCGGTGCATCGGGCGCGGTCACTTCCACAGGCCCTGCCGACAGCTCGAGAAAGGCGCTGGCATACAGGGTGTCGTTGTTGGGGGCGGTCACCATCCGGTGGGTATGGTCCGACAGGGTCCGCCGCCGCAGCAGCGTATTGGGCCGGTATCCCTGACGCACCCCGGCGCCCAGCGCGGTCCGAGCAAACTCGTAGATTCCATATCCATAGAGGAAGGCTCGACGGATCACGTCCCGGTCACCGGTTGCCCAGGCCGGTGAGGTCGAGAGTGCGGACAGCGCCGCCGTCACTGTTGCCGATCCAATGAAATCCCGACGCCGCATCGGCCCCTCCCCAGCTGAGCCTGGCCGCCCACAGCGGTGGTGCAGCCCTTGACTTATACGCTCAGCGTGCTCCAGATTGTTGACAATTTCAAGCGGGCTGCTGCGAGCGGCAGCGACGGGAGGGGACAATGGCTCACGGACGGATGCAGCGCGCGACGCTGCTGGCAGGCACTATGGTGGGCGGGCTCGTCAGCTTGATGGCGGGGACTGCGGTTGCGCAGGCCGCGCCAGGATCGGCGACACCTGCGACCTCGGCCACAGAGGTCGAGACGGTGGTTGTGACCGCTACCCGACGGGCAGAGTCGCAACAGACCGTGCCGGTGGCCGTCACTGCCGTGGGTGCCGAGCAGCTCGCGTCGGCTGGTGTGCGCGACACGACAGCCCTGCAGCAAGTGGCGCCGTCGCTGGTGATCACGGTCTCGAACTCGGAAACCACGGGCGGTGTACTGCGCATCCGCGGCGTTGGAACCCAGGGCCAGAATCTGGGGCTCGAGGCTGCGGTCGGCGTGTTTGTCGACGGGGTCTACCGCTCTCGCCCGGCGCTGGCACTCAACGATTTGCTGGATGTGCGCCAGGTCGAAGTGCTCCGCGGGCCACAGGGCACGCTCTTCGGCAAGAATACGTCTGCCGGCGCCATCATCCTGTCCACCAATCTGCCATCCTTCGACCTGGGCGGTGAGTACCTCGTGGGCTTTGGCGCCGACGGTCAGCAGCGCCTGCAGGGTTCGGTTACCGGCCCTCTCATCGAGGACAGACTGGCCTTCAGGCTGTCAGGCGTCTTCAACCGGCGCGATGGCTTTGTCGCCGACCAGCGGCTGAACCAACGCTACAACGACCGCAACCGCTATGCCGTGCGTGGGCAGCTGCTCTACACGCCCAGCCCTGATGTCTCGGTGCGGCTGATCGCCGACTATATCGAGAAGACAGAGATGTGCTGTGCGGCGCCCTATGTGCTGAACGGCGTTCGTGCGCCGCTGATCGCCAGCTTGGGCGGCACGGTTTTCAACCCAACCCAGGAAGCCGACTTCCTCGTGGCCACCAGTACACCGGTCAGGTCCGACACCCGGGAGTTTGGCTACTCTGCCCAGCTGGACTGGACGACGCCTCTTGGCGACGTGAAGCTGCTGGCCAGCAACAGGCAGTTCATTGCCAGCCGTGACGCGGACATCGACTTCCTCGACCTTGATCTGGCGAACCTGTTCAACGAGGTCACCAAGGACCGGATGACCACGTTCGAGGCGACGCTCCAGAACCGGACGGGGCGGCTCGACTGGTTGGTGGGCGCCTTCTGGTTCGACACCCGGCTGACCAACCCCTCGGTCCAGACCATCGGTCGCGACCTCGGGCGCTACCAGGCGGCGGTCACCGGGCGGGCGATTGCCGGGCTGTATCAGGCTGGCGACGGCGATCAGCTGCGCCGGTTCTATCAGACCGGCGACGGCTGGTCGGTGTTTGCCCATGGCACGTTCGACATCACGGACACTTTGAAGGCCACGGTGGGGCTGCGCTATCTGGAGGAATCCAAGTTTGGTGGCGGCGAGTTCATCACACGGATCGGTGCGTCCTGTACCTCGGCCCTGGTCCCGGCGGCAGCCCGCGTGTTCTGTGCCACCCGCAACTACACTGCCAGCTTCGAGGATGATGCGACCACCTGGACGACAGCGCTCTCCTGGCAGGTCACTCCCACGGTGATGGCCTATGCGGCAGCCTCCTTCGGCTACAAGGCTGGCGGGATCAGTCTTGATCGCGATGCCGGCAACCGCTCGCGCCAGACCTTTCTGCCTGAAACATCCGACAATCTGGAAGTCGGCCTCAAGACAGAATGGTTCAACCGCCGCCTGCGCGTGAATGTGACGGCGTTTCAGCTGGAGTTCACCGACTTCCAGCGCACGGTCTTCACGGGCACCGAGACGCTGCTGTCCAATCAGGGCGAAGTGATTTCGGAGGGTGTCGAACTCGAGACCCGCTGGTTTGTCACCCGGGGTCTGGTCCTGAACAGCTCGGTGACCTTTGCCGACACCCAGTATGGCGCCAGTGTCAGTGATGCCACGATCGCCAATCGCGGCCTGAACGCAGCGCCGAAATGGACCGTACAGGCAGGATTCCTGTATCAGCGCGCGGTGACCGACCAGATCTCGTTTGTGGTCAGTGGCAATGCCCGCTACCAGTCGCGCACCGTGACCGGTGCCGACCTCGATCCGCTGAAGGCCCAGCCGAGCTTTACCCTGGTCAACGGTCGTATCGGTCTGCGCCACGAAGGCATGGATGCCGAGCTGTCCTTGTGGGGCTCGAACATCACCGACGAGCGCTACCGCGTGGTCACGTTCAATGCGACCCTGCAGCCAGGTTCCCTCCAGGCTTATATGGGCGAGCCCCGGGCCTGGGGTATCGAGGTCCTCAAGCGCTTCTGAAGACGGTGGGGCCTGGTCTGCTCCCGGTCTGGGGGGCAGCCAGGCGTGCGGCGGCAGTTATTCGGGGTGGCAGACCGACTGGCGTGCCGCGCGCGGAATTGGATGGTCTGCAAGGCGTCCCCTGTCGGCGATCTCCGGCCCTCCGGAGGGCATCGGCCCCGGGGCTTGCCAGGCGGGCCCGCGCGCCGTCGCTGCCAGCGTGACCGGTTCCTGACCAGGACCGGCGTTGCGGACAGTGATGAACGGGAAATGGCGCACCCAGAAGGATTCGAACCTCCGA
>JAIXTH010000269.1 GCA_027484265.1 Alphaproteobacteria bacterium
CCGGTCGCTGATCGTGCAACGCGAACATGAGGCCGAGAAACTCACAGTCTTCAACCGCGAGCTCGAGCGGCTGCTTCTGCTGACTGCCGCACCCGAGACAACATTCAGACAGGCCAGTCGTGAGGCGTGCCGCATGGTCGCGGCCGCGCTGAATGTAGACCGGGTTGGTATCTGGTTGCACGATGACGCCGGGAACATGCTGGTGTGTTCGTCGAGCTACAGTGGCCGAACGCGCGAGTTCGGGTCGGAATCCACGCTGAACCTGAGCGACATTCCAACCTACGCGTCGTCACTCAAGAACCATCGGGTCATCGATGCGACACACGCACTCCAGGACCGGCGCACGGCGGAGCTGGCGGATGTCTATCTGATACCACTTGATGTCCAGTCGATTCTGGACGCCCAGATCCGCGCTGGTGAGCGCCTTGCCGGGGCGCTGTGCTGTGAATCGGTTGGTGAAGTCCGTGTCTGGCGTCCTGAAGAGATTGCGTTTGCTGCATCGGTTGCGGGCTTGCTCGGCCAGCTCCTCCTTGCACTCGATTTGCGTGAGGAACGCGCGCTGCTTGAACAGCGGGTTCTCGACCGGACAGCCGACCTCTTGCTGGCGCGCCAGGCCGCCGAAGCGGCAAGCGTTGCCAAGTCTCAGTTCCTGGCCACCATGAGCCATGAGCTGCGGACACCGCTGAACGGGATCATCGGCTATTCGGAGATCATGCGTGAGACCGCCGTGGACGATGACCGTCAGGGCGACGTTGCCGACCACGACCGGGTGCTCAGTGCTGCCCGGCGGCTGCTTCGACAGATCAACGACATTCTCGACCACTCCAGAGTGGAATCCGGATGCCTGAGCCTCGAAATCACGGAAGTCGACGTGGCGCGTGTCGCGCGCGATGCCCTGGACGCCGTGCGGCCGCAAGCGGAGGCGAAGGGTAACGAGCTTTGCCTTGAGGTGGAGGAGGGCCTGAAAACAATCCAAACCGACGGCTTCAGGCTCGGACAATGCCTTTTGAATCTGCTGTCAAACGCGGCGAAGTTCACCAGCCATGGGCGTGTTCAGCTGCGGGTGCGAGATTCCGGCGGGACAGTTTCGTTTGAAGTCAGCGATACCGGGATTGGCATTGATCCCGACCGAATTCCGGATCTGTTTGAACCTTTCGTGCAGGCAGATGCCTCGATAACGCGCGCATTTGGCGGGACCGGTCTGGGGCTGGCGATTACCCGCCAGCTGGCGCAGCTCCTGGGAGGCGATGTGCTGGTGGACAGCGTACCCGGCAAAGGCTCGCGCTTCACGCTGACCGTCGCGCATCGTGTCGCGGACGAGGCAGGAGCGGCCAGTCCAGAACACGCCGCCCAACATGAGGCAGGCAACGAGCCCGAGTTGATCATGATCCACAGCGACGCAGGGGGCTGTCCGCTCCGTGCACCGGTCCCGCGCCATGCGGATCTGGCCGCGTAAGGCCGCAACGTCTGAAAGGTTGCTAAGGCGCCAGTTGTCCTGGCACGGCGGCAAGAGGCTCAGTGCTTGGTCTGTTGCCTTGCTGTGAGGGCATGGCTGTGAGGACGCTCGGCCGCCGCCCCAGGACCCAACCGAGGCTTTGCGGATAAGATATATTATGGGACTTGCAGAATGGCGTCGATTGCCGGATGGCGGTGATCGTTGAGCGGGTTTGCAATCAACAGCCCCCCCTTCTTGAAGCCGTCCTGCATATCTTCTGACAGCAAGAGCCCGCAGCCGGCCGCCGCGCATGCTTGGACGATGATGGCATCCCAGATCTGAAACTGATGCGTCCCGAACAACTCGAGCGCGGCGTCAAACACGTCCAGCGTGACCGGAGCTGTTATCATGCCGGACCTCAGCT
Source organism: Alphaproteobacteria bacterium (assembly GCA_027484265.1). Classification (GTDB taxonomy): domain Bacteria; phylum Pseudomonadota; class Alphaproteobacteria; order Caulobacterales; family Aquidulcibacteraceae; genus JAIXTH01. Next base: position 1,860 of record JAIXTH010000269.1, read on the forward strand.
CTTCGAGTATCTCCCGGCATTCGGCCCGGGCGACGCCCGCGCGGGACAGAAGCGCCAGCAGTTCGCCCCACGACTGGGACGCCACGACCAGCCGGACATCGGTCTGGAGGTTCGAAAGCATCGAACGTGTGGCTTCAATCTTGATATCGTCCGCCGGCACACGCCGCACCCCAGCGGCATAGGCCAGAATGTTTGTATCGAGGCCGACACATCTCATCCGACCAGGTCATTCGTAGAGGTCGCTGCGGGTCCAGCCGGGCAGATCGCGATTGGGCCGCTCCCGCAGACGCGCAACCACGGTGGCCATATCGGCACCGTCAGGCAAGCCTGCGGCGGCGCTGTCCTGGCAGGGAAGGACCCGTGCCACCGCCCTGCCCTGTGACAGGACCAAAAAGTCTTCCCCCTGCTGCACCTGCCGCAGCATGCTCGAGAAGCCTTCGCTGGCATCGGCTGCACTGATGATCTTGGTCATGGCCAAGAGGTAATTCCGCTCCGGGGCCGGGTCAATCACCTCCCGGATCACCGCTGCTCGCAGCGGTGGGTCCTTGGAGGAACCCCTGTCAGGCTACCCCACCGCTGCCAGCAGCGGTGAGCCTTGCTTCAGCGATGGGATCACACCCGCGCGTGCGCCGCCTGTGCGAGCCGCAGGAAGTTGCGCAGGAGGGCGTGGCCGTGTTCGGAGGCGATGCTTTCGGGGTGGAACTGCACGCCGTAGACAGGCTCGGATACGTGCGCCACGGCCATGATCTCGCCGTCGTCGGTGTGGGCGTCGGCGCGCAGGACCGCTGGCAGGGTCTGCGGCAGGATCGCCAGCGAGTGATAGCGCGCCACTTCAAACCGCTCCGGCAGGCCTTCGAACAGGCCACGGCCGGTGGTGTGGATCGTGCTGGTCTTGCCATGCATGATGTTCATGGCGCTCTGCACCGTGCCGCCATAGGCCTGGCCGATGGCCTGGTGGCCGAGGCACACGCCCAGCAGCGGCAGGCCCGCCGGGCGCTGGCGGATCAGTTCAAGGCAGATGCCGGCTTCATTGGGCGTGCAGGGGCCGGGGGACAGGATCACCGCATCCCCTGCCCGCTCGATCGCTTCCCCCGCCGACCAGACATCATTGCGCACCACCGTGGTGGTGGCGCCCAGTTCCTCGACATAATGCACGAGGTTCCAGGTGAAGCTGTCATAATTGTCGATCAGGAGCACGCGCATGGAGGGTCAGCTTTCGTAGCGGGCTGCTTCGGCGGCGGCGCGGAACACGGCGCGGGCCTTGGCCTCGCACTCGGCATGCTCGCTGGCGGGCACAGAATCAAGCACCACCCCGGCCCCGGCCTGGACATGCAGAATGCCGTCCTTCACCACCCCGGTGCGCAGCGCGATCGCAAGGTCCATGTCGCCGCCTGCCGAGAAATAGCCGACCCCGCCCGCATAGACACCGCGCCGGTCAGGCTCGAGCTCGGCGATGATCTCCATCGCCCGTACCTTGGGCGCCCCGGACACGGTCCCGGCTGGGAAACCCGCCAGCAGCGCATCCAGGGCATCAAGGCCCGGGCGCAGCTGGCCCTCCACATTCGAGACAATGTGCATCACGTGGGAATAGCGCTCGACGAAGAAGCTGCCGGTCACCCGCACGCCGCCGGTTCCCGGCGCACCATTGTGGCCGGGCTGCGAGCGCGCCACCCGGCCGACGTCATTGCGGCCAAGGTCCAGCAGCATCAGATGCTCGGCCCGCTCCTTGGGATCGGCCAGCAGTTCCTCTTCCATCTGCCGGTCGAGGGCCGGCGTGGCGCCGCGCGGACGGGTGCCGGCGATCGGCCGCACCGTCACGGTGCCATCGCGCAGCCGCACCAGGATCTCGGGGCTCGAACCCACGATCGCAAAGCCGTCCAGCTGGATCAGGTAGAGGAAGGGCGACGGATTGGTCCGGCGCAGGGCCCGGTACAGCGCCATGGGCGAGCCGGTGAAAGGCGCGCTGAACCGCTGACTCGGCACCACCTGGAATATGTCCCCTGCTCGGATATAGCGCTGCGCCGTGGTGACCGCCTGCATATAGATGTCGGGCGTCATGTTGGCGCTGATGGCACCAAGGTCGCGCGGCCCGGCGCCGGGGCCTGGCACCTTGAGCGGCGACGGGCTGTCCAGCACCGCCCAGGCCCGCCGCAGCCGCGCCGTGGCGGCTGCATAGCAGGCGCGGGCATCCTCGCCCGGCACCGGACGCGCAGGCGTGACCAGCGCCAGCTCCTGGCGCACCCCGTCGAACACGATCACGGTGCGCGGCCGCACGAACTGCGCCAGCGGCACCCCCACACCCGCCCCTGCCGGGCGCGGCAGCGTCTCCACCTCCCCCACCATCTCGTAGGACAGATAGCCATAGATGCCGGCGGCGGGCGGCGGCAGGTCGGGCGGGAAATCCAGCTTGGTCTCTGCGATCAGCGCCCGCAGCGCATCGAGCGGCGCGGCCTCCACCGCCTGCCAGGGGCCGCGGGTGCCGTCTTCGGCCACATCGGCCCGGCGCACACCAGCATCATCAATCTCGAACAGCAGGTCCGGATCAAAGCCGATGAAGGAATAGCGCCCCCGGGTCTCGCCGCCCTCCACGCTCTCGAACAGCACGCTGCCCGGCTTCCCGGCGCCGAACTTGGCGAGGGCCGACACCGGGGTCTCCAGATCGTCGATCCGCCGGGCATAGACCGCCACGCCCCGCCCGGCCGCATGGGCGGCCGCGAAGGTCTCGAAGTCGGGCGCGACGGGGAAGTCCGCGCTCATCGCTGCCCGGCCGGAGCGGTGCCACCTGCGCCGGCTGGTGCGGTTGCCGCCGCCGCTGCGCTCTCGGCAGTCTCTTCATCGGTGACAAGGCCGATGGCGGTGCGGGCAACGGTCCGGTTGATCGTCACCTCGGCCCGTTCGCGCGCCACCACTTCGATGGTGGCGACAATGTCCTGCTGGATGCTCTGGCGCACGCTCTGTTCGGCCTGCTGCAGCCGCTGCGGCTGCGCGGTCTCGTCATCGCGTTCGATGTTTTCGATCCGGATGACGGCATACTCGACGCCATTGGCCGTCAGGCCCACCACGATCTCGCCCTTCTTGGCCGCGAACACCGCCTGCGACAGCTGGGGGGAACCCTGGCCGCGCTGCAGCGGCTGGTCGGGGCGCTCGACCTGCAGGCCGGCACTGCGGGCTGCCGCTTCCAGCGAGCTGGTGCGGGCCTCGGCGGCGATGGCATTGGCGCGGGTCTCGAGGCTGGCCGAGATCTGGCGGCGGCGCCACTCCTCGCGCAGATCCGGACGGACCTCGGCGAACGGCACCGGCGAGGGCGCCACGACACCGGCCACATAGGCAGCCGCAAAGGTGTCCTCGCCCATGGGCAGCAGGTCGGTGGCCTCGCCCTGCTGAAGCTGGAATGCGGACAACAGCAGCTCGCGCGATTGCTGGTCGGCGAATTCGGGCACGGGCTGGCTGTCGGGGCCGGTGCCCTGCGCCGTAATGGCCGGGATCCGGACCAGGCGCAGCCCAGCGCGGGTGGCGGCCTGCTCGAAGGCCACGCCTTCGGCAATCGCGGCATCGAAGGTCTCCGCAGCCTCGATCATGGCGCGCTGGGCGCCGCGGTTGCGCAGTTCGGTGCGGATCTCGGGGGCCAGCGATTCGAAGCTGGGCAGCACCTGCTCGGTGGCAGCGCTCACCCGGATCACCCGCATGCCCAGCGGCGAGGTCACGGTCTGCACCGCACCGGGCCGGGCGGCGAAGGCGGCGCGGGCCACCGCCGTGTCCGGTACCTGTGCTTCGGTGGCGGCATCATAGGACAGTGGCGCCGGCAGGCCGAGGGCGGTGGCAACCGCTGCCGGCTCCTCGCCAGCCTTGATGCGGGCTTCCACAGCGGCGGCCTGGGCGGCATCGCGCACCTGCAGCACCTGCAGCGTCCGGGTTGCCGGCGTGGTGCGCTGGGTCTTGGCCCGCTCGAAGACGGCGCGCACTTCTGCCTCGTCCACGCGGACATTAGCCGTGAAGTCGGCGATGATGGCGGAAGCCAGCACCAGCGAGCGGGTCTCGGGCCGCATCAGCCGGGCGCGGTTCTCGTCATAGAGCTGCTGCAGCTGCGCATCGGTGGGCTCGCCCGGCTGCGCCACCAGACGGGCTGGCACCGCGATGATCGAGACCTGGCGCCGCTCGGTGCCGGCATAGAGGGTCTGGCGGGCATAGAGGCCGGGGGCGCGGATGCCCGAGGTGCTGGCGATGAACAGGGTCTGGCGCGCCATGTCCTGGCGCACCTGGGTCTCGAAGCCCTGGGCGGAATAGCCCTGGCTGCGCAGCGCGCTGTCATAGGCCTGGGGCGAGAACTGTCCGGTGTTCGGGTCCTGGAACGCCTCGATATTGCCGATCTCGCGGCGCACCGCCGCCTCGGCCGGGACGATCCCCAGCGAGCCGGTCAGGGCAGCCAGCGCCCGCTCGTCGATCATCCGGTTGAGCACCGCCGAATCCACGCCCTGTGCCGCCGCCTCTTCCGCCGTCACCGACCGGCCAGCCTCGCGCCGCGCCCGCTCCAGCACCCGGTCGAACTCGGCCTTGTATTCGGCCGAGGAGATCAGCTGGCCGTCCACCCGCGCCGCACCCTGCGGGGTTGCTCCCTGGAAGATGTCATTGATGCCGAAGATCGCGAATGAGAGCACCAGAAGGCCGACAAAGATGCCGGCAACCCAGGTACGGGTGGCTTTGCGCAAGGCGGTGAGCATGGAAGCAGGGATCCTGAAAGGGACAGCCGCCCCTCTTTAAGGGGCGTGCGCGAGGGCGGCAACATGGGGAGGCAGGCGCCGCGCGGTGCAGGCCGCCTCCGATCCCGTCGGAAGCCGGATGTCGACTGCGGGCCAAGCGACGCGCAGCAGCGCTTCGTTCGCCGGTTTTGTGCGCTGCGCGCAGGTCCGCTGCAAACATCGGACATCCAGCGAGTGGGGTGGTGAAAGTGCCGCGCGGACCTGTTGTCCGGCTTCCCCCCGTCGCCCTCCTTTCCCTTCACTGCCAACCCCCAACCAAACCACTGGATCACCGCTGCTCGGTTGTTGAATGGGCTTGCCTCGAGGTCGCGAACGGCGGCGCAATGAGGTGTCCGGGGTTGGGTGGCCACCCAACCCCGGACGCGGGGCGTGAGCTCGTCCGCTGCTGGGTC
>JAIXTH010000261.1 GCA_027484265.1 Alphaproteobacteria bacterium
ATGCTGGCGGCGCCGGGCGGGCCATGCGACCTGATCGATCACTGGGCCGCCCGGGTCGATGCAGCCGTGGCGAGGGCCATCACCGACGCCGAGGGCCTGAAGATCCGCCAGAAGGCAGCGCTGGCGGTGCGCACCCGGGTTCTGGCCTATGCGCCGCACAAGGAAGCGCTGCGCCGGGCCCTGGTGTCACTGGCCCTCCCGGTCCACGGCACGCTGGCAGCGCGGCTGGGCTGGCGGGCAGCCGATACGGCGTGGCGGGCGATGGGTGACACTGCGACCGACTTCAACTGGTACACCAAGCGCACCATCCTGATGGCCGTACAGGGCTCAAGCCTCGCCTACTGGATGCAAGACAGCAGCGACGATCACGCCCCGACTTTCGGCTTCATCGACCGGCGGATCGAGAACGTGATGCAGTTCGAGAAGGTGAAGGCACAGGTCCAGAAGGCGGCCGCCGGGCTGCCCGACCCGGTCGCACTGCTCACCCGCCTGCGCTACGGAGCGCAGCCGCGGCCCTGATCCGGGCAGCGCACCTGTTCCAGACAGCCCCACGGGACCTCACATGCGTGGCTACTTCGCCATCGGCGCCGAAGGCATGAGCAAGCCGATGAACCTCGGCGCCCTGATGCGCACCGCCCATGCGTTCGGTGCCTCCTTCATCTTCACGGTCGGCGCCGACCCGCGCCTGCGCGACGTTTACAAGGCCGATACCAGCCGCTCGGCGGATCATGTGCCCTATTATCAGTGGGATGCGGTCACCGACATGGCCCTGCCCAAGGGCTGCGCACTCGTCGGGGTGGAGATCACCGACGATGCGGTGGAACTGCCCGAGTTCAAGCACCCGCTGCAGGCCGCCTATGTGCTGGGCCGCGAGCGCGGCTCGCTGAGCCCTGCGATGATCGCGCGCTGTGCCGCGGTGGTGCGCATTCCCACCAAATTCTCGCTGAATGTGGGCCTCGCGGGCGCCCTCGTCATGTATGACCGCCTGCTCTCGCACGGCGGCTACGGCGACCGCGTCTCCGGCAGCCGCGGCGTGCCCCTGGCCCGCAAGCTGCCGCGCTGATCCACCCGCAGCTGCACGCGGCAGGATGGCGGGCGCATTTTCCGGATGCGCCGGGCGCGCTCCTGCCATAGCGTAAGGGGATGGAGCTGTCCGATACCCATCTGTCGGGTCTGAGCGCGGGTCAGGTGGACCCGCGCCTGCCCACCCCTTTGTACCACCAGCTGTTCCTGGTGCTGCGCGAGAAGATTCACGCCGGCGAGTTTCCGCTGGGTGCGGTGCTGCCGGGCGAGCAGGAGCTGACCGGCATCTTCCAGGTCTCGCGCATCACGGTGAAGCGCGCCCTCAACGAGCTGGCGGCGGCAGGCCTGGTCAGCCGCCACCGCGGGCGCGGCACGGTGGTGACCTATAATGCCACGGTGCCGGTGGTGAAGGGCAGCTTCGACAATCTGATGGAGGCGCTGCGCACCATGGGACTGCGCACCGAAGTCGAGCTGATCTCGGTGGGCCGGGTGCAGGCCAGCGCCGATGTGGCCGAACTTCTGGGCCTGCCGTCCGGTGTGCCGGTGCAGCGGGCCGAGCGGGTGCGCAAGCTGGAGGGCGAGCCCTTCAGCCACATCATCACCCACGTCCCCATCGATGTCGCCGCCCGCTTCGACGCCACGGCTCTGGCCAACACGCCGATGCTCGACCTGCTGGAGAAGGCTGGCCATGTGGCCGAGAGCGCCGAGCAGTGGATCACCGCCTGCGCCGCAGAACCCGCCACCGCCCATGCGCTGCGGGTGGCCACCGGGGCACCCGTGCTCAAGATCGTCCGGGTGATGCGCGACCGGTCCGGCGCGCCGATCGAGGCGGTGCAGGGCTTCTACCGGCCGGAGCGGTTCCAGTATCACATGCGCATGACCCGGCAGCGCCGGGCAGGGGGCGATGAATGGCGGTAGAGACAGCAGCCGCCGAGGGCCCGGGCCTCCTGCAGTCGGCCTTTGTGTTCCTGGCTGCGGCCGTAGTCTCGGTGCCCATCGCCAAGCGGCTCGGGCTGGGATCGGTACTCGGCTATCTGATCGCGGGGGCGCTGATCGGCCCCTTCGGGCTCAGGCTGATCGAGGACCCCGGCGGGGTGCTGCATGCCGCCGAATTCGGCGTGGTGATCATGCTGTTCCTGATCGGGCTCGAGCTGCAGCCGGCGGTGCTGTGGAAGATGCGCGCCCTGGTAGCGGGGCTGGGCAGCGCGCAGGTGCTGGTCACCGGCCTGATCGGTACCGCCATTGGCATGGCATTCGGCCTGTCGTGGCAGATGGCACTGGCGGTGGGCTTTACCCTGTCGCTGTCATCCACCGCCATCGTGCTCTCCAGCCTGCGCGAGCGGGGTATTGCTGCCACCGATCCGGGGCGTGCCTCGTTCGGGATCCTGCTTTTGCAGGATATTGCCATCATCCCGATGCTGGCGCTGTTCCCGCTGCTGGCCACCTTGCCAGTTGAAGGGGGCGCGGGAGCCGGGGCGCTGGATGCACTGCCAGCCTGGGCACGGCCCCTGGCGGTGATCGCGGCCGTGGCGGCGGTGGTGCTGGGCGGTCGGCTGCTGTTGCGCCCCGTGCTGCGCTGGATCGCGGCGACGCGGCTGCACGAGATTTTCACGGCGGCAGCCCTGCTGCTGGTGGTGGGCGTGGCCCTGCTGATGCAGACCGTGGGCCTGTCGCCGGCGCTCGGTGCCTTCGTGGCGGGCGTGGTGCTGGCCGACAGCGAGTTCCGCCACGAGATCGAGGGCGACATCGAGCCGTTCCGGGGCCTGCTGCTGGGCCTGTTCTTCATCTCGGTGGGGGCCAGCATCGATTTTGCCCTGATGATGGGCGAGCCGCTGATGATCCTCGGCCTCACCCTGCTGCTGGTGGCGGTGAAGGCGGCGGTGATCTTCCCGCTGGTAAGGCTGTTCCGCTATGCGAACGGCGAGGCGGCGCTGGTGGCGCTGGCGCTGGCGCAGGGGGGCGAGTTTGCCTTCGTGCTGTTCGCCGTGACGCAGTCGGCCGGTGTCCTGCCGCCGGAGATCACCCGGCCGATGATCGTGGTGGTGGCTTTGTCCATGGCGCTGACGCCGCTGCTGCTGATGCTGGGGACCTGGCTCAGCGCCCGCATGCTGGCCACATCCGCCACCCCGCGCGCGCCGGAGATCGAGGAGGGGCAGCCCGAGGTAATCGTCGCCGGCTATGGCCGGTTCGGCCAGGTGACCGGACGGATGCTGGTGGCGCAGGGCTACCATGTCTCGGTGCTCGAGCATGATGCCGACCAGGTGGAGCTGCTGCGCGGCTTTGGCCGCAAGGTGAACTACGGCGATGCCTCCCGGTCCGAGCTGCTGCGGCTGGCGGGGGCCGAGACCGCGCGCCTGCTCGTGGTGGCGATCGACGATCCCGCCAAGACCCTCGCCATCATCGAGACCGCACGGCGCGAGTTCCCGCACCTCAAGGTCCTGTCGCGCGCCCACGACCGCCGCGCCGCCTATGACCAGCTGAAGGCGGGCGTCGATGACTTCGAGCGTGAGACGTTCCTGGCCGCCGTGCGCCTCGGCAAGAAGACCATGCGGGCGCTGGGCGCCACCGACCTCGAGATCGAGGTCGCCGCCGAGGCCTTCGTCAGCTACGACGAGCAGATGCTGCACGAAATGTACGAGGCCTTCCACAAGGAGGACTTCGCCACCTACCAGCGCATGATCCGCGACCGCACCGCCCTCGAACAGGAGCTGCTCCAGCGCGAACAGGTGGCCACTGCGAGGCGGCGCGCCGCCCGGCTGCGCGGCGAGCCACTGCCACCCGTGGACGGAGAGCCTTCCGATGGTCCGGGGACCGGCGGGCGGGCCGAACCGGTCTGCTGAAGGTGCGGCTTTGGCGCCGGGCTGCGCAGGCCAGTAACCCGAACGGTCGCGGCAGCGTATGAAGTCCCATGCGCTCACTCAAATCCCCATGGCCTGACCGCCCGCCCGGGATCGTCCCGGGTCCGGGCTCTATCGGCGGGCTGGACCGGCGCCATGTACTGGCGGGACTTGCTGCGGGTGGGGCAGGAGCCTTTGCCATGGACGCCTCTGCCCAGACCGCCCCGGACGCCCGGGTCACCGACGCGCTCCAGTCCTACGACCGGCTGCTCGCCCGCCATGTGCGCACCGGTTCTGACGGCGTGGCACGGGTGGCCTATGCCGCCTGGAAGGCCTCGCCGTCGGACCTCGCAGCCCTCGACCGGGTGGTGGAGGCGCTGGCCGGGCAGACGGTTTCGCGGCTGGCACGGCCGGCGCAGTATTGCACCTGGGTGAACCTCTACAATGCGATCACGCTGAAAGTGGTGCTGGCCCGCTTCCCGGTGCGCTCGATCCGCGACATCCGGCCCAACCCGCTGGTGCCCGGACCCTGGGGCGCGCTGCAGGTGACGGTGGAGGGCCGGCGCTATTCGCTCGATGATATCGAGCACCGCACCCTGCGCCGCAGCTGGCGCGAGCCACGGGTGCATTATGCGGTCAATTGCGCCTCCATCGGCTGCCCCAACCTGATGGCGCGGGCCTGGCGTCCGGCCACACTGGAGGCCGATCTGTCGGCAGCGGCACGGGCCTATGTGAACCATCCGCGCGGGGTACGGGTTGATGCGCAGGGGCGGATCCGGGTCTCGTCGATCTATCACTGGTTCAAGGAAGACTTCGGCGGCACGGACGCCGGGGTGCTGGCGCATCTGCGCGCCCATGCCGGCACAGACCTCGCCCGCCGCCTGCAAGGCGACCGGATCGCGGGGCATGATTATGACTGGTCGATCAATGCGGTCTAGGACCGGCAGCGGCCTGCGCGGCCGGGCAGG
>JAIXTH010000284.1 GCA_027484265.1 Alphaproteobacteria bacterium
CGCAGGTGCCGATGCCCGCTTCCAGCAGGCGCTGCTGAACTACCGCGCCACCACCCTGACGGCCGTGCAGGAGGGCCAGCAGGCGCTGGCTGCCTATCAGCTGGCCCGCGAGCGGGTATCGGCCTCGGCTGCCTCCGAACGGGCGGCGCAGGAGCGGTTCCGTGCCACCGACAGCGCCTTCCGCGCCGGGATTCTGTCGCTGAAGGAGCTGCTGGAAGCCGAGGATTTCCTCTCCCAGGCCCGCCTCAACCGCCTGACCGCGCAGGCACGGGTTTCGGATGCAGCGGTGGGCCTCTACCGCGCCTTTGCAGGCTCGCCGGGGATCTGACCGGCCAGGACCCTGTGACCGGTGGCGGGCTCAGCCCGTCACCAGCCCCGCCACATGCTCGCCCAGCACCAGCGAGCAGGTGAGGCCGGGGGAATCGATCCCGAACAGGCACCACAGGCCATCGAGGCCATGCTGGGGCGGTCCGTCCACCCGGAAATCCTCGAAGCCCTTGAGGGCATTGCCGATCTTGGGGCGGATGCCGGCATAGTCCGGCTCGAGCAGGCTCTCATCCAGCTGCGGCCAGTAGGCCCGGATCGAATCCGCGAACATCGACCGGCGCCCCACGTCCACACGGTAGTCCAGCGTTTCCACCTGCTGCACATCCGGTCCGAACCGGGCGTGGCCTGCCAGGTCCGGCGTGACGTGTATGCCGAGGCCCCCGGTGGACGGCATCGGATAGATCAGCCGCCGGAACGGCGCCTTGCCTGCATAACGGAAGTAATTGCCCCGGGCATAATGGGTCACCGGGATCCGTGCCGGATCAAGGCCCTCCACCCGGGCAGCTGCCTTACTGGCTGCGAGGCCCGGAGCCAGAACCAAATGGGTGGCGGTGATGGTGGCGGGCTCGTCCCCGCCTGTGCGGACGGTCCAGCCGTCCGGACCTTGGCTTGCGCCCTCGAACGGCGCCTTGCGCGCCAGCGCCCCCTCGTGGTCCTCGATCTCGCCCAGCAGGGCGAGCATATAGCTGTGGCTGTCGAAGATGCCGCTGACGGGAGACAGGATCGCGCCCGCCACTTTCACATCGGGCTCGAGCCGCCGCACCTGATCGGGATCGATCAGCTCGATCCCCTCCACCCCATTGTCATGGGCCTGGGCCGCCAGCTTCTCGAGGCCAGCCAACTCGTCTGCGGTCGGGGCCACCACGATCTTGCCCATGCGGTTGGCGGTGACGCCCCGGCTGGCACAATAGGCATAGAGCGCATGGGCGCCCGGCGCGCACAGCCGCGCCTTCAGCGAACCGGTGGGATAATAGAGGCCTGCATGCACCACTTCGGAATTGCGCGACGAGACTTCCTCGCCGATCCCGCGATGCCGCTCCAGCACCACGACCGACTGGCCAGCCAGCGCCAGCGCCCGGCCAATCGCCAGGCCTACCGCGCCAGCACCCACCACCACTGCATCCACATCCGCCACGGGTCATCAGCTCCTGCAGCCCATCAGCCGGGCCACCGGTCCGCTTTTGGCGCCGCCAGGCTCAGGCGTCTACCCCGGTTCCCACCGGACACGAGACGCCGGTGCCGCCCAGACCGCAATAGCCGCCCGGGTTCTTGGCCAGATACTGCTGGTGATAGTCTTCGGCGTAATAGAAGACGGGTGCGGGCAGGACCTCGGTGGTCACCGCGCCATAGCCGGCCTTGGCCAGTGCCGCGCCATAGGCGGCCTTCGCAGCCTCCGCCGCGTCCGCCTGTGCAGGCGAGGTGGTGTAGATGCCCGAGCGGTACTGGGTGCCCACGTCATTGCCCTGGCGCATGCCCTGGGTGGGGTCATGGTTCTCGAAGAACACCTTCAGCAGGCCATCATAGCTGATCAGGGCCGGATCATAGACCACCAGCACCACCTCATTGTGGCCGGTGCGACCGGTGCAGACCTCGTTGTAGGTCGGGTTGGGCGTGAGGCCGGCCGCATAGCCCACCGCGGTCACCCACACGCCCGGCGTCTGCCAGAACTTGCGCTCGGCGCCCCAGAAGCAGCCGAGACCGAAGATCGCGGTCTCCAGCTCCTCCGGCCACGGCCCGTGCAGCGGGCGGGCGTTTACGAAGTGGTCGGTCGCGGTGGGAATGGCCTCCGGCCGGCCAGGCAGCGCCTCGGCAGCCGATGGCATCCGGGTCTTGCTCGCATTCGTGAACAGCATCAGGGTGTCTCCTGTCCGGTACATAGGGTATGGAAGCGAGTACGCAACCGGAGCCCTGTGGTTACCGGGTGTACAGTACCGGACGCTTGATGTCGCTTTTGGTTTCCCGCAGCCCTTCCGGGGCTCTCGATTCCCGCCGCCGCTTGCAGCGTTCGCTGGCGCGTTCGGCCTCGCGGCTGTGGCAGCGCCGCCTGCAGCGGCGCGACGTGGAAGTCGTGCTGGGGGACCTTGGCCGCGCCGATGCGATCCTCACCGGTGCAGAGACCGGCCACACGGCTGTCAATGCCGCCTTGATGGGCGACAAACGCATCCTGTTCTCAGCCAGTGGCCGCAGCTTCCTGTGCTATGGGGTGCAGGGCCGCAACTGGCTGGCGCTGGCCAGCCCCGTTGGTCTGAAGGTCGAGCAGGACGAGCTGGTGCGCACCTTCATGGCGGCCGCCCGCCACGCCCGCGCCAAGCCCGCCTTCTATGCGGTGGGCCCCGAATTCGCCGATGTGGCGCGCCGCAATGGCCTGCGCATGCTCAAGACCGGCGAGCGGGCGCTGGTGGACCTCGCCACCTTTTCCATGGCCGGCAAGGACCGCCAGGTAATCCGCACCCACCGCAACCGCCATATCAAGAACGGCTGGCAGGTGGTGGTGGTGGGGCCCGGCAGTGCCCGCCCGCTGCATCCGGTGCTGGCGCGGATTTCCGACGAATGGCTGGCCGATACCGAGGGCTCTGAGAAGAGCTTTGCCCTGGGGCGGTTCGACATCGGCTATCTCGACCGGCTGCCGCTGGCCACGGTGCGCGGGCCGGACGGACAGATCGCCGCCTTCGCCAGCCTGTGGCCGGTCGCCGATAAGTCGCGGGTCGGGGTCGACCTGATGCGCTATGCCCATGACGCCCCCAATGGCGTGATGGACTATCTGTTTGCCGAGCTGTTTCTGTGGGCGCAGGCGCAGGGCTATCGCCAGTTCGACCTGAATACCGCGCCCTTCTCGGGGGTCGGCCATGATCCCGAAGCGCCGCTGACCACCGCCGTGGCCCGCTTTGCCTTCAAGCACGGCGAGCGGTTCTATAACTTCCAGGGCGTGCGCCGCTTCAAGAAGAAGTTCCATCCGGAGTGGGAGGACGTCTATCTCGCCGCCCCGCGCACCACGGCCCCGCTCTCGGCTCTCGCCGCCGCTGCGCTGCTGATCAACCGCCGCTAGGACCTGCGCCGCCGGGGCGGCGCGCTTCATCGGCTTTCCCGCTCTACTGCGCTCCATTCCGCATCGCCCTGTCGCTTTTGCCTGCATCTGGCGATAAAGAGCGCCGCCCCATGACCCGTTCCGCCGACACCGCCCTAGTCCTGTTCTCCGGAGGCCAGGATTCCACCGCCTGCCTCGCGTGGGCGCTGGCGAACCATGCGCGTGTCGAGACGGTGGGCTTCGACTATGGCCAGCGGCACCGGGTGGAGCTGGTGCAGCGGCTCGCAGTGCTGGAGGCGGTGCGCGCCAGCTTCCCGGACTGGGCTGGCAAGCTGGGCGACGACACGCTGCTGGATTTGGGTGTGCTGGGACAGGTGTCGGAGACGGCGCTGACCCGCGACATGGCGATCGAGCTCGACAGTGGCGGCCTGCCCAACACCTTCGTGCCGGGGCGCAACCTCTTGTTCCTGACCCTGGCGGCGGCCCTGGCCTTCCGGCGCGGCGCCAGTGTGCTGGTGGGCGGGATGTGCGAGACCGACTTCTCCGGCTATCCCGACTGCCGCCGCACCACGATGGACGCGATGCAGCAGGCCCTGTCCCTCGGCATGGACCGGTCGATCACCATCGCCACCCCGCTGATGTGGATCGACAAGGCTGCCACCTGGCAGATGGCGCAGGATCTGGGCGGCCAGGCGCTGGTGGACATCACCATCGAGCACACCCACACCTGTTATCACGGCGACCGCAGCCAGCGGCACGCGTGGGGCTATGGCTGCGGCGCGTGCCCGGCCTGCGAGCTGCGGGCTGCCGGCCATGCGCGCTGGCGCGAGCACCTTGGTGCGCCATGAGCTACGCGGTCAAGGAACTCTATTACACCCTCCAGGGCGAGGGGGCGCAGACCGGCCGGGCGGCGGTGTTCTGCCGGTTTGCCGGCTGCAATCTGTGGAGCGGGCGCGAGGAAGACCGGGCCGAGGCGGTCTGCCAGTTCTGCGACACCGACTTTGTCGGCATGGACGGGCCGGGCGGCGGCCGCTTTGCCACTGCGGCCGAGCTGGCTGCCGCCGTGCGCGCCTGCTGGGACGGGCAGGCGGCGCCGGACAGCGGCACCCCCTATGTGGTCTGCACCGGGGGCGAGCCGCTGCTGCAGCTGGATGCACCGCTGGTCGAGGCCCTGCACGCAGCCGGTCTCGAAGTGGGGGTCGAGACCAATGGCACCATCGCCGCTCCGCCCGGCCTCGACTGGATCTGCGTCAGTCCCAAGGCCGGTGCAGAGCTGGCGCAGACCAGCGGCGACGAGCTCAAGCTGGTGTTTCCGCAGGACGGCGCCGAGCCGCAGCGCTTCGAAGGGCTCGACTTTGCCCACTTCTTCCTGCAACCGATGGACGGACCGCAGCAGAGCGCCAACATCGTCTCCGCCACCGCCTGGTGCCGCGCCCGCCCGCGCTGGCGCCTCAGCCTGCAGACCCACAAACTGATCGGTATCCCGTGACCCGCTGCCAGCTCACCAAGTCGGTTACCTTCGATGCGGCCCACCATCTGAACCAGGGCCCCGCCGACCACCCCTATCGCCGCCTGCACGGCCACTCGTTCCGCCTCGACGTGACCGTCGAGGACGTGCCCGATGCGGCCGATCACTGGGTGCGCGACTTTGCCGACCTCGCCGCCGCGATCGAGGACGTGCGCGCAAGGCTCGACCACAGCTTCCTCAACGACATCCCCGGCCTCGAGACCCCGACGCTCGAGACCATCTGCCTGTGGGTGGCGAACGAGCTGCGCCCGGCTCTCCCCAACCTGGTCAAGGTCGCGGTCTCCCGCCCCAGCCTGGGCGAATCCTGCGCGATGGCGTTTGTACCGGGCTGATGCCGTCATCGCTGGAGCGCGCCGCCTCAGCGGCGCCAGACTTCTGGCAAGCGGTTGAAGGACCTGGAGCGCAGCTGCTTGCAGCTGCGCAGGCGCGTAAGCGCCACGACGGTCGAATTGGGCGCTTAACGAATGAGCGTCGCTCCGCGCCGCTTGCGCTGCTGCAAGCAGCAGCGCTCCAGAGCCAGAACCGGGGCACTCCTGAATCTGCAGACGGCCACGAAGTCGCACCAGAATCGACGATGCCGCGACCCCAGCCAGCGCAGGACAAGCCGCAACAGACCGCGCCAGCGGGGCCGACGCGGTCTGGCGGCTAACTCGTCGTCGACACGCCACAGACGCGCCGCTTGTTTGATCAACCGGTCGATTTTGCGGTCCAGTGCGCTGGGCGACAGCTGGCCCACCGCGCGAGGTTCGGCCCCCGGAAGCGTCCGCTGCTGATCCAGGCCCAAGGCAAGTTCGGACGCCAGCAGCTGCAGCATCCACCGCAGCCAGGCGCCCCAGATCCCCAGATTGGCAAGCCTCGCCAGCCACGCGCAGTCCGGGTCAGTCAAGGCCGCATCAACCCGGTCCAGCGCAGCGGCAAGGCGCGCGCGGCTGTGGGCATGGGATGGCGGCGTGTGATCCATGGCTGCATTGAAACCCGAAGTCCGCGCCCTGTGGATACCGGGCGGCCCTTTCCTCCCCTGTTTCACGGGGCAGGAAACCTTCGCCGCGCGGTCCAGCGGTCTGAACGGGCGTTTGCGGTCAACGGGAAGAGGTCCTCCGCCCGCCCTTTTCCCCGGTGCACCCGCCGCTGCCAGCGTGGATCGCAGGCGTGCCGTCCGGTTTCAAGGACGCCCTGCGGGCGCCGCGGGGCGGTGGCTTCGCCATCCTTGAGACCGGCCGTCCCG
>JAIXTH010000016.1 GCA_027484265.1 Alphaproteobacteria bacterium
CGGCTTCGGCCCGTCGTTGAAGGCGTGGGCGCGGGCGGCACGGTTGGCGTCAAGGATGGCGAAGCCACCGCTTGCGGCGCATCGAAGATGCGTCCTTGATGCCGACCGGGCCGTCTGCGACCAAAGCCGCAAGCGGCGGTCCGGAGCCGGACAACAGGTCTGCGCGGCATTCTCGGCCCTCCATTTGGAGCGCTGCTGCTTGCAGTAGCGCCAGCGGCGCGGAGCGACGCTTCATCGTGACGCGCCATGTGTCGAAGATCATGGCGCCCTCGCGCCGCGGAGGCGGCGCGCTCCAGCAGGGTCCGGCACCGCACGTGTGGCCGCGCACCAGCCTGCCTCTTGCCTTGACGGACGCGGCGCTTCATTCACGGGTTTGTGAAGGTGATCGCCCATCGGATGCGGGCGGCGCCGGGTGAGGAGCGGGCAGGTGGAGGCGATTTTCGGCTGGATGATGTCGCCGGCGGGCTGGGCATCCTTTGTCACGCTGGCGGCGCTGGAGATCGTGCTGGGGATCGACAACGTCATCTTCATCTCCATTGCCGCCTCGCGCCTGCCCAAGCACCGGCAGCTGGCAGCCCGCCAGCTCGGCCTCACTTTGGCGCTGGTGTTCCGGATCGCGCTGCTGTCGGTGCTGGTGTGGCTGACGGGGCTGACCGCCACTGTCCTGACGCTCGGGCCGCTCGACTTCTCGGCCCGCGACCTGATCCTGATTGCGGGGGGCGGGTATCTGTTGTGGAAGGCCGGGCAGGAAGTGGGCGAGATGCTGCGCCCGCCGGCCCATGCAGCAGCGCTCAAGGGCGAGGATGCCACCGGCGGGCCGGACCTGTTCGTGCTGGTGGTGGCACAGATCGCCGTGATCGATGTGGTGTTCGCCATCGATTCCATCGTCACGGCTGTGGGCATGACCAACGAGCTGCCGATCATGATCGCAGCAGTCGTGGTGGCGATCATCGTGATGATGTTCGCCAGCGGCATCCTGTCGGAGTTCATCGAGCAAAATCCGTCCACCAAGATGCTGGCACTGATGTTCCTGCTTCTGGTGGGGCTGATGCTGGTGGTGGACGGGTTCGGCGTGCATGTGCCGCGCGGCTATCTCTATGCAGCGCTGGGCTTTGCAGCCGTGGTGGAGCTGTTCAGCGTGCTGGCGCGCCGGGCCGAGCTGGCGGCGGCCACAGTCGAGGATGTTGCCGCGCCCGCCCCGGCAGACAATAAGGCCCCATGACCGAGCCAAGAAGCCCGAGCCAGACGCCCGGCTGCCTCGCCAAGATCTGCGGTGTGACCGACCCCGCCAGCGTGGCAGCTGTGGCAGCGCACGGCGCCAGCCACATCGGCTTCAATTTCGTGCCAGCCAGCCCGCGCTTCATCACGCCGGAGCGCGCCGCACCGCTGGTGCGCCAGGCGCGGGAGCTGGGCCTGGTCAGCGTGGCTGTGGTGACCGATCCGGATGACGCCCTGATCCAGGCCGTGACCTCGACCGCTGGCGTGGACATGGTGCAGCTGCATGGTGCCGAGACGCCCGAACGGGCCAGGGCGCTGCGGCAGGGCGGGCTGCGGCTGATCAAGGCGCTGGGGATCGCAGGCCCTGATGACCTGGCGCAGGTGCCAGACTTCGTGCCTGCCTGCGAGATGCTGCTGCTGGATGCCAAGGCACCGGGCGGCGCCAGCATGACGGGCGGCCATGGCCAGGCGTTCGACTGGACGGTTCTTGCGGGGTTTTCCGCCCCGGTGCCGTGGTTCCTGGCTGGCGGCCTGACGCCGGAAACGGTGGCCGAGGCAGTCCGTCGCACCGGTGCGCCGGGGGTGGACGTGTCAAGCGGGGTTGAAAGCGCGCGGGGCGTGAAGGATACCGGCCTGATCGCTGCCTTCCTGGATGCGCTGCGCGCGCCGTGAGGCGGGCGTCCCTGCCTGACCGCCAGAATTCGAGCCGACCCATGGACCTCCGTTCCAACGCCTGGAATGCCTTCCCCGATGCCGACGGGCGCTTTGGCCCCTATGGCGGGCGTTTCGTGGCCGAGACGCTGATGCCGAATATCCTGGCCCTGCAGGCAGCCTACGAGACCGCCAAGGCCGATCCGGCGTTCCAGGACACGCTGGACATCTTCCTGCGCGACTATGTCGGCCGTCCAAGCCCGCTGTATTTCGCCGAGCGGCTGACCGACCATTTCGGCGGCGCCAAGATCTACTTCAAGCGCGACGAGCTGAATCACACCGGCGCCCACAAGATCAACAACTGCATGGGCCAGATTTTCCTGGCGATGCGGATGGGCAAGACCCGGATCATCGCCGAGACTGGCGCCGGCCAGCATGGGGTGGCCACCGCCACCGTCTGTGCCCGCTTCGGCCTGCCTTGCGTGGTCTATATGGGCGCCACCGATGTCGAGCGGCAGAAGCCCAACGTATTCCGCATGCGCCTGCTGGGCGCCGAGGTGCGGCCGGTCACGTCGGGCACGGCCACGCTGAAGGACGCGATGAACGATGCCCTGCGCGACTGGGTCTCCAATCCGCACGACACCTTCTACATCATCGGCACGGTCGCCGGGCCGCACCCCTATCCGGCGATGGTGCGCGACTTCCAGGCCGTGATCGGCCGCGAGACCCGGGCGCAGATTCTCGAGCGGGAAGGGCGGCTGCCCGATGCGATCGTGGCCTGCATCGGTGGCGGCTCGAACGCCATCGGCCTGTTCCATCCGTTCCTGGAGGACGAGAGCGTGAAGATCTACGGGGTCGAGGCCGCCGGTCACGGTGTCGACACCGGCCTGCATGCCGCCGCCCTCACCGGTGGCCGCCCGGGCGTGCTGCATGGCAACCGCACCTATCTGTTGCAGGATGCCCATGGCCAGATCCAGGACGCGCACTCGATCTCCGCCGGTCTCGACTATCCCGGTGTCGGGCCCGAGCATGCCTGGCTGAAGGATACCGGCCGCGCCACCTACCTGTCGGCCACTGACACCGAGGCGCTGGAGGCGTTCCAGCTGACGGCGCGCCTCGAAGGCATCCTGCCCGCCCTCGAACCGTCCCACGCCCTGGCGCGGGTGGGCGAGATC
>JAIXTH010000172.1 GCA_027484265.1 Alphaproteobacteria bacterium
CAAACGCAGTGCGGCTTTCCGCAAACTGCTGATTTCGTTATGCAGGGCTAGTCTGAACGTCGCTTCCGGCGTGTTTTCGAAATTGACCGCCTTCTTGGTAACCGCAGTATGCATCCGCCTGGAGAGCGGCGGGCAGTCGTAGAAGAACAGTCGGTAGAATTCGCGACCCTCGGCGAGGCCGCTGTGCTCTGAAACACACTCCGCCTCTGTATTGAGCCCGAAGCGATGGCGGAGATGGAAGTCAGCGAGCAGGCACAGCCCGTTTGCCACACTTCTGGGATCACTGCGGTTATGGCCGGGAAAGGCGGACTTGAACCGACGAAGGAAGAAGGCTCCATCGACCAGGATCGCTATCGGCATGCGGGCGCCTGAAAGAATTTGTCCCCGGCGGCGGCATTGAGCCGATAGTCTGCTCTTGCGAGCGCCTCAATGCGGCAGGCCGGGGACGCGATGTATTCACCATTAGTTTGAAAGATTCGCAGAGTCAATGACAGGTTCGCCGAATCCACGAGGCCAAATGACCTGCGCACCTCCTTTGCCACCTACACAGTCGCCAGCGTGTCCCGGAACCGCTTCCAGTTCTCGACATAGTGCGCGGCCGACAGGAGCAGGCCCTGGGCCTGGGCCTCGGTGACTTCGCGCACCACCTTGCCGGGCGCGCCGAACACCACCGAATTGTCGGGGATTTCCTTGCCTTCGGGGATGAAGGCCTTGGCGCCGATCAGGCAGTTGCGCCCGATCTTCGCCCCGTTCAGCACCACCGCGCCGATTCCGATCAGCGAGCCGTCGCCGATCGTGCAGCCGTGCAGCATCGCCAGATGCCCCACCGTTACATCGGCGCCCACCACGCATGGCAGGCCCAAATCGGCATGCATCACCGCCCCGTCCTGGATATTGGAGCGCGGGCCGATCACGATCGCCTCCACATCGCCGCGCACCACTGCGCCGAACCAGACCGATGCGTCTTCTTCCAGCGTCACCTGGCCGATCACCGTCGCCGTGGGGGCGATCCAGTAGTTGCCGGAGGGGGGCAGTTGGGGGGCAAGCGTGCCCAAAGCATAGGCCGTCACTGATTTATCGCCCTTCTGTCACGAATTTGGGGATTCAAATTCCATTTACCCTGATATCGTCCCTTGGACATCGGGCAGCACAGGTGATTCGCACAGCGGTCAGCCCCTGCCAGAAGGAGACGCGGCTATCGTCCATGCTGTCGCCTTGCCAGTTGCGGTGCACGAGCCGCCTGCCTTGGCAGCGCCATGCGTTGCAGACCGTCTCTCCCGTCACCGCGCCGCCGCCCGTGCCCTTCGCACCGGCGGTTTTTTTGCGTCCCACCCCCAGCCTTGAGGAGACACCCCATGGCCAAGCAACGCTCCATCGCACGCCGCCCCCGCGAAGCCGCCGAGCATCGCCACCCGGAGACGGAATCCAACGTGCGGGCCCTGTTTGGCTGGTCGCCGCTGGGACACGGTGACGGTGAGGATGACGGGCGCGACCAGCGCTTCGTGCGCACCATCAAGCCCCGCAGTGCCGGGCAGGAACAGCTGATCGAGGCCATCAATGCCAAGCCGCTGGTCTGCGCCCTGGGCCCCGCCGGTACCGGCAAGACCTATCTGGCCATCGCCAAGGCGGTTGAGGCGCTGGAAGCCGGGCGGGTCTCGCGCATCGTGCTGTCGCGGCCCGCGGTGGAGGCGGGCGAGAGCATCGGCTTCCTGCCCGGGCATATGGAGGACAAACTGGCGCCCTACCTGCGCCCGCTGATGGACGCGCTGTCCGACCGGCTCAGCCCCAAGCGGCTGAAGATGATGATGACCGAAGGCGTGATCGAGATCGCGCCGGTGGGCTTCATGCGGGGCCGCACCCTGAACAACGCCTTCGTGGTGATCGACGAGGCGCAGAACTGCACCTATGGCCAGCTCAAGATGCTGCTGACCCGCCTCGGCTGGCACTCCACCATGGTGGTTACCGGCGACCCGAACCAGACCGACCTGCTGCCCGAGCTCTCGGGCCTCGGCCAGATTGCCAATGCGCTGGAAAAGCTGCCCGATGTGGCGGTGGTGCGCCTGAAGGACGCCGACATCGTCCGCCACCCGCTGGTGGCCAGCATGCTGGGCGTGCTCTGAAACGGCAGAAACTGCCGGGTAACAGGCAGTTCCTGCCTGTTACCCGGCAAGAACTGTCAGGGTGAACAAGGTTCGTGAATATTGCGGTAACCCAGAAAAACGTTTCGATACAGGCAAATCAGATACAATTTTATGGCTCTATCCTTGCTTGGGACTTGGCGGGCCGGAAGGTCTGCGCTGCGAGAACGCGGTGCCACGCATCAAAAACCCGGAAGGGCTAGACGATGATCAGTGTGAACACCAACCAAGGCGCCATGGTCGCTCTGCAGACCCTGAACGCCACCAATCGCGATCTGGAGACCACCCAGAGTCGCATCTCCACCGGTCTCAAGGTGGCCTCTGCCAAGGACAACGGCGCGATCTGGGCCATTGCAAACCGGATGCGCTCTGACGTCGGCGCCTATGACCGCGTGCGTGAGTCCAACGAGCGTGCCTCAGCCATGGTGGATACTGCGATCGCCGCCGGCGAGAGCATCATGGAACTGCTCAACGAAATGAAGGGCAAGGCCCTGGCGGCCAGCCAGACCGGCCTGTCGGCCTCTGCCCAGGCAGCGCTCAATGCCGACTTCGTGCAGCTGCGCGGCCAGATCGTGTCGATCGTCGAGAATGCCAGTTTCGACGGCGCCAACATGATCCGGAACTTCCAGGCCGATGGCACCACCGCGGTCACGATCGCAAACTCCAATGCGGTTTCGCTCGGTGACGCCAACGGTGGCAACAACATCACGGTGACCGCTGTCGGTCTGCAGCTGCGGGCCACGACGGCTGCCGTGGCCGTGGGTGAGGTGATGCGATTTGGCCAGAACGAGGACGTGGCCTCCACCGCCAACGCCACGGCTGCCCTGGGCCGCATCAACACCACCATCGACAATCTGGGTACGCAGCTCGCGACCTGGGGTGCCGGCGCGCGGCGTCTGGAGGTGCACCGCACCTTCATCGGCAAGCTGCAGGATGCCCTGAACTCGGGCATCGGCGGCATGACCGACGCGGACCTCTCGAAGGAAAGCGCCCGCCTGCAGGCCCTGCAGGTCAAGCAGCAGCTGGGTGTCCAGGCGCTGTCGATCGCCAATGGCGGCGCCCAGACCGCACTGGCGCTGTTCCGCTAGCCGGCACAGGGGCGCCGGCAGGCGTCACGACCCTCGTTTCAACTGGCGCCGCTGGCAACAGCGGCGCCAGTTTCGATTCCGCGCCACCGCGCCTGATCACGTCGGCCGGATGGAGGCAGCCAGGCCCCCGGCCGATCCCGGCCGCGCACGCGCGCCCGCGATCGGTCCGCGACCCCGGCAGGAACTGCCCGCTACCCGGCAGGAACTGCCGCAAACCCGGCAGTTCCTGCCGCCCCAAGGCCGGTGCGGAAAGAACCTGGTAACCACGTAATCCATTGTAAATCAGAGGAAATAGGTACAATTTTACGGCTCGTCCGTTGCTTGGTGTCCAGCGGGTCGGAATGATCTGTGCCGCGAGAACGCGGTGCCACACGAGAATGCCGGAAGGTCACAGAAATGATCAGCGTGAACACCAACATGGGCGCCATGGTTGCCCTGCAGACTCTGAACGCCACCAACCGCGAACTGGAAACCACCCAGAACCGGATCTCCACGGGCCTGAAGGTTGCCTCAGCCAAGGACAACGGCGCCATCTGGGCCATCGCCAACCGCATGCGCTCGGACGTCGGGGCCTATGACCGGGTCCGCGAGACCAACGAGCGCGCCAGCGCCCTGGTGGATACCGCCCTCGCTGCCGGCGAGAGCGTGATGGAACTGCTCAACGAGATGAAGGGCAGGGCGCTGGCTGCGACCCAGGCGGGCCTGTCGGCCTCGGCCCAGGCCGCGCTCAATGCCGACTTTATCCAGCTGCGCGACCAGGTCACCAGCATCATCAACAACGCCACGTTCGACGGTCAGAACATGACCAACGGCGCAGCGGCCGCCAACAATGCGGTGTCGCTGGGTGACGCGAACGGCGGCAACGCCATCACCGTCAACGGCGCCAACATCGGTCTGGGCGGGACCATCGTGACGGTCACTGCCACCTCGGTGGTGGATAGCGCCACGACCGCCGGTACTGCCCTCGGCCTCGTGAACGCCTCGATCGGCAACCTCGGCACCCAGCTGGCCACCTGGGGTGCCGGCGCCAAGCGTCTGGAGGTGCACCGCACCTTCATCGGCAAGCTGCAGGATGCCCTGAACGCGGGTATCGGCGGCATGACCGATGCGGACCTCTCGAAGGAAAGCGCCCGCCTGCAGGCCCTGCAGGTGAAGCAACAGCTGGGTGTCCAGGCGCTTTCGATTGCCAACGGCGGGGCCCAGACCGCACTGTCACTGTTCCGGTAAGGCACGGGCCCGCCGGGGTGGCGGTCGCTTCCAGGCGTCGCAGGACGCAGGACGCACCGCCGCTCCGGAGCCTGCGCCGGACACGGACCGGACGATACCCAGGAGGCACCGGCTGAAACCCGGTGAACCCAGCGATGGATCTGGAAGCAAAACAGGCCCCCCTCGCACAGCCCGTCAGCAAGACGGTTCCGAAGGTCTCCGCCGCCCCGGCGGTGCCACTGGCCGAACCTGTCGCCGCAGCTGCTCCGGCAGCCGTGGCGGTCGAGGCCGTTTCCGCCAAAGCGACCGAGCCGCAGGTCGCCGAAGCCCTGCAGCG
>JAIXTH010000070.1 GCA_027484265.1 Alphaproteobacteria bacterium
GCGCCGCGGTCACGGTGCGGCCCAGCACGAACTGCTCGCCCATGATCCGCATCGCCTGCGCCACCGCTGCCCGCACCACCGGCTCGGAGGCGCGCGAGACCAGCCGGGTGAGGAAACCGGTGGTATCGCGCCGCAGCTCGATCGCCGGGTCCACCAGCCGCCCGGTCAGGATCAGGCCAATGGTGGAGGCATTGACCAGCCAGCTGTCCGACTTGCCCAGATGCGCGCCCCAGTCACCCACGGCAATCTTCTCGCCGATCAGCCGGTCGACGGTCTCGGCATCGGGTGTGCGCAGCAGCGCCTCGGCCAGGCACATGAGGGCCAGGCCCTCCTGGGTGGACAGCGAGAACTCCTCGAGGAAGCTCTCGACCACCCCCTTGCGCCGGTCCATCGCCCGGGCGCGGCGGACAATGTCGCGCGCTTCGGCCAGGACAGCGGCCCGGGCCGCAGGATCCAGCGGCGCAGCCGCCAGCAGCGCAGGGATCCCCGCGCGGTCCTCGTCAGCGTACTTGAAGGCATCAAGACCGGTCCAGTCCATGGCAAAGCTCCTGGGTGCGCCCGCAAGGCTCTGAGCCGGAGCGGCCCGGCTGGCAAGCCGCCTGCGTCAGACACCTGCGCGCCCGCGGGGCACCTGCAAGGCACCTGCAAGCGCTTGCACGTGGCGGCTTTTGTGGCAGGAAGGGCGCAACGAGACAGATCTGCCAGGGAGGACACCATGAATGCCCACACATCGAAGCCGGATCAGGCCCAGGGGATCCCGGCCGAGGCCGCCGCAGCCCTGCCGGGCCTGATGGCTGCCGCCGCCCCGATCTATGGCGAGCGGGTGGGCGATGCCGAGTGGCGGGCGCGGGTCGATTGCGCCGCGCTCTACCGGCTGATCGCGCTGTACGGGTGGGACGACATGATCTTCACCCACATCTCGCTGCGCCTGCCGGGGCCGGACCATCACTTCCTGATCAATCCCTATGGCTTCCTGTTCGACGAGATCACGGCCTCGTCGCTGGTGAAGGTGGACCTTGACGGCAACATCGTCGAGCCGACGCCCTATTTCATCAATCCGGCGGGCTTCACGATCCACTCCGCGATCCATGCCGCGCGAGAGGATGCGGTCTGCGTGCTGCACTGCCACACCGACGCCGGGGTCGCGGTCAGTGCCCAGAAGCGCGGCCTGCTGCCGATTTCGCAGACGGCGATGGCCTGCACCGCCGACCTTGCCTACCACGATTACGAGGGCGTCGCCCTCGAACTCGACGAGCGTGAGCGCCTGGTGGCCGATCTCGGCCATCACAGCTTCATGCTGTTGCGCAACCATGGCACATTGACCGTAGGTGATAGTGCGGCCAGCGCCTTCATGCGGATGTTCTACCTTGAGCGCGCATGCCGGATGCAGGTGCTGGCGCAGGCTGGCGGGGAGCTGCTGGAGTGCGACAACGGGATGGAACAGCGCGTGCGCGGCCAGACCGCCCCGGCCTTCATGAAGGAGCTGGGTGGCGCGCTGGCGTGGCCGGGTCTGCTGCGCAAGGTCGCGCGCCAGTCGCCGGGCTTCAACAGCTAGGCCTGCTGGCGGCCGTTTCTGTCCTGACGCTGGTGGCCGGTCCTGCGGCAGCAGACGCCTGGTTGCCTGCTCCGCGGACGGCTCAGACCATCGTCACCCTCGCGCCGCATCCCGGCGGTGGTACCCGCGAGCCGGGGGCTCTGGCGGTGGAGCTCTATCACGAGCGGGCGCTGGCGGACGGTGTGGCCCTGGTGCTCGCCCCCAGTGCCGGGGTGCCGGGCGAGACCGCCGGCCCCTACGAGCAGATGGTGGCGGTGCGCCTGCGCCTGCCCGCACCTGGACCCTGGCAGGCCTCGGCCCAGCTGGCGCTGGTCAATTCCACGGGCCTCGCTGCCGGCACACCCGGTGAGGTCCGCTTTACCGCCTTCGAGCCGCGCCTGGCGCTGGGGCGCGGGTTCGAGGGTGGCTGGTGGGTGGACGGGTCGGTGGCGCTGCGTGGCTGCCCGGGCCTCAATGGCTGGAGCGAGGTGACCCGCTGGGGCGTGGCCGGCGGGCGCAACCGGCCGGATGGCAGTGGCTTTCTGGTCAAAGCCTTCGGAACCGGCACCGACTGCGGCGAGGCGGCGATGGGCTGGCAGGCGAGCTGGCTGGTGCCTGTCGGCGATGTCACCACCCTGGAGCTGGGCTGGCGCGGCAGCAGCGGCGCCACCACGGTGCTGCCGGGCAGTGCGATCGGGCCGCCGCGTCTGGTGGCGGGCGCGCCCCAGGCCGGGCCGATGATTGCGATCTGGACCCGCTATTGAGGACAGCTGCCGAACCGTGGCCTTGCAGCCGCCGCGCAACCAGCTACAGGCACGCACCATGGCTCATTTTGCGCTTCAGTTCGGTCGCACCGAACCCCACAAGACCTACGCCGAACGCCCCAGTGTCTATGGCATCTGCGTGCGCCAGGACGGCAAGGTCGCGATCGTCCGCATCGGCGCGGCGGCACCCTACAAGTATGACCTGCCGGGCGGCGGGATCGAAAGCGGGGAAGGGGAGGCCGAGGCGCTGGTGCGCGAGTTCGAGGAAGAGACCGGCCTGACGGTCTGGCCCAGCCGCGCCATCGGCCGGGCCGGGCAATTCTGGATCAACAACGGCACCCCCACCAATTCGCTGTCGTCCTTCTACGAGCTCGAGCTGACCGCCACCGACGGCAAGCCGACCGAGCCCGACCACATGCTGGTGTGGCTCAGCCTGGATGAGGCGATCGGCAAGGTGCGCCATGACAGCCACGCCTGGTGCCTGCTCGGCTGGATGCGCGAGCGGCTGCGGGCCGAGGGGCGTTTGGGGTAGGGAAAGACCGCCGCAACCACAGCCGCGTATCGGTCGGGGCGCTGGAGCGCGCGGTTCCCGCCGCGCAACACCCCCGCCATGGGCGCGGCAGGAGCCTCGCGGTCCAGCGGGGGGATAGACGTCTCTGCTTTGCGCTGGAGCGCGCGGCTCCCGCCGCGCATCACTCCCGCCATGGGCGCGGCAGGAGCCGCGCGGTCCAGCGGTCCCAGCCGCTCAAGCCCGGCCAGGGCATGCTTGGCGCCACTCTCACTTGCAGCGGTGCTTGAGCCGCAGCATCAGAATGCAGATGCCGTTGGACCTCAGTCGAACAGGGCGTCCAGGGCGTCCTGGTCCATGGCGCCACCGGCTTCGCCGAACATGGCGTCGATGTCGTCCTGGGCCACTTCGGGGCCATTGAGGGACGGGCCGTTCAGGATCAGATCCTTGCGGCGCTTGTCCTCTTCGGTTTCCTGCACCTCGGCATCTTCCACACCCATCACTTCGGCAAAGCGGTGGATCCGCTCCTCGATGTGGTTGAGGGTGTCGACCACCTTGCGCACGCGCTGGCCGGTGATGTCCTGGAACGAGCAGGCCTCGAAAATCTCCATCATCTTGTCGGAGACGAAGGCCTGATAGGCGTTGGGGTCGGAGGGGTCGGCGGCCATCACCGCCTCGGCCGCTTCCATGATGGTGTGGGTGGCGCTGGCGGTGTGCTTGACGATGGCATCCAGCTCGGCGCCGGCCGTGGGGATGCGGCCGTCCTTGATATCGTTGGGGCGCAGGGCCGCGATTTCGGTCCGGGTCCTGGCGATGTAGGCCGAGATATAGCGCAGCTCGCCATAGAGCGTGCGGTCCAGCCCGCCGAAGAAGGCCTGCATGGCGTCGCTCATCTGGCTGGCCAGATTGAGCACTTCACCCAGGCGCGGATCCTTGAGATCGACGCCCTTGATGGCGGACAGGGTTTCGCGCACGCGCGATGCGACTTCAGGAGCAGGCATGCTCGCCTCCCGGGCTGACTTGGATTCAGGATTGGTCGGGGCTGGCCCCGGTCTGGTTCGGGCCTAGAAGTCGCCGAGAACCGAGGCGATCTTGGCCTTCAGCGTCTGGGCGTTGAAAGGCTTGACGATGTAGTTGTTCACACCGGCCTTCTTGGCGGCGATGACGTTCTCCGTCTTGGATTCCGCCGTCACCATGATGAAGGGGGTGGGCTTCAGCTGCTCGTCGGCGCGCACTTCGCGCAGCAGCTCGTAGCCGGTCATCGGCTCCATGTTCCAGTCGGAGATGACAAGACCGTACTTCTTGGTCTTCATCTTCGCCAGCGCCTCGCGACCGTCGGCGGCATCGTCGACGTTCTCGAAGCCCAGCTGCTTCAGCAGATTCCGGATGATCCGGATCATGGTCTGGTAGTCATCGACAACCAGAACCGGCGCGTTCATGTCCACGGCCATTGGTGTGTCACTCCTCGTCGGCAGCGTTTTTCACTGCTCGTACCCCATCGATGGATTGCCCATAGCCTGTGGCCCGCTAAGGAAGCGTGAATGGTGAATCGCGCAACGCAGGCGCTGGCATCCGGCCACGCCCCGCACCCGCCCGCAGGAGGCACCGATGCCGAATGAAGCTGGAGGCCTGGCCTTCGAAGAACTGAGTGTGGGCCAGACGGCCCGGTCCTCGCGGACCGTGACCGAAGCCGATGTGCTGATGTTTGGCGCCGCCTCCGGCGACATGAACCCGGTGCATTTCGATGCCGCCTTTGCCGCCACCACAAGGTTCGAGGAGCGCATCGCCCACGGCATGCTGACGGCCGGCCATGTCTCGGCCCTGATCGGCATGCGCCTGCCGGGCCCGGGCACGATCTATGTCAGCCAGTCCCTGACCTTCAAGCGGCCGGTCAAGATCGGTGCGACCGTGCTGACCACGGTGGAAGTCACGGCCCTCGACGAGCGGCGCGGCTTCGTCACCCTGTCCACCACCTGCTCGGTGGAAGGGCGCGCCGTGCTGGAGGGCGAGGCCGTGGTGATGGTGGCCCGCAAGGCACAGGGGTGAGCGCGGCATGATCGCGACCGACGGCTGGGCCGACCTGCCGCCCGGCCTGACCGGTGCAGCGGTGGCCCTGGGGGCATTCGACGGCCTGCACCGGGGCCACGCCGCCGTGCTGGCATCGGCCCGGGCCGGTGCCGCAGCCGGGCCGGGCGGGGCGGGTGGTGCGCCGCGTCCGCTGGTGGTGGTGGCCTTCGAGCCGCCGCCCAAGGTGTTCTTTGCGCCCGACGGTACCCCGGCGCGGCGGCTGACCACCCCGGCGCTGCGGGCCGAGGCGGCGGCGGCCCTGGGCGCGGACGGCCTTGTGGCCCTGCGCTTCGATGCCGGGCGCGCCGGCCAATCGCCGGAGGCGTTCGCGGCGGAGCTGCTGGCGGCCCTGGCACCGGCGCATCTGGCCGTCGGCCATGACTTCCGGTTTGGCGCCGGTCGCGCGGGCGATGGCACCCTGCTGGCAGCGGCGTGCGCGGCCCGGGGCACCGGCTTCACCCAGCTGGATCCGGTGGGGGATGCCGGCGGCACGCGGATCTCGTCCTCGCGCATCCGGACCGCGCTGGAGGCGGGCGACATCGCCACCGCCACCGATCTTCTCGGGCGTCCCTGGCAGGTGGAGGGCGTGGTGGAGCATGGCGAGAAGCGCGGCCGCACCATCGGCTGGCCCACCGCCAACTTCCGCCTCGGCATGCTGGTGGAGCCGCTGCACGGCATCTACACCATCCGCGTGCGGCTGCCGGACGGCACCGTCCACGGCGGCGTGGCGAACTTTGGCCGCACCCCGACCACAGGGCTGCGCGACCCGCTGTTCGAGGCGCATCTGTTCGACTTCGAGGGCGATCTCTATGGCCAGCGCCTGGTGGTCGAGCTGGTTGCCTTCCAGCGGCCCGAGGCCCGCTTCAATGGCCTGGACGAGCTGGTGGCGCAGATCGCGCGTGACGGCGAGGAGGCGCGCAGCCGCCTCGCCAGTCTCGCCCCGTGACCGGATCCGGGCAGCAGGGGCGGCCTCGCCGGGCTAGGCCGTTGCCCGGTCTGGCAACCGCTCTGGCCGGTGTCGGTGGTGCCGCGGCCTTGCTGGCCACACCGGCCCCGGACTGGCGGCCCGGCACCTTGCAGGACCCGTTCCTGTCGGAGGCCAGCGGTCTGGCGGCCTCCACGCGCACCCCGGGCCTCTATTGGGCTGTCAATGACAGTGGCAACCATCCGGAGCTGTTCGCACTGGGACAGGATGGCCGCGCCATCGCCCGCCTGCCGGTGACCGGCGCCGGCAACCGCGACTGGGAGGCGCTGGCATCCGGGGCGTGTCCGGACGGGCAGGGCGGCGGGTGCCTGATCATCGCCGACATCGGCGACAATGCGCGCGGCAGGCCGACTGTGGACTTCCTGATCCTGCGCGAGCCGCAGCCTGGCGCCGCGCAGGCGCCGGTGTGGCGCCGGGTGACAGTGCGGCTGCCCGATGGGCCGGTGAATGCCGAAGCGATCTGGTACGACGGCCAGACCCTGACCCTGATCGAGAAGACCGGGCGCGATGCACGGGCGGAGCCCACGCGTCTGTACCGGCTTGATCTGGCGGCCAGCCCGCTGCCGGACAGGATGGAACCTGCAGGCACCCTGCAGCCCCTGGACGAGGCTGGCACACGGGCCAACCGCATCACCGATGCGGTGCGCGCCCCGGATGGGCGGCTGTTCGTGCGCACCTACGGCTCGGTCCTTGAGGCCCTGCCACCTGGAACTGACGGCCAGTCCGCCACCGGCTGGCAGCTGCGCACCCTCGTCACCGACCGGCTGGACCAGGCCGAGACCCTGGCTGCCGCCCCGGACCAGCCAGCCCTGATCACCACCAGCGAGGGCATCGGCGCCCCGATCCTGCGCCATCCCAGACCGACCGGCAACGCCGGCCCGAGCCGCTGAGGCCGCACAGCCGGGGGCGCGGCGTTTGCACTGGCAATACGGGGTGGCTTTCCCGGGACATAAAGATATGTTTATATCTCTAAGCCAGATGATCGGGTCTGGCAGCTAGCGGGCGTGGGTCGCATGGAAGCAATCGTCGACATTCTCAAGGCGGCAGGCGAGCCGACCCGGTTGCGCATCCTGGCGCTGGTGGCGCGCGGCGAGCTGTCGGCTGGCGAGCTGTCCGTGGTGCTGGGGCAGAGCCAGCCGCGGGTTTCGCGCCATCTCAAGCTGCTGCACGAGGCCGGTCTGATCGAGCGGCGCCCGGAAGGGGCGTGGGTGTTCTTCCGGCTGGCTGTGGATGGAGCAGCGGCGCGGCTGGCGGCTGCGATCCTGGCCGAAACCGCCGGGGGCGATCCGGTCCTCACCCGCGATCTGGAGCGGCTGTCGGGTGTGCATGCCCAGCGGGCAGCCGCAGCGGAGGCCTATTTCGAAGCCGCTTCGAGCGAGTGGGAGGCGTTGCGCCGCCTGCATCAGCCGGAGGAGGCGGTGGAGGCCCGCTTGGTGGAGCTGATGGCGGGCCGCCCGGTCCAGTTCCATCTGGACCTCGGCTCCGGCACCGGCCGCATCCTGTCGCTGTTTGCCGATCAGGCCGCGCGCGGGGAGGGGATCGACAGCAGCCGTGCCATGCTGGCCGCTGCCCGCTCGCGCCTCGACGGGCTGGGCAAGCCGGGCCTCGCGGTGCGCCAGGCCGATATCCTGTCACTGCCGTTCGACGATGCCAGCGCCGACCTCGTGACCCTGCACCAGGTGCTGCACTATCTCAGTGCCCCCGAGATGGCAGTGGCGGAGGCGGCCCGGGTGCTGCGACCCGGCGGCACGCTTCTGGTGGCCGACTTTGCGCCCCATGCCTTCGAAGAGCTGCGCGCGCACCACGCCCACCGGCGTCTCGGCTTTGCAGCCGGGGAAGTGGCCGGCTGGCTGGCGGATGCCGGCCTCGTACAGCGGGCGCAGGACACCGTACACCCCGCCGACGGCCAGTCCGGGCTGGCGGTCACCATCTGGGCTGCCGACCGACCGCCGCTTGTGCAGACTGCGTCGCCTGCAACGGCCCGAGACGCCACCACTCCCGCCGCCAGGAGCGCCGCATGACCGCCCGTCCTGCCATTTCATTCGAGTTCTTTCCCCCCAAGAGCGAGGCGATGGAGGCCCGGCTGTGGGAGGCGGTGGGCAAGCTGGCCCCGCTGGACCCTGCCTTCGTGTCGGTGACCTATGGCGCAGGTGGCTCGACCCGCGAGCGCACACACCGCACCGTGCGCCGCCTGCTGGACGAAACCACCTTGAAGCCAGCCGCCCACCTCACCTGCGTCGCGGCCTCGCGCGATGAGGTGGACGCGGTGCTGCGCGATTATTGGGACGCCGGGGTGCGCCATATCGTGGCCTTGCGCGGCGATCCGCCCACCGGCGTGGGCACGGCCTTCGAGCCGCACCCCGACGGCTATCGCAATGCAACCGACGTCACGGCCGCGGCGCGCCGGATCGGGGATTTCGAGGTTTCGGTCAGCTTCTATCCCGAAAAGCACCCCGAAAGCCCGAGCCTGGCCCATGACATCGATGTGCTGAAGGCCAAGGTGGATGCCGGTGCCACCCGGGCCATCAGCCAGTTCTTCTGCGAGCCTGCCGCCTATCTGCGTTTCCGCGATGCCTGCGCGGCGGCGGGCCTGACGATCCCGCTGCTGCCGGGGATCATGCCGGTGGGCAATGTGGCGGGCTATCTGCGGATGGCGCGCGCCACCGGCACACACGTGCCCGAGTGGTTCGAGGCCCAGTTTGCCGGTCTCGATGACAGCCCGGAGCTGCGCGACATGGTCGCAGCCTCGGTGGCCGCCGACCTGGTGCTGGCGCTCCAGCGCGAAGGCGTGGACCTGTTCCACTTCTATACCCTCAACCGGGCCGAGCTGACGCTGGCCACCTGCCGCCGCCTCGGCATCACCCCTCCAGCCACCGGAAAGGTTGCCGCGTGACCGCACCTGCGACATCTACCTTCGCCACCCGCGCCGAGCGCCTTGCCCGCATCGAGGCGATCGCGGCCGGGCGGATCCTGATCCTCGATGGCGCCATGGGCTCGATGATCCAGCAGCATCCGCTGACCGAGGAAGACTTCCGTGGTGCCCGGTTCGCGGACCATGGCCATCCGCTGAAGGGCAACAATGACCTGCTGGTGCTCACCCGCCCGGATGTGATCGCCGGCATCCACCGCGCTTTCTGCGAGGCCGGGGCCGAACTCATCAGCACCAACAGCTTCAACCTGACCTCGATCAGCCAGGCTGACTATGCGCTCGAGCCGCATGTGTACGAGATGAACGTGGCCGCCGCACAGCTGGCCCGCTCGGTCTGCCTCGAGTTCGAAACTGCCGAGCGTCCGCGGGCTGTCGTGGGTGCCATGGGCCCGACCAATCGCACCCTGTCGCTGTCGCCCGACGTGAACGATCCCGGCTACCGCGCCGTGACCTTCGATCAGATGGTGGCGGCCTATACCGAACAGGCCAATGGACTGCTGGACGGCGGCGCCGACTTCCTGATGGTGGAGACGATTTTCGACACGCTGGTGGCCAAGGCCGCGCTCTATGCGATCGAGGAGGTGTTCGAGGCGCGCGGCGAGCGGGTGCCGGTGATGATCTCGGGCACCATCACCGACCGCTCGGGCCGCACCCTGTCGGGCCAGACCGTGGAAGCGTTCTGGAACTCGCTGGCTCATGTGAAGCCATGGTCGATCGGCCTCAACTGCGCCCTCGGCCCCAAGGAGATGCGCCCGTTCCTGGCCGAGCTGTCGCGGGTGGCCACCTGCAAGGTGTCGGTCTATCCGAACGCGGGCCTGCCCAATGCCTTTGGCGGCTATGACGAGACCCCGCACGACATGTGCCATGTGATGGGCCCCTGGGCCGAGGAAGGGCTGGTCAACATTATGGGCGGCTGCTGCGGCACCACCCCGGACCACATCCACCACATTGCCCACGCCGCCAGCCACGGGAAGCCGCGGGTTGCCCCCACCATTGCCCCGGCCCTGCGCCTGTCCGGCCTCGAGCCGTTCACGGCGGCGGCGTGACAGAAAGGTGTCCCAGAGGTATAGTCAGGCGCAATCCTCAAGCGATTGGCGTCCGGCGGATGGAGCGGCTTTGATGGCGATCCGTATCAAGAATCCCCGCGTCGTGGAGCAGGTGCGCATGCTGGCCGATGAGCTGGGTGTCGGCCTGACCGAGGCCATTCAGATCGCGGTCCGCTTCCGCTTGCGCCAGCTCAACATTGACATACCAACTGTGGATCCATCCAAGGGTTTAGCGCGCGCGGGAGGAGTCGACTGTGATGGATAGGGCAAACGGGGTTGGCGGCGATCGGGTACGGATCGAAGCGCTGCTGGAGCAACTGTCAGCCAGGACAGGACAGTCGGCAGAAGCAGCGCTGGCCCAACTCGTCGGCAGCCTGCCTGACGAGACCGCCGCGGCGCGCTTGGATGTGCGGCCTGCTCTCGACCCACTGGATGTCCGCATGAAACGCGTCCGGGATGCTCAGCTGCGCTTTGCGAGCCAGCCGAAGCCGCAAGGCATGAGTGACGACGAATGGCTCTATGACGACTACGGCCTGCCGAGATGATCGTTGTCGATACGTCCTCCATCATGGCCGTGCTGCGCAGCGAGGCCGACAGCAGTGGCCATCTTGCGATCATCAACGGCAATCAATGCTGTGTTGGCACGGCGACCCTTGTCGAGCTCAACCTTGTGGTGACCCGTTGGATGCCAGTTGGTGGAGAGGAGCTCGCTGCGGGACTGGTGAGCGATCTTGGACTGGAGATCGTCCCATTCGGCATCGACCACTATCTGGCCGCCAGGGAGGGTTTCCGACGGTTTGGCAAAGGGCGCCCCAACCCCGCCCAGTTGAATCTGGGCGACTGTTTTTCCTACGGTCTCGCCAAGGCAATGAATCTGCCGCTGCTCTACAAGGGCAATGACTTCATCCACACCGACATTCCCTCGGCGCTCTAGCGCAAAGACAAAGAGATCATGACTGCCTCCTCCGCCAATCCCTTCGCGAATTTCGTCATTGTCGGCGAGCGCACCAACGTCACCGGCTCGGCCAAGTTCCGCAAGCTGATCGAGGCCGACGACTATGCCGGCGCCCTCGCTGTCGCCCGCCAGCAGGTGGAGAACGGCGCCAATGTGCTGGACGTCAACATGGACGCCGCCCTGATCGACGGGGTGAAGGCCATGACCACCTTCCTCAATCTGATCGCCGCCGAACCGGACATCGCCCGGGTGCCGCTGATGATCGACAGCTCGAAGTGGGAGATCATCGAGGCGGGCCTGCGCTGCTCGCAGGGCAAGGCCGTGGTGAACTCGATCTCGCTCAAGGAAGGCCACGAGGCCTTCGTGGCCCAGGCCCGGAAGGTGCGCCGCTACGGCGCCGCCGCCGTGGTGATGGCGTTTGACGAACAGGGCCAGGCTGACACCTGCGCCCGCAAGGTCGAGATCTGCACCCGCGCCTACAAGGTGCTGACCGATATGGGCTTTCCGCCCGAGGACATCATCTTCGATCCCAATATCTTCGCGGTGGCCACCGGGATCGAGGAGCACGACAATTACGGCGTCGATTTCATCGAGGCCACCCGCATCATCCGCGAGACACTGCCCCATGCCCATGTCTCGGGCGGGGTGTCGAACGTGTCGTTCTCGTTCCGGGGCAACGAGCCGGTGCGCGAGGCGATGCACGCGGTGTTCCTGTATCATGCCATCCAGGCCGGGATGGACATGGGCATCGTCAATGCCGGCCAACTGGCCGTCTATGACGACATCGATCCCGAGTTGCGCGAGCGGGTCGAGGATGTGATCCTCAACCGCCGCAGCGACGGCACCGAGCGTCTGCTGGAAGTCGCCGAGCGGTTCCGGGGCCAGGGCGGGCGCGAGGCCAAGGGCGCCGATCTCACCTGGCGCACCGCGCCGGTGGCCGATCGGCTCAAGCATGCGCTGGTGCAGGGCATCACCGACTTCATCGTCGAGGACACCGAAGAGGCCCGCCTCTCGGTCGAACGCCCGCTGCACGTGATCGAAGGCCCGCTGATGGACGGCATGAACGTGGTCGGCGACCTGTTCGGCGCCGGCAAGATGTTCCTGCCGCAGGTGGTCAAGAGCGCGCGGGTGATGAAGGCCGCCGTGGCCCACCTGGTGCCGTTCATGGAAGAGGAAAAGCGCCGCACGGGCCTCGCCGACAAGCCGGCCGGCAAGGTGCTGATGGCCACTGTGAAGGGCGATGTGCACGATATCGGCAAGAACATCGTCGGCGTGGTGCTGCAGTGCAACGGCTTTGATGTGGTGGACCTCGGCGTGATGGTGCCGTGCGAGAAGATCCTCGAGACCGCGCGGGCCGAGAAGTGCGACATGATCGGCCTGTCGGGCCTGATTACGCCGTCCCTCGACGAGATGACCTGGGTGGCCGCCGAGATGCAGCGCCAGGGCTTTGGCGACATGCCGCTGCTGATCGGCGGGGCCACCACCAGCCGCACCCACACCGCCGTGAAGATCGCCCCCGCCTACAAGGGCCCGGTGATCTATGTCACCGATGCCAGCCGCGCGGTGCCCGTGGTGCAGAAGCTGCTGGGCGAGGACCGCGCCCCCTATCTGGCCGAGATCCGCGCCGACCAGGAACGGGCCCGCGCCGCCCACCTCGCCGGCCAGGACCGGCGTCCGCGCGCCCCGATCGAGGTGGCCCGCGCCAATGCGGCCCGGCTGTCGTTCGAGGGCATGACCGCTGCCCCGGCGCAGCCCGGCGTGACGGTGTTCGACGACTGGCCGCTGGCAGACCTGGTGCCGGTGATCGACTGGACCCCGTTCTTCGCCTCCTGGGACCTGCATGGCCGCTATCCGGCGATCCTGGATGACGATGTGGTGGGGGCGGCGGCCCGCCCGCTCTATGACGATGCCCGGGCGATGCTCGACAGGATGGTGGCCGAGAAGTGGGTGACCGCCAAGGGCGTGATCGGCTTCTGGCCGGCCAACCGGTCGGGTGATGACATCACGGTCTGGACCGATCATCACCGCAAGGAGCGGCTCGCCACCTTCCACACCCTGCGCCAGCAGATGGTGAAGGGCGAGGCCTCGCCCAATTTGGCACTGGCGGACTTTGTGGCCCCGGACGGCACCCCGGACTGGATCGGCGGCTTTGCCGTCACCGCCGGGCACGGCGAGCGGGACCGGGTGGAGGCGTTCAAGGCTGCGGGCGACGACTATTCGGCGATCCTGTTCCAGGCCCTGTGCGACCGGCTGGCCGAAGCCTTTGCCGAGCGCCTGCACGAGCGGGTGCGGCGCGAGTTCTGGGGCTTTGCTCCGGACGAGCAGCTGGCGGTGGAGGACCTGATCGGCGAGAAATACCGCGGCATCCGCCCCGCCCCCGGCTATCCGGCCCAGCCCGATCACACCGAGAAACAGACCCTGTTCAGCCTGCTGAACGCCACCGAAGCCGTGGGCATCCACCTCACCGAAAGCATGGCGATGTGGCCCGGCTCGTCGGTGTCGGGCCTGTATTTCGCGCACCCGGACGCGGCCTATTTCGGCGTCGGCCGGATCGACCGCGACCAGGTGGCCGACTATGCCCGTCGCAAGGGCATGGACCTGCGCGACGCCGAACGCTGGCTGTCGCCGATCCTGGCCTATGACCCGCTGGTGGCGGGCTCGGAAGCGGCCTGAGGTGGCCACTGGAGCGCAGCTGCTTGCAGCTGCGCAGGCGCGTCAGCGCCACGATCGTCGAAATGAGGCGGTCAACGGAAAAGTGTCGCTCC
>JAIXTH010000111.1 GCA_027484265.1 Alphaproteobacteria bacterium
GATCCAGAAGACCGCCGCCACCCAGCACTTCACCGAGCCGCCGCCGCGCTATTCGGAGGCCACGCTGGTCAAGAAGATGGAGGAGCTGGGCATCGGCCGGCCCTCCACCTACGCCTCGATCCTGCAGGTGCTGCGCGACCGCGAATATGTGCGGATGGACAAGGGCCGGTTCTATCCCGAGGACAAGGGCCGTCTGGTCACAGCCTTCCTCGAGAACTTCTTCCGCAAATATGTGGAGTATGACTTCACCGCCGAGCTGGAAGAGCGGCTCGACCGGGTGTCGGCGGGGGATCTGGGCTACAAGGTGCTGCTGCGCGCCTTCTGGGACGATTTCAACGGCGCCATCAAGGGCATCGGCGATCTGCGCATCGGCGAGGTGCTGGAAGCGCTGAACGTGGCGCTGGGGCCGTCGCTGTTCCCGGACAAGGGCGACGGGTCGGACCCGCGCCAGTGCCCGTCGTGCGGCACCGGGCGCCTCAGCCTGCGGCTGGGCAAGTTCGGCGCCTTCGCGGGCTGCTCGAACTATCCCGAGTGCAAGTACACCCGCCAGCTCGGCGGCCCGCAGGCTGGCGGCGAGGGCGGCGAGGCATCGGGCGAGCGGGTGCTGGGGACCGACCCGGAGACCGGTCTGGATGTTGCCCTCAAGGTGGGGCGCTTTGGCCCCTATGTGCAGCTGGGCGAGGGCGACAAGCCCAAGCGCTCGTCCCTGCCCAAGGGCTGGAAGCCCGAGGCGATGGATCTGGCGCGGGGGCTGCGGCTTCTGTCGCTGCCGCGCGAAATTGGCCGTCACCCGGAGGACATGGAGCCGATCATCGCCAATCTGGGGCGGTTCGGACCCTATGTGCAGCACGGCAAGACCTATGCGAACCTGCCGGACGTGGAAGAGCTGTTCGAAGTCGGGCTCAACCGCGCGGTCGCACTGCTGGCCGAGAAGCGTGCCGGGGGCGGGCGACCGCAGCGCGGCGCCGCCCAGCCGCTGCGCGAACTGGGCGCCCACCCGGTTTCCGGCGCCGTGCTGAAGCTGATGCCCGGGCGCTACGGGGTCTACATCACCGACGGGACCACCAACGCCACCCTGCCCAAGGACATCGCTCCTGACGGACTGGAGCTGGCCAAGGCCGTCGAGCTGATCGATGCCCGCGCGGCAGCTGCCCCCGCCAAGGGCAGGAAGGGCGCCGCGCGCAAGACCGCCGCTGCGCCCAAGGCTGCGCCCAAGGCTGAGGCCAAGGCTGCGCCGAAGGCCAAGGCCGCCAGCAAGCCGAAAGCGGCTGCCAAGGCCAAGGCACCCGCCAAGCCCAGGGCGGCCACTGGCAAGACCGGCTAGGCCGCAACCGGTTCCGCAGACTGAACCAGCCCCGCTGCTGCAGCCATGGTCTGGGCACCATACCGGAGGCGGACGGATTCCAGTTTAGCAATCTTAAACGAAACATTGATAGGCATCACGGTTGCAGAGCTGCTGGATGAAGATCGGGACGCATGTCATGCGGACGACCAAGCCACAAACCGTGCCGGCAAGACGGGGACAGAGGGGTAACCTGTCGCTGATCGTGGCTGGCAGC
This sequence comes from Alphaproteobacteria bacterium, assembly GCA_027484265.1. GTDB lineage: Bacteria > Pseudomonadota > Alphaproteobacteria > Caulobacterales > Aquidulcibacteraceae > JAIXTH01. The sequence goes on from JAIXTH010000111.1 coordinate 1,560, forward strand.
GTCATTCCCCTCGCGTTGCTGGTGGCGGCGGGGACCGAACTGGCTTCCTTGAGTTCGGAGCGGGCCCTGATGCAGGCGGCTGCGGATGCCGCCGCCCTGAACGGCGCCCAGAATCTGACCGTTGCGGGCTCTTCCCAGCGGCAGAGTCCGGCCCAGGTCGAGAACTTTGCCCTGGCACAGGTCGGCGAGTTCGCCACCCGCGCCACCGTCTCGTTCACGGCGACCCAGGGCAATGACGGCACCTACACGGTGGAAGGCCTCGCGATCCGCTCCTCGTTCTTCGGCGACCTTGTCCCGCCGGGCGGCTTCCGCATCGAGGTCACCGCCGTTGCCGAGGCCATGCAGGCCCAGCCGATCTGCGTGATCGGCGATGACGCCACGGTGGGCGGCACGGCCATCTCCGCCACCCATAGCAGCAGCATCGTTGCCCCGAACTGCATCATCCACGCCAACAGCAACTTCAACCTGCTTCAGTCGGCGACCGTGACGGCGGGGAACCCGCGGGCCACCGGGGCCGCCAATGGAACGGGCTTCTCCCCGGCAGCCCAGGCAGGGGCGATGCGCCTTGCCGATCCGTTCCGCACCCGCACGATCGCGCCGCCGGTGCCCTGCACCTCCGTTGCAGATGGCGGAGCCGAGACCATCGCCACCGGCACCCGCACCCTGGCGCCCGGCATGCACCGCACCGAATACACCATCAGCGGCACTGCCACCCTGCAACTCCAGCAAGGGGAGCACTATTTCTGCAAGGGCCTGAGGCTCTCCGGCCAGGGCCGGCTGGAAGGTGAAGATGTGCTGCTGATGTTCATGCCCGGCGCTGTCCTCAATGCCGGCCAGAACAGCTATGTGTCGCTGTCGGGCCGCCGCACCGGCGACTGGGCGGGCTTCGTGATCGTGGCGACCCGGGGCAATTACGCCAACACCACCATCGCCTCCAGCAATGTCGACCGGCTGCTGGGCACCATCTATCTGCCGATGTCACGGCTGATCGTCAGCGCGCCCGGCAATGTTGCGGAAACCTCGCAGTGGAGCGTGGTGGTTGCCCGCAATGTCAATCTGTCCCAGCAGGCGCGCCTGACCATCAACACCGACTATGAGGGCTCGCCGGTGCCGGTGCCTCTCGGGGTGGGCAACCAGGCTGGTGGCACGGTTGTGCCGCTGCGCCTGCGGCGCTAGCACCCCGGCCGACGGGTTCGCCGGGCGCATCAGCCCGGCTGGGTCTCCGGCGCCGTGGAGGCGAATGCCGGGTGGGCGCGCGCCTGGGCGTCTGCGGCGACCAGCAAGGGAAAGACTGATAGATCAACGCCATAGCGGCGCGCGTTGTTCATGTGCGGCACCAGGCAGATTTCAGCGAGGCTCGGGCCATCGCCGAACAGCCAGCCGCTGGCAGCTGTCCAGCCACGGGCGGCGGTCTCGGTTTCGAGGGCTGCAAAGCCGGTCGCGGTCACCTCCCGGCTCCAGCGTCCCTGCGCGGCCTCGTCGGCCCCGAAGTCGGTGCCGAGCTTGCGGCGGGTGGACAGGTTCTGCAGCGGGAAGATGTCGGTGGCGATCACATGGGCAAAGGCCCGGCACCGCGCCCGCTCCACCGGATCAGCCGGCAGGAGCGCAGGCTCCGGCACGGTCTCATCGAGCCAGTCGATGATGGCCAGCGACTGGGTCAGCACCCCGTGCGGGGTCTCGAGTGCCGGCACGCGGCGCAGCGGATTGAGGGCGGCATAGGCCGGATCCAGATGCTCGTTGCGAGGCAGCGCGTGCGGCACCACCTCATAGTCCAGGCCTTTCAGGGCCAGGGCAATGCGCACGCGGTAGCTGGCGGACGAGTGCGAGAAACTGTGCAGGCGGAACATCGCGGCATCCTGGATTGCGGCGCTGGCGGGACTTGCCAGCCCTGCGGCCCCGTATCATGCTGGCGGCCTGCGTGAACAGCTGCCGGTCAGGGTCCGCCACGGGCTCCGCTCCAGAAGCAGCAGCCGCAGGCGGCTGCCACGGGGCAGCCAGGGGAGGGCCGCCATGATCGATGCCGCGCACAGAAACCGCTTCGATGCTGTCGTGCGCGACGGACTGACGCCCGGCGCCGACCCGGCCGTTCTGGCTGCCCGGCTGCGGGCCGATCCGGCGACCGGCCCGGCAGAGGACCGCCTCCTGCTGGCGGCGGCCTTCGCCCACGCCGCCTTCGCCGCCCCGGACAGGATTGCGGCGACCTATGACCAGGCTGCCCGCGGCTGGCTCGGTGCGCTGGATGCAGCTGCGATCCGCCCGCACGACGTGCTTCCAGTGCCGCTGCCCGACGGCTTCCTCGATGCGTTCTGGCAGCTGGTGAGCGATGCCGGGCAGAACCGGATGGATGCGATCGAGATCACCACCCGCAGCGCGGGGCTTGGCGGCTGGTTCGGCTCCGAGCACCAGCAGCGGGTCTGCGCCGCCAATCTGGCCTATCCGGGGGTGGCGCAGGCCGCCCGGCAGGGGATCCCGCCGCGCTTCACGGTCGAGGCGCTGGCGGCCTGTGACCCGGGCACGGTCGGCAACGACTTCTACCGGCTGATCGCCGACAATGGCTTTGACCTTGAAGTGCTGGACCGCGATGCCCTGGGCCTGTCCGCGCTGCCGCACCCGCTGGACTATCTCAACACCCGGGTGCTGCAGTGCCACGATCTGTGGCACATCACGGCGGGCTATCACACCACGGCCCTGCACGAGATCGCCATCAGCGGCTTCCAGATGGGCCAGTTCGGCCATGCCTATTCGGCGATGTTCCTGGCGGTGGTGACCACGGCGGCCGCGGCCTCGCCCGTGCCGGGCGGTTTCGGCCTGCTGCTGGATGTGGTTCTGGGCGGCTGGAAGCACGGGCGCGAGACCCCGCCGATGCTGGGCATTGGCTGGGAAGAGGCCTGGAACAGTCCGGTGGATGTGGTGCGTGCCCGCTTCAGGATCGCGCCGTTCCAAAGCCCCTGGCCGGCCGATCTGATCGAGCAGGCAAGGGCCGCCGCCTGAGGCCTTCTCAGGGCACCAGGGCCAGCACCAGGACTGCCGCCACGGTCAGGATCACCACGGTCTGTGCGCCCAGCGCCACCAGCGGCGCCGTCCCCAGCGCCGTGAGGCCCTTGATCGAGGTCTCCGCGCCCACCGCCACCATCGCCGCTGCCAGCATCAGGTTGGCGGCCGTCACCAGCAGCGCCAGGACAGGGGCGGGGATCAGGCCGCTATTGGCCGCCAGCACCGCCAGGATGAAGCCGATCAGGAACAGCGGCACCGGCGCGCCGGCGCCGGTCTCCGTGGCCTCCATCGGGCAGTCGCGGGCAGCGGCCCGGGCGGCGCGCGCCTCGATCACCACCAGGGCTGCCACCACCAGCGGCAGCATCGCCACCCGCACCATCTTGACCAGGGTTGCCGCCGCTGCCGCGTCCGGGCTCATCAGCCCGCCCGAGGCCACCACCTGCGCCACTTCATGGATCGAGGCGCCCGCCAGCACGGCGATCTGATGTTCCGACAGGCCAGCCACAGTGCCGGCCGCCGGCAGCAGCAAGGCCACGGCAAAGCCGATCACGGTGACCGCTGCCACCACTGCCACCAGATTGGTGCGCGCGCCTTCCGGGTCACGCCGGGCGAGGACGGCGGCCACGGCCACCGCTGCCGAGGCGCCGCAGATCGCCACCGCTGCCGCCGACAGGATCGCGGCTGTGCGGCCAAGGCCGACCAGCCGCGCCAGTCCATAGCCACCCGCCAGACAGGCTGTGGTGGCGCCCGCAGCCACCAGCACCGGGCTCCAGCCCAGGGTCTCGAGGTCTGCAAAGGCGATGCGGAAGCCCATCAGGGCCACGCCCAGCCGCAGCATCGGTCTGGCCATCGCTGCAAGGCCGGGTGCCAGCAGGGCCGCCGGTGCCCGCTCGCCCGCGACCGCGAACCGCAAGGCCATGCCGGCGATCAGGGCGACCAGCAGCGCTGGTATCCCGAACCCGTGCCCGGCCAGATAGATGGCACTGCCCAGTGCCGCGCACACAAGCGCGCCGGGCGCCAGCACCTGCCAGGCAGGAGAAGCGGGCGGTACGTCGGGGGGTGAGGCAGAATCAGACGCAGACATGTCAGGCGGCAGTTACTCTGCCGGCACGCCTTGCGCATCCCTGTACCGGGCAGCCCTGTGCGGACAGGCGCTCAGCCGGGCGTGGAGGGCACAGATCGTGGCGCTGCCTGTCTTGCCGAACAGACCGGGCACCAGGCCATGGATCAGGCAGGCGATCCCGCCCCAGATCATCGGCCAGCCATAGGAGGCGGCCACCTTGAAATGCGCGCCATAGCTCTCGCCGACCTCTTCAGGATGGTCCAGAAACAGCTTGCGCAACATGCCGGTGCTCCCCGATGGCCTGTGAGTCGCAGGATCGC
>JAIXTH010000115.1 GCA_027484265.1 Alphaproteobacteria bacterium
GCACGCCGGTGCGGATCGCGCCGCGGGCAAACTGCACCTTGCCCGACGTTCTGAGCCGGGGTGCATCCTGCTGGCCCGACAGGGTGGCGGCATCATCGGCAAAGCGGCGGCCGACAAATACCATCGCGCCTGCCAGCACCACGGTGCCCAGGGCCAGCAGCGTCAGCGCCTCGCCGAATCCGCCCAGAACGCCGCGCCCCAGGAACTGCACGACTTCGGCCAGCGGGGCGGGCAGCCCGGCACTGGCAAGGCCGGAGGAGCCCAGAACGTCCTGCATGGATGGCGGGTTGCCAGCAGCGCTGGCTGCGGCAGCAGCAGCAGCGGCGGCTTCCGCCGCCCGATCCTCTGCCCGCGAGAGCTGGGCACCGATGTGATAGCCGAACACACCGCCCAGAATACCGGCCATGCCCAGCGCCTGCGACACCATCCGCCCCCGCCGCAGCCCCAGCCGCAGCAGCAGCCAGCGCGCCACGAGGAACCCGAACGTCCCCTCGATCAGCGCGATCCCCACCAGCAGCGGAAACACCGACACCAGCGCCCAGTCCACCAGGACGAACGACACGCCCAGGAACAGGATCGCGAACGTGGCATAGAGCAGGAACGCCCGCATTGCGTTGGACAGCAGCCGGGCTGCGGCAATGCGCTGCGGCGGCATGGGCGCTCCCAGCAGCAGATCGAGGTCCCCCCGGTCCGACCAGACCGCAAACGCCCCCATGACCGAAACCGACAGGCCCGTCACGGACAGGGCCAGGATGATCATGCCGGCCAGCACTGTTGTCGAGCTGCCGATGCCCTCGCGCAGGAAGGTGGCGATCCCGTAGCCCGGGACGGCCGCCACGAACAGCAGCAGTGCGCCAATCAGCAGGGCCTGCACGACCCGGCCCTTCTGGCCGCGGCGTCCGACGGTATAGAGCATCCGCAGCTGGTGGACGGCGAGCCAGGGCAGGGAGCCGGGGCGGCCGGGCAGGGTCTTCCTCATGACAGCTGCCCGCCGGTCACGGCCACCGGCTCGGATACCAGATCAATGAAGATGTCCTCCAGCGTCGCCCCCGGACGGTCCGCCAGGGCGCGCAGGTCCTCCAGCGTGCCCTCGGCCTTGAGCTGGCCCCGGTGCAGGATGGCGATGGTCTCGGCGAGACGCTCGGCAATCTCCAGCACATGGGTGGTCAGCACGACGGTGGCACCGGCTCTGGTCTTCTCCACCAGCAGGTCCTTCACCTGGCGGGCCACCGCCGCATCGAGGCCGCTGAAGGGTTCGTCGAGCAGCAGGAGCTTGGGTTCATGCAGCAGTGCGCCCGCCAATGCGGTCTTCTGGCGCATCCCCCGCGAAAAGGTCTCGCACAGCGCGCCGCGCACGTCCCACAGGTCCAGCCACTTGAGCAGGTCTTCTGCCCGCGATGCCGCCACCGCGTGGTCCACGCCCCACAGGCCCGCCACGAATTCCAGATATTCCAGCGGGTTGAGCTTGTCGTAGATCAGCGGCTCGTCCGGCATCCAGGCAGTCATGGCCTTGGCGGCCATCGCATCGGTGCGGGTGTCGTGGCCATAGACATGGATCGAGCCGACATCCTGGCGCAGCAGCCCGGCCACCATGCGCATGGTGGTGGTCTTGCCCGCGCCATTGGCACCCAGCAGCGCGTAGAAGCTGCCAGGCTGGATCGCCAGCGACAGGTCGTCCACGGCCCGCTTGGTGTCGAAGACCTTGGTGAGATTGCGGATGTCGAGGGAGGGCAGGTCGGTCATGTCAGCTCTGTGCCGCAGGCTCGGTTAAGGAACCGCAGATGGCCACCGACTGGCAGCAGCGGCAAGGGTACTGCCAGGGTGGTGTCGTCAGCCAGGCAGCGGAATGGCGCTGCTGGCGCGCACCAGGAACGGATCGTTGCGCCAGCCAGCAGCCTGCTTGCCATAGAGGAAGGCGCTGCCGTCAGGGGCGCTGACCAGCGCGCCCGCTGCCGCGGCCACCGCGTGGCCGGCGGCCGTGTCCCATTCCATGGTGGTGCCCCAGCGTGGATAGAGGTCGGCGCTGCCTTCGGCGATCCGGCAGAACTTGAGCGAGGAGCCCACGGTCAGGCGGCGATGGCCGGGCAGGGTGGCGAGGTAGGCATCGGTGCGGGGATCGGCGTGGGAGCGTGATGCCAGCACCTCCAGGGCGGTGCCCGGCCTGCGCACCTGCAACGGCCTGGGCGCGGCACCGGCGTGGTCGATCCGGTGCGCCTCGCCGGGAGCGTGGAGCGGGCAAAGGCCCGTCCAGACCACCCCGGTGGCCGGTGCCAGAACCACGCCGGTCACCGGCCTGCGCCGCGCGATCACCGCGATATTCACGGTATAGTCCGGCGATCCGTTGATGAACTCGCGGGTGCCATCCAGCGGATCCACCAACACGAACAGGCCGTCCGGATCGGTGAGGCCCGGCGCGCGCCCGACTGTCTCCTCCGAGATCACCGGCACACCCGGCAACAGCTCGGCGAGGCCGCGCGCGATCACCTGGTCTGCCGCGAGGTCCGCCTCGGTCACCGGCGAGCCATCGTCCTTGTCCTGCGGTGTGCAGCCATGGGTCCGGATCGCCTCGATCGCATCCCCGGCCAGCCGCGCCAGCCGTACCAGACCGGCCAGCAGTTGCCGGTCGCCTGACGAGATCATGCGGTCGGGCAGGGTGGCGGGAAAGGGCTCGGGCTCGCTCACGGACATGCTCTTGAACCGGGCGACTGGCATGTCGCGGCAACGGGGACGGGCGGGACCAGCCCCATGGCATGGGCAGGTCGATCAAGCAAAGGGCTGCGGCGCGGCGTGCCGGTGACTTGACGAAGGTTTGGCATCGAACTACATAGCTTGGCATCAAACCAGTCGGCAAGGAGAGCAAGATGGTTTCGCGGCGCGGTGTTCTGACCCTGGTGGGTGGCGGTGTGGTTCTGGCTGCAACCGCCGTGGGCGGTGTGGCGCTGTTGGGGTTGCCGTCGCAAGAGGCCCGGCGACCCTGGCA
>JAIXTH010000139.1 GCA_027484265.1 Alphaproteobacteria bacterium
GCATTCGAAGCCTATATCGCCCACGCCCCGGCCGCCCCCGACGCCCAGCTGGTCGCGCGCCAGATCGAGCGCCTGCGCGCCGCTACCAGCAATCCTGCACCCTGATCCGGAGGCCCACAGCCATGAAGACCCCGACATCCGGTTCCCTGCCCCGCTGGCTGAAGGCCGCGGTCCTGGCCAGCGCGATCACCGTCGCGGGCTGCGTCGGCATCGTCGCCGCATCCGGCACCTACAAGATCGGCGAGGCCTATACCGTGCAGCTGGCGCGGACCTGGTCGGACGCCAGCACCCTGATCAGCCCGAACCCGCGCCATGTGAAGGTGTTCACCATGAATGGCTGGGCACTGGACCAGCTGATCCTCACCGATGGCCTGCCGGTGGGCCAGTCGATGGTGAGCCAGGTGTCGCGCAACCAGCGCCGCACCGACGACAAGCAGGTGCCGCTGGTGCGCGCGGGCATGTCCGAGCTGGAACTGGTGGAGTTCGTGGCTGATTCCATGGCCTTCTGGGACATGCAGCAGATCCAGTCCGAAGAGGTGCGCCCCGCCAGTTTCGGGCCCCATGAGGGCGTGGCCTTCGACATCAGTGCCCGCCGCCCCAATGGCCTCGACATGAAGGCCACCGGCGTGGCCGCACAGGCGGGCGACAAGGTCTATCTGCTGCTGTTCATCTCGACCCGCGAGCATTATTTCGACACGCTGAAAGCGGACGTGGATCGCATCGCCGCCTCGGTCCGCTTCCCCTGACCAAGGCCTGCATCGGCAGCTGACCGGTGCGCACCGTCGGGGTGTCGGGCCGTGCGGCCCTTGGCGCCAGCCCTCGCCGATGCTATCGTCTCTGCATGATCCAGAGACCGCCCCTGCATCGAATTAGCTGCCCGGACCGCAGCTGAGCCCCGTCCTGCCCGGACGGCGGCGGCTTGCGGCCGGGATGATTGCCTGACGTTTTTCACGACAGCCGGCCTCGCAAGGCGCGCCCTGCAACGGGGGTCTGCCGCCTCGGGCCGATAGCAGCTAGAGCCACCGCCATGACCGACACCGCATCCGATGCCGCCGCTGATTCCACCACACCGGCACGCGACTATCGCCCCACCGTCTTCCTGCCCGACACGCCCTTTCCCATGCGGGCGGGCCTGCCGACCCGCGAGCCCGAAATGGTGGCCCGCTGGCAAGCCGAAGGCCTGCAGGCCCGGCAGCGCGCGGCCTCGAACGGCCGTCCGCGCTTCACCTTCCACGACGGCCCGCCCTACGCCAATGGCGCCTCCCACATCGGCCATGCCCTCAACAACACGCTGAAGGACTTCGCGGTCCGCTCACGCCAGATGCTGGGCTATGATGCGCTGTTCGTGCCAGGCTGGGACTGCCACGGCCTGCCGATCGAATGGAAGGTGGAAGAGGAGTTCCGCACCAAGGGCCGCAAGAAGGACGAGGTGCCCGCCGCCGAGTTCCGCGCCGCCTGCCGCGCCTATGCCAGCAAGTGGATCGACCACCAGCGCGAGGACCGCCGCCGCATGCTGGTGATGGCGGACTTCGAGAACCCCTATCTGACCATGGACTATCAGGCCGAGGCCACCATCGCGGCCGAGTTCCTGAAAGTGGTGCAGACCGGCCTCGTCTATCGCGGCTCCAAGCCCGTGATGTGGAGCCCGGTGGAACAGACCTCGCTGGCCGAAGCGGAAGTCGAGTATCAGGAGAAGACCAGCGCCGCGATCTGGGTGAAGTTCCCGGTGGTAGCCGGCGGCCCCGACGGCGCCAGCGTGGTGATCTGGACCACCACGCCCTGGACCATCCCCGCCAACCGCGCCGTCAGCTTCAGCAAGGACATCGCCTATGGTCTGTACCGGGTCGAGGCGCTGGTGGAGGGGCTGGAGTTTGCACCCTACGCCCAGGTGGGCGAGTTGCTGGTCGTGGCCGACAAGCTGGCGGCCGACGTGTTTGCCAATGCCAAGGTGGCGAAGGCCGAACGGGTGCGGGATGTGGACCCGGCCGGTTTCGGCCTGGCCCACCCGCTGCGCGGGCGCGGCTATGAGTTCGATGTGCCGATGCTGGCGGGCGACCACGTCACCGACGAGGCCGGCACCGGCTTTGTGCACACCGCGCCCAGCCATGGCACCGACGACTATCTGGTCTGGATGAAGTCGGGCCGGTCGCAGGCGGATATCCCCTTCACCGTCGATGCGTTCGGCGCCCTGACTGCCGAGGCACCGGGCTTCGAGGGGCTGCATATCCTCGAACTGGAAGGCAAGAAGGCGGGCAAGGACGGGCCGGCCAATGGCGCGGTGATCGCCGCGCTGGCGGAGACCGGCAATCTGCTGGCGCGCGGGCGGCTGGTGCACCAGTATCCGCACTCGTGGCGCTCCAAGGCGCCGCTGATCTACCGCAACACGCCGCAGTGGTTCATCGCCATGGACAAGCCTGCCGCGCATCTGGGCGGCAAGACCCTGCGCCAGGTGGCACTCGAACAGATCGAGGCCACCGACTGGGGTGACGAGGCCGGCTACAACCGAATCCGGTCGATGGTGGCCGACCGCCCCGACTGGCTGGTGAGCCGCCAGCGCGCCTGGGGCGTGCCGCTTGCCATCTTCGCCCACAAGGACACCGGCGAGGTGCTGGTGGACGAGGCAGTCAATGCCCGCATCCTCGATGCGATGCGCGCTGGCGGCGCCGATGCCTGGTTCACCGCCGATACCGCCAGCTTCCTCGGCAATGGCTATGACCCCGCCGTGTGGGAGAAGGTCAACGACATCCTGGATGTCTGGTTCGACAGCGGCTGTACCCATGCCTTCGTGCTGGATGCCCGCGAGGGCCTCGACCGGCCGGCGGACCTGTATCTGGAAGGCTCGGACCAGCACCGCGGCTGGTTCCAGTCGTCGCTGCTGGAAAGCTGCGCCACGCGCGGGGCCGCGCCCTACAAGGCGGTGCGGACCCACGGCATGATCGTGGACGAGCAGGGCCGCAAGATGAGCAAGTCGCTCGGCAACGGCATCGAGCTGCCCGATGTGCTGCGCGAGAACGGGATGGAAATCCTGCGCCTCGCGTTCGCCGCCGCCGACTATACCCAGGAGCTGGGGCTGGGGAAGACCATCCTGGCGCAGGCGTCGGAGACCTATCGCAAGCTGCGCAATACCGTGCGCTATCTGCTGGCGTCGCTGAAGGATTTCGATCCGGCGACAGAGGCGGTGGCGCTGGCCGACATGCCGCTGCTGGAGCGCTGGCTGCTGGCACGGGCCCATGGCGTGGGCGAGGCTGTGCGGGCAGCGTACCTCGATTACGACTTCAAGGGCGCGCTGGGGGCGGTGCTGGATTTTGCCAATCTGGACCTGTCGGCCTTCTATGTGGATGTGCGCAAGGACGCGCTCTATTGCGACGAGCCCGCCAGCCTGCGCCGCCGGGCGTGCCGGACGGTGCTGGACCTGCTGTTCGAGCGGATCCTGACCTGGCTCGCCCCGCTGATCCCCTTCACCACCGAAGAGGCCTGGCTGAGCCGCTTCCCGGACGCCGATTCCCTGCATCTGCGGGCGATCCCGGACGATCCCGCCAACTGGGCGGACGCAGGCTCGCTCGCCCGGATGGAGGCCCTGCGCGAGCTGCGCCGGGTGGTGACCGGGGCGCTGGAAATCCAGCGGCGCGAGAAGACCATCGGCTCGTCGCTGGAAGCGGCGCCGGTGGTCTATCTGGTGAACGACACGATCCGCGCCGCCATCGGCAGCGAGGATCTGGCCGAGCTGTGCATCACCTCCGGAATCGAGCTGCGCAACGGGGCAGGTCCCGACAGCGCCTTCCGCCTCGACGAGGTGCCGGGCGTGGCGGTGACGTTCGCCCGCGCCAGTGGCATCAAATGTGCCCGCAGCTGGAAGTACTTCGATCCCGCCACCGCCCTGCCCGGCTTCCCCGACATCACCCCGCGCGATGCCCGCGCCGTGATGGCCTGGGACCAGGCCCACGCCTGACCGCTTCAGGCTGGATCGCGGGGGCGGATCAGGCCATGGTGGGTTGGTGATCGACCAACTGGCCTTTCTGCCCCAGCCTGTGCTGCGGGTGCTGGTAACCGTGCCGCCCCCGCTGCTGGCGGGGCTCGCGGCCGTGCTGGGCGCACTGGTGCTGGGCTCGCTGGCGGCAGCGGTTCTGGTGCGGCGCGATCCGCAGCGCTGGGCCGACCTGCCGCCGCGCATGGGGTCGTGGTGGGTGATCTGCGGCCTGGTAGGGGCGGCACTGCTGGCCGGCGCCGAGGCCAGCATCGCGCTGTTCGCCCTGATCTCGTTCATCGCCCTGCGGGAGTTCGTGACACTGGCACCCACCCGGCGCGAGGACCGCTCGGTGGTGCTGCTGGCCTTTGCGGCCGTGCCGATCGCCTATGGCGCGGTGTGGATCGACAATTACGCGTTCTTCCTGACGCTGATCCCGGTGTATCTGTTCCTGATCATGGCCTTCGCCATGGCCTGGATCGGACGCACCGAGAAGTTCCTGGCGACCGCCGGCATCCTGTA
>JAIXTH010000107.1 GCA_027484265.1 Alphaproteobacteria bacterium
CAGATCAGATGGCTGGCCTTGTGAAACCTGTTGTCCGGCTTCGGCCCGTCGCTGGTGGCGTGGGCGCGGACGGGGCGGTTGGCGTCAAGGATGGCGAAGCCACCGCCCCGCGGCGCCCGCAGGGCGTCCTTGATGCCAGCCGGGCCGTCTGCGACCGAAGCCGCAAGCGACGGGCTGAAGCCGGACAGCAGGTCCGCGCGGCCCTTCCCCCGCAACCGCTGAAGGCCGGCAGTTGACATCGGGTCTCCAGGAGCCGCGCGGTCCAGCGCTTTCCAAAGGGGATGACGAACCACACCCGCTTCGCTATCACCGCCCGGCGTGACCCCGTAGCTCAGCTGGATAGAGCAGCCGCCTTCTAAGCGGCCGGTCGCAGGTTCGAGCCCTGCCGGGGTCGCCAGTGCGCCCTCCGACCGACCCCACTGCTGCACTGCGGGCCGGCACGGTCTTGAGGACGGGCGCGGAGTTGGCCAGTGTGGGGGCATGACTGATGTGCCCTTCATTGCCCCCGATACACCCGATGCCCTGCCGGTCCATGCGCTGACGGCGGACCAGACGCAGGCCTTTCTTGACGAGCGCGGCGGGGCGGTTGCAGCCTGGGCCGGAGTGCAGGCTTTCAAGGGGCAGGCCGGGCGGGTGCTGGTGGTGCCGGGGGCGGATGGGCGGCCGGAGCGGGCGCTGTTCGGCCTGGGCGACGGCACCGATCCGATGGTGTGGGGCTGGCTGGGGGCGCGCCTGCCGGCGGGCGACTGGCGGATCGCGCTGCCGCCCGCAGGCGCCGATCCGACCTTGATCCTCACCGCCTTCGGGCTCGGAACCTATCAGTTCACCCGCTACCGCACCAAGGAGCCGCTGGGCGCACGCCTCGTACCCCCGCCGGGGGCCGATGTGGCCACGGCCGCGCGGATCGTGGCGGGTGTGAGCTTCGGGCGCGACCTGGTGAATGCCCCGCCCAATGACATGGGGCCCGATGCGCTGGAGGCCGCCGCCCTCGCCGTGGCAGCCGATACCGGCGCGCGGGTGGAAGTGATCCGGGGGGCGGACCTCATCAGCCAGAACTATCCGCTGATCCATGCGGTGGGCAAGGCCAGCGCCGAGGACCCGCGCCTGGTGATCCTGCGCGGCGGCCGGGCAGGCGGGCCGAAGGTGGCGCTGGTGGGCAAGGGGGTGACGTTCGATTCGGGCGGCCGCAACATCAAGCCCGGCTCCAGCATGGCGCTGATGAAGAAGGACATGGGGGGGGCAGCCTGCGTCCTCACCCTGTTCCGGCTCCTGAGCGAGGCAGGCCTCGATGCCGAGCTCACGGCCTATGTGTCGATCGTGGAGAATGCGATCTCCGGCCCCGCCATGCGCCCCGGCGACATCTATCCCACCCGCAAGGGCCTGACTGTCGAGATCGACAATACCGATGCCGAAGGCCGCCTGATCCTGGCCGATGCCCTCACCCGCGCCAGCGAGGACGGCAACGAGCTGGTGATCGACATGGCCACCCTCACCGGGGCCGCGCGTGTGGCCCTGGGGCCGGACCTGCCGCCGTTCTATACCGGCGACGAGACGCTGGCGGGCCAGATCCTGGCAGCCTCGGCGGCCACGGGCGAGCCGGTGTGGCGGATGCCGCTGTGGAGCCCCTACCGCGACGACCTCGACAGCCCGGTGGCCGACATGAAGAACTCCGGCAGTGCCTTCGCCGGCTCAGTGACGGCGGCGCTGTTCCTGCAGCGCTTTGTCGATGCCCCCAGCTGGGTCCACTTCGATGTGTTCTGCTGGACCCCCAAGGACCGCGCCGGACGGCCGCAGGGCGGGGATGTGCATGCGGTGCGGCTGCTCGAGCGGATGCTGCGCGACCGGTATGGCGTGACGGGCTGACCGGCCCGCCCGGACACGGCCTTTGCAGCCGGGCACCCCGCCCATGCAATTGAGGTGCTTCCACGCACCCCGTGACGCGCTAGAGTGCGCGGCAGGCAATCAAGGCGGGGCACAGGCATGGCGGGCGACAGTTTCGATGTGGTGGTGATCGGGGCAGGCCCCGGCGGCTATGTGGCAGCGATCCGGGCGAGCCAGCTGGGTCTGAAGACCGCCATCGTCGAGCGCGAGCATCTGGGCGGCATCTGCCTGAACTGGGGCTGCATTCCCACCAAGGCGCTGCTGCGCTCGGCCGACGTGTACGAGTCCATCCAGCATGCACAGGCCTATGGCCTCAGCGTGACCGGTGCCAGCTTCGATCTGTCGAAAATCGTGGACCGCTCGCGCAAGGTGGCCAAGCAGCTGTCGGGCGGCGTCGGCTATCTGATGAAGAAGCACAAGATCCATGTGGTGGACGGCGCCGCCACCCTGTCCAAGGGCAGCCCCGCCCCGCTGGTGAACGTGGCCCTGAAGGCAGGCGGCACCCGCACGCTGACGGCACAGCACGTGATCCTGGCTACCGGCGCGCGGGCCCGTACCATCCCGGCAGCGGGCCTTGTGCCCGACGGGCGGCTGGTGTGGACCTACAAGGAAGCCCTCGTGCCCGACACTATGCCGGGGCGGCTGGTGGTGGTGGGTTCGGGCGCCATCGGCATCGAGTTTGCCAGCTTCTTCCGGGCCCTGGGCTCGGACGTCACCGTCATCGAGGCGCTGGACCGGATCCTGCCGGTGGAGGACGCCGAGATCAGCGCCCATGCCGCCAAGCAGTTCACCAAGCGCGGCATCCGCCTGATCACGGGCGCGCAGGTCAAGGCCCTGACGCCGGGCGCCAGCACCGTGACCGCCACTGTGGAAGTCGGCGGCAAGACCGAGACCATCGAGGCCGACCGCGCCATCGTGGCCGTGGGCATCACCGGCAACAGCGAGAATCTGGGCCTTGAAGCCCTGGGCGTGGCCATCGAGCGCTCGCATGTTGTGACCGACGGGCTCGGCCGCACCAATGTGCCCGGCCTCTATGCCATCGGCGACATCACCGGCCCGCCCTGGCTGGCGCACAAGGCCTCGCACGAGGGGGTGGCCTGCGTGGAGGCCATCGCGGGCCTGCACCCGCACAAGCTCGACACCAACCGCATCCCCGGCTGCACCTATTCGAACCCGCAGGTGGCCAGCATCGGCCTCACCGAGGAGAAGGCCCGTGCCGCAGGCCGCGAGATCAAGGTCGGCCGCTTCCCCTTCAACGGCAACGGCAAGGCCATCGCGCTGGGCGAGCCGGAGGGGCTGGTGAAGACGGTGTTCGATGCCAGGACCGGCGAGCTCTTGGGCGCGCACATGGTGGGCACCGAAGTGACCGAGCTGATCCAGGGCTATGGCATCGCCATGACCCTCGAGACCACCGAAAAGGAACTGATGGAAACCATCTTCCCGCACCCGACCCTGTCGGAGATGATGCACGAGGCGGTTCTCGATGCCTATGGGCGGGTGATCCACATCTGACGGGGGGGCCGGGCGTCAGGCCACCAGTTCGAACAGGGCGGCTTCGGCGGTGAGGTTCTGCCAGCCGCGGGTGCTGTCGGTGGCGGCTGCGGCGCGGCCGCCGGAGAGCGCATGCACCGCTGCGATCTTCCAGTTGGCATCGCGGGCCAGATCCTCGAAATCCAGCAGCGAGCACAGATGGATGTTCTCGGTGGTGTGCCAGGCGGCGGGCAGTCCGCGGGTAACAGGAATCCGACAGAGCAGCAGAAGCGACAGCCGCACCTGCCAGTGCGCGAAATTCGGAAACGAAACAAAGGCCCGTCCGCCAATCCGCCGCAGCTGTTGCAGCACATGCAGGGGCCGGCGGGTGGCCTGGATGGTCTGCGACAGCACGACCATGTCAAACGCCCCGTCGGGATAGAGCGACAGATCAAGGTCCGCGTCGCCCTGCACCACCGACAGCCCCTGCTGCACACAGGCATTCACCCCGGCCTGCGACAGCTCCATCCCCCGCACCCGCGCGGCACACCGGTCGCGCAGCAGGGCCAAAAGCTCGCCATCACCGCAACCGACATCCAGCACACTGGCCCCGTCGGGCACCGCCGACAGGATGATGCCATAGTCGGGCCGGATCGGAGCGGGCGCGGTCATGCGATCCCCCGCTCGCGCGCGGCCGCTGCCAGGAACCCGTCGAGCGCGGCATGGAAATCCGGCTCGTCCAGCAGGAAGGCGTCGTGGCCCTTGTCGGTCTCGATCTCCAGTGACGACACCTCGACCCCCGCCGCGATCATCGCCCGGGTGATGGTGCGGCTGTCGGCAGGCGGATAGTGCCAGTCCGACGAGAAGCTGACCACACAGGCCCGGCCCCGGAACCGCGCGAACGCCGCCGCCAGATGCCCGCCATGGGCCGCCGCCAGGTCGAAATAGTCCATCGCCCGGGTGATGTAGAGATAGGAGTTGGCATCGAACCGGTCGACGAAGCTGGAACCCTGGTGGCGCAGGTAGCTCTCGATCTGGAAGTCGGCCTCGAAGCCGAAGGTAGGCGCCACCCGGTCCTGCAGGCTGCGCCCGAACTTGCGCTGCAGGGCGCTGTCGGAGAGGTAGGTGATGTGCGCCGCCATCCGGGCCACAGCCAGGCCCTTGGCCGGGCGGATCCCCGCTTCCAGATAGGCACCGCCGCGCCAGTCCACATCAGCCATCACGGCCTGGCGGCCCACTTCGTGGAACGCGATGTTCTGGGCCGAGTGGCGTGCCGCCGTCGCCAGCGGCAATGCGCAGGCCACCTGGTCGGGGCGGCTGGCGATCCACTCCAGCACCTGCATCCCGCCCATGGAGCCGCCGATCACGGCAAACAGGGTCTCGATCCCCAGTGCCTCCACCAGCATGGCCTGGGCGCGCACCATGTCGGCGATGGTGATGACCGGAAAGCGCAGGCCCCAGGGCCGCCCGTCCGGATCCAGACTGGCCGGGCCGCTGGTGCCCATGCAGCCACCCAGCACATTGGAACAGATCACGAAATACCGGTTGGTATCGATGATCCTGCCCGGCCCCACCACCTGCGGCCACCAGGTGGGGCGGCCGGTGACCGGATTGATCTCGCCGGTCACATACTGGTCGAGCGTGAGGGCATGGCACACCAGCACGGCATTGCCGCGCCGCGCATCCAGTGTGCCCCACGTCTCGTAGGCCACATCCACCCCGTCCAGCACCCCGCCGCCATCGAGCGGCAGGGGCGCTGGCAGGCGCATGATCCGGGCAGGCGCGCTCATGGGGCCGCCAGCTTACTCGCCGAACAGCTTCTTGGCGTTGCGGGCCCACCAGCCGGTGCGGCGCGGACCGCTCGGCTCTTCCGGCGCAGGCTCGGACGCGGCAGCCGGTTCGGACGCGGCCTCGAGGGCGACGTCGGCAGCGGGCTCCACGGCGGGTTCGGCAACCGCTTCCACAACCGCTTCTGGCACCGGGTCGGCCTCGGCAACCACCGCAGATGCCTCGGGAGCAGCCTCGGCGGCCGGCGCCTTGCGGGCGCGGCTCTTGCGGGGCGCCCGGGCCGCTGGGGCCGCCGCTGCCGGCTCTTCGGCGGCAGCTTCCGGCACAGCCTCGACCAGAGCTGAGTCGGCGGGAACCTCGGGGGCCACCTCGGGGGCGGCGTCGGCCACAGCCTCGGTCACCGCCTCGGCAGCAACATCGTCACCGCCCTTGCGGCGACGCGGCGGACGCACGCGCTTGGGCGGCGGCCCGGAGCTTGGCAGTTCGGTCGGCTGCTCGCTTTCCCCGTCCACCACGATCAGGCCCAGCGGATCAGGCGCGCCTGCATCGTCACCGGCGTCATCGCCAGCTTCGGCCTGGGTGCCCTCACCGCCTTCGCTGCCATCTCCGCGACGGCGGCGACGGCCACCCCGGCGGCCACGGCGGCGACGGCGGCGGCTGGCTTCGTCACCCTCGTCGGAACCGGCGTCGAAGCCGGCTTCACCGCCGCCCTCGCCATCCTCGTCACCTTCGGCATCGGCATCGGCGTCGGCATCGCCGTCTTCACCGCCCGCAGTGCGTTCACCCGCAGTGCCGCGCTCGGCACCGTCACGGTCACCGCCGCCACGGCGGCGGCGGCGGCGGCGGCGGCGGCCACGGCCGCCTTCGCCATCACCGGCTTCACCGCCGGCATCGGAGCCCCCGGCAGCCTCGTCCGCACCTTCGTCGTCGTCCTCGCCATCCATGGCTTCGGGATCGATCATCTCCAGCGGGTCACCCATGTCCGGCTCGGGGCCATCATCGGTCTTGACCAGCACCGGGGCGAATTCCGGCTCGTCGAGATACTCGCCCTCATTGACCACTTCGAAGCTGTAGGAGCCGGCCGGCAGGGTGCTGTCGGCCTGGATCCGCACCATCACCTGGCGCGAGGCTTCCAGCTCGGCGAGGTGGGCGCGCTTCTCGTTGAGGATGTAGAGCGCAGTGTTGATGTCGGCGCGCAGCAGCACCTCGGCGCCTCCGCGCCCGCCGATGGCGGTCTCCGCGTCGCGCAGGGCCTGCAGCGCCGCGCTTTCGGGCGAGCGCACCCGGCCGGTGCCGTTGCAGGTGGGGCAGATGTGGCTCGAGCCTTCCAGCACACCGGTGCGGCGGCGCTGGCGCGAGATTTCCATCAGGCCGAACATCGAGATCCGGCCCATCTGCACCCGGGCCCGGTCCATCCGCATCGCATCCTTCAGCCGCTTCTCGACGGCGCGGGTGTTGCGGCTCTCCTCCATGTCGATGAAGTCGATCACGATCAGACCCGCGAGGTCCCGCATCCGCATCTGGCGGGCGGCCTCGTCGGCAGCTTCCAGATTGGTCTTGAGGGCAGTGGCCTCGATCGAGCGCTCCTTGGTGGCGCGGCCCGAGTTCACGTCGATCGCCACCAGCGCTTCGGTCTGGTTGATCACGATATAGCCGCCGCTCTTCAGATGGACGGTGTGCTCGTGGATCGATGCCAGCTGCCGCTCGACTTTCATCTGCGAAAACAGCGGTGTGGAGTTTCTGTACTGCTGGACCTTCTTGGCATGCGACGGCATCAGCATCTTCACGAAGTCCTTGGCTTCGCGATAGGCGCCCTCGCCTTCCACCAGCACCGCCTCGACATCCTTGTCATAGAGGTCGCGCATGGCACGCTTCACGAGATTGTCTTCCTCGTGGATCAGGCACGGCGCCACCGATTCCAGGGTGCGTTCGCGGATGTCGTCCCAGGCGCGCAGCAGATATTCGTAGTCGCGCTTGATCTCGGTCTTGGTGCGCTTGGCGCCAGCAGTGCGGATGATCAGGCCCATGCCCTGGGGCACATGCAGGTCGGACACCACGCTCTTGAGGCGCTTGCGGTCGGTCACGCTGGTGATCTTGCGGCTGATGCCGCCGCCGCGCGGGGTATTGGGCATCAGCACGCAGTAGCGGCCGGCCAGCGACAGATAGGTGGTGAGGGCGGCGCCCTTGTTGCCGCGCTCTTCCTTGACGGCCTGCACCAGCATGATCTGGCGGCGGCGGATCACTTCCTGGATCTTGTAGTCACGGCGGGCAGCGCGGCGGGCGCGCTCGAACTCGTCGTCCTCGGCACCGTCCTCGCGCTGGGCATAGGCGGCCTCTTCGGCTAGCAGCCGGGCGCGGTCCTCGGCGGGGATCTGGTAGTAGTCGGGGTGGATTTCGCCAAAGGCCAGGAAGCCGTGACGGTTGCCGCCATACTCGACAAAGGATGCCTGCAGCGAGGGTTCGACCCGTGTTACCTTGGCCAGATAGATGTTGCCGCGCAGTTGCTGCTTGGACTTGCTTTCGAAATCGAAGTCCTCAACGGCGGTACCATTGAGCACGACCACCCGGGTCTCTTCCGGGTGGGCGGCATCGATCAACATTGTTTTCGACATGGAGAATTGCTCCTGCGCACACGCCTGCGAGCGGGCCACGGGCAAGGATGCCACGGGCGCTCACGCGGTGCTGCGAACGGGGTTGGAAGGGGTTTGTCCTGCGACGGGCAGTCTGCGGTGCAACCGGTCCGACCGGCACGAACGGGAGCGGCCGGACCGGATGGTCCTGCCTCGCTGCCTCGCTGGCGCCCGGTGCGATGCCAGTGGCCATCGCCGCACTTTCCCAATCAATGGCCCGGCGTGAGCTTCCATACGGGAAGCACCCGGCCGGTCCGGTTCAGTCTGAAGCCCGGCCCACCGCCGCACAGCGCGGCCCGGACCGGCTCCGGAAATCATCCATCGCTTTCCAGCAGAAATGCTGCCAGCGGGTTGACGTGCGCATCTGTGCAACACTTCCGCGACGTTGGAAAGGGCTGGGCGCATGTCAGCGGCGCTGCCCGGGCGCATCGGCTGCCGGCAGGGCCGGGGCCTGCGCCTTTCCACCCATTCCCCAGTGCACCCACTGCTGCGACAGGCTTGCGCGGCGTCATGAAGCGACCTCACCCCCTGGAGCGCCGCTGCTCG
>JAIXTH010000114.1 GCA_027484265.1 Alphaproteobacteria bacterium
GGGCAAGAGGCTGAGGGCCGGGATCCGGCTGATCGAGGTGTATCTGCGCCGGGTGCTGCTGGTGCTGGCCCTCAAGCTCGAGCCGGACCTGGTCCACAATCCCGGCGTCATGCGGGATTCAAAGCGCAGCGTGCTGTGCGAGCGGGGTCCGGTGTTCCGGGTGCTGCTGGACCAGTATCTGTCCCGCCACGACCGCGCCGAGCTGCGCAAGATGGCGCGGGAGCGGCGGCTCGGCTGGGGCCATGACCCCAGGCCGGCCCCTGGCCCGAGTGGCTGCCGGGGGCGCAGGGCCGTTAGCCAAACCGTCGCAGGGACCTGCCAGGTCTCTGGACTTGCTGCCCGATTGTGCCAAATGGTATAAAGATAGACCATTCGACCAACGCGGCCGCCATCGGCCGCTGGTCGGGCTCAACCGGGACTGTTTTGACACCGTGACCGCTCCCCAGACCCTCGCCCAGAAGCTGCTGTCCCGCGCTGCGGGCGGCGCCAGCGTGATGCCGGGCGATATCGTCACGGTGGAGGTCGACCTGATCATGGCCCATGATTCCAGTGGCCCGCGCCGCTGGAAGCCGCAGCTCGAGCAGCTGGGGGCGCGTATCAAGGATCCGTCGCGGATCGTGATCGTCTCCGACCATTATGTGCCCGCCGTGGACGCCGAGAGCGCGGCCATCCTCAAGCTGACCCGCGATTTCGCGCATGAGAACGGCATCGCCCGCTTCCATGACATGCAGGGCATCTGTCACGCGATCCTGCCGGAGAAGGGCTATCTGCGGCCGGGCATCTTCGTGGCCGGGGGTGACAGCCATACGCCCCATGCCGGTGCCTTCGGCTGCTATGCCGCCGGCTTCGGTGCCACAGACATGCTGGGCATCGTGGTGACCGGACAGACCTGGACCATTGTGCCGCAGACCATCCGGGTGGAGATCGATGGCACCCTGGGCGACGGCGTGGCCGCCAAGGACATCATGCTGGTGCTGTGCCGCGAGCTGGGCATGGACAATGCCTTCAAGGCGATCGAGTTTGGCGGGTCCTGTGTGCGGGCCATGAGCATGGCCGAGCGGATGGTGCTGGCCAACATGACGGCCGAACTGGGCGGCGAGACCGGCCTGATCGAGCCGGACGCAACCACGGTCGCCCATATCCGGGCCCATGGCGGCGATCCGGGCGCAGACCCGCTCGGCTGGACCGCCGATCCGGGGGCGCCCTATGAACGGGTGGTGCGGCTCGATGCCGGCACGCTCGAGCCCCATGTGGCGGCCCCCCACAGTCCGGCCAACAGCGCTCCGGTGAGCGCCCACCTCGGCACAAAGGTGGATCAGGCCTATATCGGCGCCTGCGTCGGCGCCAAGCTGGAAGACCTGCAGATGGCGGCCCGCGTGCTGGCCGGGCGCAAGGTGGCGACGGGCACCCGCCTGCTGGTGGCTCCGTCCTCATCAGCCACGACAGCGCAGGCGGCGGCCGACGGGACCCTGGCGGTGCTGATGGAGGCGGGCGCCACCCTGCTGCCGTCCGGATGCGGCGCCTGTGCCGGGATGGGGGCAGGCCTGCTGGCGGATGGCGAGACCTGCATCTCCAGCACCAACCGCAATTTCAAGGGCCGGATGGGCCATGCCGGTGCCTCGGTCTATCTCGGCTCGCCCTATACGGTGGCCGCAGCAGCCGTGGCGGGCCGGATCGAGGATCCCCGCCCGCTGCTCCAGCCCCTCAGGAGGGCGGCATGAGCGGGCGGGCCTTTGTCTTTGGCGACAATATCGACACCGATGTGCTGGCGCCCGGCTATCTGATGAAGCTGCCGGCCGACGAACTGGCGCGGCACTGCCTGGCAGCGGTGGACCCCGCTTTCGCCAGCACGGTGCAGCCCGGCGACTTTGTTGTAGCGGGGGCGAATTTCGGCCTGGGTTCGTCGCGCGAGCAGGCGGCGGTGAGCCTCAAGACGCTGGGGGTGGCCGCGGTGATCGCCACCGGCTTTGCGCGGATCTTTTATCGCAACGCCCTGAACCTCGGCCTGCCGGCCCTGTTCTGCGACGCTGCCGGCAGTATCGAGGCTGGCGACAGGCTGGAGGTTGACCCGGTGGCAGGACAGATCATCAATCACACGCGCAACCAGACCCTCGCCGCGCGCCCGATTCCGGCCCATCTGATGGACATGGTGCGGGCCGGCGGTCTGGTGGCCCAGCTCAAAGCCCGGGGGATGGCGGCATGAACGAGACGGGCGCGCCCACACTGAAGGCCAGGCTGGCCAGGGCTCCGGCAGTGCTGTGCCCCGGCGCCTATGATGCGCTATCGGCCCTGCTGGTGCAGCAGGCCGGGTTCGAGGCGATCTATATGTCGGGCGCCTCGATCGCCTATACCCAGCTCGGGCGGCCCGACATCGGCCTGGTGTCGGCCACGCAGGTGGCAGACGTGGTGGCCCGGGTGCGCGACCGGGTGTCGATCCCGCTGATCGTCGATGGCGACACCGGTTTCGGCAATGCGCTGAACGTCCAGCACACCGTGCGCCTGTTCGAGCGGCAGGGTGCCAATGCCATCCAGCTGGAGGACCAGACCTCGCCCAAGCGCTGCGGACATCTGGCTGGCAAGGGCGTGATCCCGGCCCAGGAAATGGCGGGCAAGATCCGCGCGGCTGTCGATGCCCGCACCAGCAGTGAGACCCTGATCATCGCCCGCACCGACGCCATCGCCGTGGAGGGCTTCGAGCGGGCGATGGAGCGGGCGGCCCTGTATCGCGAGTGCGGGGCCGATGTGCTGTTCGTCGAGGCGCCCCAGACCCTCGACCAGATGCGGGCGATCTGCGCCGGCTTCCCCGACACCCCGCTGCTGGCGAACATGGTGGAGGGCGGGCGCACCCCGATCCTGACCGCCGACCAGCTGTCGGAGATGGGCTTCCGGATGGTGATTTCGCCCGGCGCCATGGTGCGGGCGCATGTGTTCATGGCGCAGGAATTCCTGCGCATGCTGCGGGCCAATGGCACCACCGCGCTGTCGCGCGACCGGATGCTCGACTTCCAGGCGCTGCAGGACGTGCTTGGCCTGCCCGCCCTGATCGAGGCCGGGGCCGCGTACGAGGACAGCGGCAAGGCAGCCGCCGAATAGGCAATCCGCAGGACCCGGCCAGCCGTAGAGGGAGCCTATCCCCGCCCGTGGCGTCCAAGGTATCCTGCGTGTCCTCTGTTCAATTGGTCTGGTTCCGCGACGACCTGCGGCTTGATGATCATCCTGCCCTGTCCGCCGCTGCTGCCGCAGGGCCTGTGGTGGTGCTCTATGTGCTGGAGGAGGGTCTCGCGGGGCAGCAGGAGCTGGGGGGAGCCGTGCGATGGTGGCTGCACCAGAGCCTGACGGATCTGCAGGCGCGCCTGTCGGCCCGAGGCGTGACGCTGCTGCTGCGCCGGGGCGATCCACGTGTGATCGTGCCGGACGTGGCGCGGGCCGTGAACGCCGGCGGGGTGCACTGGACCCGGCGCTACCTGCCCTGGACCTGCCCGGTGGACGCAGCCATCAAGGCGGACCTGAAGGCCCGGGGCGTCGCCGCCACCAGCCAGACCGGCAGCCTGCTGGTCGAGCCCATGGCGGTGAAGACCGGCACAGGCGGCCCCTACAAGGTCTTCACCCCCTACAGCCGGGCCCTGCGGCCCCTGGCCGACGAGGCCGCAGCCCGGGTCCTGCCGGAGCCGCCGGCCCTGACCGGAGCCCCGCTTCCACCGGGCATAGACACGGGACAGCTGGCCGACTGGTCGCTGCTGCCCGCGGGGCCCGACTGGGCAGGTGGGATTGCCCGGGCCTGGACACCGGGCGAAGCTGGTGCCCGCGACCGGCTGGAGCGCTTCATCACCGCTGCCCTGCGGGGCTATGGCGAGGGCCGCGACTTTCCCGCCAGACCCGGCACCTCGAAGCTGTCCCCCCATCTGCGGTTCGGCGAGATCAGTCCGCGCCGCGCCTGGCTGGCGGCCGCCCATGCCGCCACAGCCAATCCTGCTCTGGCGGGGGATACGGCCAAGTTCCAGGCCGAGCTCGCCTGGCGCGAATTCGCCAGCCATCTCCTGTATCACTTCCCCACCCTGCCCGTCGCCAATTGGAAGGCCAGTTTCGACCGGTTTGCCTGGCGCGACGATCCGGCGGGCCTGAAGGCCTGGCAGACCGGCCAGACCGGCTATCCGATCGTGGATGCCGGGATGCGCGAGCTGTGGACCACCGGCTGGATGCACAACCGGGTGCGGATGATCGTCGGCTCGTTCCTGGTGAAGCACCTGCTGTTCGACTGGCGGGCGGGCGAAGCCTGGTTCCGGGACACGTTGGTGGATGCCGACACCGCCAATAATGCCGCCGGATGGCAGTGGATTGCCGGTTGCGGAGCCGATGCGGCTCCCTATTTCCGGATCTTCAATCCGGTCAGCCAGGGGGAGAAGTTCGACGGTGCCGGTGCCTATGTCCGCCGCTGGGTGCCCGAAATTGCCCGCCTGCCGGACAGCTTCCTGCATAAACCGTGGGAGGCGCCGCCACTGGTGCTGTCGGCAGCATCCATCCGGCTTGGAGTCACGTACCCAAGACCGGTGGTCGATCACGCCAGGGCCCGGCAGCGGGCGCTCGACACTTATGCCGCCATCAAGGCAGGCGGCGACGGAGAGTAGGGAATGCGGATTGCGATTATCGGATCGGGAATCACCGGCCTTGCCTGCGCCTGGGCGCTCAAGGATGCGCATGATGTGGTGCTGTTCGAGAAGGAAGACCGGGTTGGCGGCCACTCGAACACCGCCACCATCGACTATGACGGCGCCCGCATCGATGTCGACACCGGCTTCATCGTTTACAACGCCCTGAACTATCCCAATCTGATCGCGCTGTTCGATCATCTGGGTGTCGTCACCCAGCAGTCGGACATGAGCTTCTCGGTGCAGGACGGCACGCCCGGCGGCACCTGGGGCTCCGATGGCGCGCCGGGATTCTTTGCCTACAAGCGCAATTTCATGTCGCCGGGGCACTGGCAGCTGCTGGCCGAGATGCTGCGCTTCAATGCCCGCGCCAGCGCCGATGCCACCACCCGCGACCTCACCGAGCTGACCTTGGGCGACTATGTCCGTGAGCTGGGTCTCAGCGACAGCTTCATGCGCAAGTATCTGGTGCCGATGGGTGCGGCGATCTGGTCGACCCCCGAAGCGCAGATGTTCGACTATCCCGCCTCGAGTTTCGTGCGCTTCTTCAACAACCACCGCCTGCTGCATGTCGAGCGCCCCTTGTGGCGCACCGTAACCGGCGGCTCGCGCCGCTATGTCGAGCGCTTTGTCGGGATCCTCGGCAGCCGGATCCGCACCGGCAGCCCGGTGCTGTCGATTGACCGAAGCGTACGCGGGGCCAGGGTGGTGACCCCGACGGGCGAGGAGTGGTTCGACGAAGTGGTGCTGGCCTGCCACTCCGACGAGGCGCTGGCGATCCTGTCGGATGCCAATGACGACGAGCGGGCGATCCTGGGGGCAATCCGCTATGGCCCCAATACCGCGGTCCTGCACCGCGACGCCAGCTTCATGCCGCCGCGCAAGGCGGCCTGGGCCAGCTGGAATGTGGAAAAGCACAGCCCGGACGCGCCGGTCAGCCTGACCTACTGGATGAACCGGCTGCAGGGGATCGACCCGGCGCGCAACGTATTCGTCACCCTCAATCCGGTGCGCGAGGTGGACCCGGCCAAGGTGTTCGGCACCTATCACTATGCCCACCCCCTGTTTGACCGTGCGGCAGCGGCCGCCCAGCGGCTGATGCCCGCGATCCAGGGCTCCAACCGCGCCTGGTTCGCCGGTGCGTGGCAGGGCTACGGCTTCCACGAGGACGGACTGCGCGCCGCGCTGCGGGTGGCCCTCAAGCTGGGCGGCACGGTGCCCTGGACCTTCGTCGACGACGACATCCACCGTACCGCCTGGGCCCCCATCGGCACAGGTCAGATCGAGGGCCTGAAGGCGCGCAGTGCCTGAGGAGACCGGGCGCTGAAAGTCCGGCCGCTGGAGCGCGCGGCCCCTGCCGCGCATGACATTCGCGTGAGCCAACCGCGCGGACAGTGCGCTCCGGCCGATCGTCCATTGAATCCCTGACCCGACGACTACACCTATACCGCCCGCCCCACTGGAGCCCCCCGCGATGAACACAACCAAGACCTTTGTGCTGCTGGCCGCCATGACTGCCATCTTTATGGCGGTGGGCTATATGCTGGGGCAGACCACGGGGCTGGTGATCGCGTTCGGCGTGGCCGTGGCGATGAACGTGTTCTCGTACTGGAATTCCGACAAGATGGTGCTGCGGGCCTATCGGGCGGTGGAGGTGGACGGGAACCATCCCGAGCCGCTGATCGCCCGCTATGCCGGCGACACGCTGGAGCTGGCCCGCAAGGCCGGGCTGCCGCCGCCGAAGGTCTATGTGATCGAGAACGACCAGCCCAATGCCTTCGCCACCGGCCGCAACCCGCAGAACGCCGCGGTGGCGGCCACCACCGGCCTGTTGCGGATCCTCACCCGCGAGGAAGTGGCCGGGGTGATGGCCCACGAGCTGGCCCATGTGAAGAACCACGACACCCTCACCATGACGGTGGCCGCCACCATCTCGGGCGCCATCGGCTTCCTCGCGAACTTCGCGATGTTCTTCGGCGGCGACCGCGAGCGGCCGAACCCGATCGCCATGATCGCCACCATGATCCTCGCCCCGCTGGCCGCCAGTATCGTCCAGATGGCGATCAGCCGTTCGCGCGAGTACGAGGCCGACCGGGTGGGCGCCGAGATCGCCGGCAATCCGCAATGGCTGGCCTCGGCCCTGCAGAAGATCGCCGGCGGTGGCCGCACGGTCTATAGCGAGGATGCCGAGCGGAATCCCTCCACCGCCCACATGTTCATCATCAATCCGCTGGCGGGCGGGCTGCGCGACAACATGTTCTCGACCCACCCCGCCACCGAGAACCGCGTGGCACAGCTGGCGCAGCTGGCGGCCCAGGATGCACCCGGCAACAATCTCGGCCTTCCCGAGCATGGTGGTGGCAGCCGCCACCGCACGGCACCCGGCACCGACGCTGCCAGCGGAGCCGGTCCATGGCACGGCACACGCAAGTCGCCCTGGGGCTGAGGCCGCCAGCTGCAGCGGCAACAGCAAACCCCTGTTGACCTTCCCCGCACGGGCTCCTAAACGCCCGTCTCCCGCTGCCCAGATGGCGGAATTGGTAGACGCGCTGGTTTCAGGTACCAGTGACCCTAGGTCGTGGAGGTTCGAGTCCTCTTCTGGGCACCACTCTCTCGTTTGACTTGGTCCGAGAGAATGCGAAAAACACAGCAAAAACAGTTATTAAGGCCCCTTTGGCGGGTCTTTGTTGTCCCGCGCAGGCCGGAGTGGTGCCGTTGCGTCCAATCATTTTGTTGGTACTTCTGTTGGTATCGGCGCCGGGGAGGTCTGGCAGCCGCACCGACGGAAACCAAAAGATGCCGCTGAATGACCGCCAGCTCATCGCACTGAAGCCCCGTGAGCAGGCTTACAAGCTGGCAGACGGTGGTGGCTTGTCCATCCGAGTGACAGCAACAGGCAGCAAGCTGTGGCGCCTGGCCTTTCGGTTTGGCGGCAAGCAGCTGGAAATGGCGCTGGGCGCTTATCCGGAAGTCACGCTTGCAGAAGCCCGAGATCGCCGCCTGGAGGCAAAGGAATCGAGACTGCACAGCCCCGCGTGAAAGTACAGTCGGGACAGGTCGCACCATGCGAGCCTGTTGCGACGATACCGACCACCAGCGGCCCGGTGGGGAGGGGTGGGTGAAGCCTTCCAACGAGCAGTGCCCGACCGGCGGGGCAATGCCACTGCATCGCTAACACAGTTCCCCGGACACCAGCCCGAACCCAACCAAGGAACCCGACCATGGCAAGCAGGAACCCCCGCAACGAACGCCTGAAGAAGCAGTATGCCGACTATCTGGAGCAGGCAAAGCGTATGTCCCCTGCCAGCGTCGATCAGGTTCTTGTGGCTCTGGCGTCCTTCGAGCAATCCACAAAGGGGAAGGACTTCGCCGCCTTCAGGATCGATCAGGCGCGACAGTTCAAGGTGCATCTGGTAGACAGCATCCATCGTGCGACCGGCAGGCGGCTGGCGGTGTCCACGATCCGCGCACGCGTGATGGCGGTGAAGGCGTTCTTCCAGTGGCTGGCTGGTCAGCCTGGGTTCCGCCGGAAGATCACCTACTCCGACTGCGAGTACTTCAACTTGTCTGCCAACGACACACGGATCGCCACCGCTTCGCGCCCCAAGAAGGCGCCAACCCTGGAGCAGGTGCACGCGGTGATCGCGGCGGCACCAGCCGAAACCATCGTGCAGCGACGGGACCGGGCGATTGTGGCCTTTGCCCTGCTGACCGGAATGCGCGACCTGGCGATTGCGACAATGCCGCTGGGGCTGGTCGATCTGGAGGCCGGGCAGGTGTTTCAGGATGCACGGGACGTGGACACCAAGAACCGCAAGACCATGCTGACGACGTTCTTTCCAGTGGGTGGCAGCTGCCTGCGCATCCTGTCGGATTGGGTGGACGAGCTGGCGCGCAAGGAAGGCTTTGGGCCGAACGACCCGCTGTTTCCCGCAACCCGCATCGGGCTTGATGCCGGTGGGCTGTTCGCTCCAGCAGGGCTTTCACGTGACTTCTGGACTACCGCCAGCCCGATCCGGCTGGTGTTCCGGGAACTGATTGCCAATGCCGGTCTGAGCTATTTCAACCCGCACAGCCTGCGCATGACCCTGACCAAGTTTGGCCAGCAGGTCTGCACAACCCCCGAGCAGTTCAAGGCCTGGAGCCAGAACCTGGGGCACGAAAACGTGCTGACGACTTTCACGAGCTATGGGACTGTCGGTCCTGACAGGCAGGCAGACCTGATCCGGAATGCGCACAGTGGCGGCCACCCGTCGGCCATGACCGCACCGGACCCGCGCACTGTCGCACAGGTGATGAGCTGGCTCAGCAGCCGTGCTGGATCGTTACCCTACGACTGACCGTCTGAGGAAGACGCAGACTGAATACCAGACCGTTGGCACAGACTCGGGGCTCGATGCCCGAGAGGGCATTTGGACCCTATGCGCCGTGACTGCCTCAGTCGAACGGACAGTGAGTTCTGCGAGAGCAAGAGCTGGGGCAAGCGCCGCCATGGAGCGAGGCGAGGTCGCCTGTGGATAGGTGGCCGTCGAGCGCCCGGGGACCGGTGACTTCCCAGCCCACATCATCTAGTCTTCATAGCATCCGGAAATTGCATGTTGATTCCGCCTGAGCGTTTTTTGCAGGCCGGACAATGCGGACCAACACACAAACAGGACGGGCATGAACGCTGTTGAAATCGAAGAGGCAGTAACGGAACTGGCCGAACGTCCGTTCGACCCGGTGGAGTTTCCGTTCCAATTTCTCGAAGCGTTCGGCAA
>JAIXTH010000273.1 GCA_027484265.1 Alphaproteobacteria bacterium
GAAAGCTGTGTCAGAGCAGAGGGGTGGCCCTCGCGAGACCTGTTGTCCGGCTTCGGCACGTCGCTGGAGGCTTGGGCGCGGGCGGGGCGGTTGGCGTCAAGGATGGCGAAGCCACCGCTTGCAGCGCGAAGCGTCCTTGATGCCAGCCGGGCCGTCTGCGACCAAAGCCGCAAGCGATGGGCCGAAGCCGGACAACAGGGGCGCGCGGCGGTGGGGCATTCCAACAGCTGGCGACGGTACTGCCCACAGCCGGCTGTGGTACTTCGGGCGCGTAAGCGGCGCTCCCAAGAACGAGGGAGATTTGTTGGGCCGCCCAGCAAGCCCCCCCTCTTGCCCCCATCGCCCGCAGCGGCCATGGAGGGCGCACATGGCCGACAGTTCCCCGATCCGCCGCACGCTCTATCCGGCACTCGAACCGTTCCGTACCGGGCACCTGCCCGTGGGTGACGGACACACTGTTTTCTTCGAGGAAAGCGGCAATCCGCAGGGTCTGCCGGTGTTCGGGCTGCATGGCGGGCCCGGTGGCGGGATCAGCGCCGACATGCGGCGCTTCTTCGATGCGCGGCGCTGGCGCGTGGTGCTGGCGGACCAGCGCGGCTGTGGCCGCTCGACCCCCTATGCCGGGCTGGAGGCGAACACCACCTGGCATCTGGTGGCCGACATCGAGAAGCTGCGGATGCATCTGGGGCTTGAGAAGATCGTGCTGTTCGGCGGCAGCTGGGGCTCGACCCTGGCGCTGGCCTATGCGGTGACCCATCCCGAGCGAGTGGCGGGCCTGGTCCTGCGCGGCATCTTCCTGGTGACCCGCGAGGAGATCGCCTGGTTCTATCAGCGCGGCGCCAGCCACATCTTCCCCGATGCCTTTGCCCGCTACCGCAGCGCCATTCCAGCCGACGAGCAGCACGATCTGCTGGCCGCCTTCAGCAAGCGCCTGACCAGCCCGGACCGGCGGGTGCGGATGGCGGCTGCTAGGGCCTGGGCGCGGTGGGAGGGCGAGACGCTGTCGATCCGCGGACCGGAGGCACGGCCCACCCGGTTCGACGATGATCGTTTCATCGAGGCCTTCGCCCGGATCGAGTGCCACTATTTCACCCAGGGCGGCTTCATGCCGTCCGATGGCTGGCTGCTGGGGCAGGCCGGCAAGCTGGCGGACATCCCCGGCGTGCTGGTGCACGGCCGCTATGACGTGGTGACCCCGCTGTCGTCGGCCTTTGCGCTGAAACAGGCCTGGCCGCAGGCGCGGCTGGAGATCGTGCCCGACGCCGGCCACGCCAGTCTCGAGCCCGGCATCATCGACGCCCTGATCGGCGCCACCGACGAGATGGCCGGGCGGCTGCTCCCGCAGCCGTGACAGCACTGGAACGTGGCGGCCTGGCCCGCGAACGCCTAAGGACGGCGTTACGCCGCACAGCGGCCGCCCCACCGGAGCACCCATGTCCGTGATCAGGCCCGAAGACCTGTCTGCCCTCAAGACGCTGGAAGAGCGCGTGCTGTGGCTGGCCTCCTGGACGATCCACAACGCCAATCACCTGCGCGAGAGCCGCGACGGCCTGAAGGTCGGCGGGCACCAGGCGAGCTGCGCCTCGATCACCAGCCTGATGACGGCGCTGTATTTCAAGGCGCTGCGCCCGCAGGACAGGGTGGCGGTGAAGCCGCACGCCAGCCCCGTGTTCCACGCCATCCAGCACCTGTTCGGCCGCCAGGATCTCGACCAGCTCCAGCGGTTCCGCGCCCTTGGCGGCGCGCAGTCCTATCCCAGCCGCACCAAGGACAAGGATGACGTGGACTTCTCCACCGGCTCGGTGGGCCTCGGGGTGGCGGTCACGGCCTTTGCCTCGCTGGTACAGGACTTCCTGAGCGCCAAGGGGCGGCTGGATCCCGCGCGCACCGGGCGGATGATCGCGCTGCTGGGCGATGCCGAGCTGGATGAGGGCAATATCTACGAGGCGCTGATCGAGGCCTACAAGTACGATCTGCGCAACACCTGGTGGATCGTCGACTACAACCGCCAGAGCCTGGATGCCACCACGTCGGAGCGGATGTGGGACCGGTTCGACGACATCTTCGAGACTGTGGGCTGGACAGTCCTGACCCTCAAGTATGGCAAAGCGCAGCGCGCGTTCTTCGCCCGCCCCGGCGGTGCGGCACTGGAACATTGGATCGAGGCCTGCCCCAATGCGCTCTATGCCGCCCTCACCTATCAGGGCGGCGCAGCCTGGCGCGAGCGGCTGATGGCGGACCTGCCACCACAGACCGGTGCGCTGATTGCAGAGCTGTCGGACACCGAGCTGTCGGACCTGATGACGCAGCTCGGTGGTCACTGCCTGGAGACGATCCTCGAGGCGTTCGAGCTGGCGGCCCGCGATGACCGGCCCAAGCTGTTCATCGCCTATACGGTGAAAGGCTGGCGGCTGCCGTTCCAGGGGCACAAGGACAACCATGCCGGCCTGATGACCCCGGCCCAGATCGACGGGCTGCGCCAGGGGCTGGGCGTGCCGGAGGGGGCCGAATGGGATGCGCTGGCCGGCCTCGACGCGCCTGTGCGCGCAGCCGTGGAGGCACTGGTGAAGGCGGCCCCCTTTGCCGACCCGGCCCCGCGCCGCTTTACCGCCCCGCCGGTTGCGATCCCCGCCCGCTTCGACGTGCCCGGCGGCGCGGCACAGTCCACCCAGGCGGCCTTTGGCAAGATCCTGGCGGACATCGCCCGCGACGAGGCCAGCGACTTTGCCGCCCGCATCGTGACGACATCGCCCGACGTGACCGTCTCGACCAATCTCGGCGGGTTCGTGAACCGGCGCGGCCTGTTCAAGCGCGAGGCCACCACAGACGTCTTCAAGGAGCGCAAGATCGCCAGTCCCCAGACCTGGGCCGCCAGCGGGCGGGGCCAGCATGTCGAGCTGGGGATCGCCGAGAACAACCTGTTCCTCAACCTCGCGGCCTTTGGCCTCGCTGCCGATCACTTCGGCCAGCGGCTGTTTCCGGTGGGCACGCTCTATGACCCGTTCATCGCACGGGGCCTCGATGCGCTGAACTATGCGATCTATCAGGATGCGCGCTTCATTCTGGTCAGCACGCCGTCGGGCCTGACGCTGGGGCCGGAGGGGGGTGCGCACCAGTCGATCAACACCCCGCTGATCGGCATGGGCCAGCCGGGCCTGACCCATTACGAGCCGGCATTTGCCGACGAGCTGGCCCTGCTGCTGCGCCACGCGTTCCAGCAGTGCCAGGAGCCGGACGGGCAGAGCACCTATTTCCGCCTGTCCACCCGCCAGCTCGAGCAGCCGCTGCGCGGTGACGGAACCTGGGAAGCCGGCGCCCTGCAGGGTGGCTACTGGCTGGTGCCCCCGGCGCCGGGCGCGCGGCTGGCGGTGGTGTATTGCGGCGTGATCGCCCCGGAGGCGCTGGCAGCCTTCGCGCAGCTGCGCGAGGACGAGCCGGGGGCGGGCCTGTTGGCCGTTACCTCGCCCGACCTTTTGCATCGCGGCTGGATGGCCGCGGGGCGCACCCGCTGGACCGGAGGGCAGGCGGCGCGCCGGACCGCCCATGTGGAAGACCTGCTGGCACCCCTGGCACCGGATGCAGGGATCGTCAGCGTGATCGATGGCTCGCCATCGGCCCTGTCCTGGCTTGGATCGGTACGCGGCCACCGCCAGCGGGCGCTGGGGGTCGAGACCTTTGGACAGACGGGAGACCTGCCCGATCTCTACCATAGCTATCGGCTTGATTCCAACGCGATACTAGAAGCTGCAGCCGACCTGATTTTGGGTTGATCGTCACACCATCACATTGCACAAAATGTGACGGATCGCACATCGGCGGGTCTTCCGCAGCCCGCCCGGCTGGGGCAGCATGGGGCGATGACGTCCGATCTGCTTGCCCGTGCCGCACCTCGTCCGACCACAGTCCTGGCGCCGCCGCGCGAGGCGGCCCGCAAGTTGGCGCCCGTAATCGCCGCCCGCGCCGATGAAGCCGAAGCCGCGCGGCGGATGCCCGCAGACCTGGCCGAACAGATAGCGGAGGCTGGCCTGTTCGGCCTGCTGCTGCCCAAGGCCTATGGCGGGCACGAGGCCGATCCGGTCACCATGATCGAGACGCTGGAGACGCTGGGCGCGGCGGATGGCGCGGCGGGCTGGTGCGTGATGATCGCCACCACCACCTCGATCAATGCCGCCTATCTGCCCGATCACCATGCCCGGATGATCTGGCCCGATCACCGCACCATCACCGGCGGGGTGTTCGCGCCGCGCGGCAAGGCTGTGCGCGAGGGGGATAACTGGCGCGTGACCGGGCGCTGGCCCTGGGGTTCGGGGTCGGCCAACTGCCACTGGCTGGTGGGCGGGGCCCTGGTGATGGAGAACGACCGGCCGCAGGCCCGGATGATGTGGTTCCCGCGCGCGGACGTGACCCTGCACGACACCTGGCACGTGATGGGCCTGCGCGGCACGGGGTCAGGCGATATCGCGGTGGACGGCGCACTGGTCCCGGCGGACCGCTCGGTCTCGCTGATGACCGACACCCCGCGGATCGCGTCGCCGCTCTACCGCTTTGCAGCGTTCGGCCTCCTGGCCATGGGTGTGGCTTCGGTGGCCCTGGGGATCGCACGGTCGGCTGTGGAAGATGTGCTGGATCTTGCGGGCGCGAAGGTGCCCAGCGGCATGCGCCGCACCCTGGCGGAGCGGTCGCAGACCCAAAGCGAGATCGCGCGCATCAGTGGCCAGATCCGCGCCGCGCGCGCCGGTCTGATCGACGCGGCAGGCGAGGCCTGGCGGGTGGCCGAAGCCGGCGACCCCATCGGCCTGCACCAGCGGGCCGCGCTCAGGATCGCCGCCACCCATGCGGTGCGCGACTGTGCCCGTGCGGTGCGCGACCTGCATGATCTGGCGGGCGGCAGTTCGGTCTATGAAGGCTCCGGTCTCGAACGCCGCTTCCGCGACAGCCACACCGCCACCCAGCACGTGATGGTGGGCCAGGCGAGCTACGAGCTGGCCGGCCGTGCCCTGCTGGGCATCGAGGGCGACTACAGCCAGCTTTGAGCGCGTGGCGGACCGGGTCCGTCAGGCCCGGGTCGCCGCGTCGATCCGTTCGGCCAGCCGGACTGCAGCGGCGCCATCGCGGGCTGATATGGCCACCGGCCGCTCGCCCCGGATCGCCGCCAGGAAATCGGCAGTGGCAGCAGCCATCGGATCGGCGATCCGGCTGGCAAAGTCGGCGTGCAGGCCAAAGCCCGGGCCGTCTTCCAGCGTGCGGGCGATGAAGTCGATCGAGACCGTGCCAGTGGCATAGTCGATGGTCATGCGGCGGTCGCGCTCTTCAGCCGCACGACTGGCGACGAAGCGGGCCGAGGCGCCGCCTGGAAACTGCAGCACCGCTTCCACCGCATCGGGATTGTCGGCAGGCCCCGCCAGGCGGGTGGCGGTGATCGCGATGGGCTCGGCGCGGAACAAGAGGCGCGCCAGATCGATGTCGTGCACCATGAGGTCCAGCGTGGCCGACACATCGGCGCCCCGCACCGACGGCAGCCCGGCCCGCACCGCATCCAGCCGCAGCGGGCTTGGCTCCACATCCAGCAGGCCCATGGCCTGGAAGATATAGCGCTCCTGATGGCCGGCCTGCAGCACCAGCCCCTGGGACTCGGCGAGCGCCACCAGCTTGTCGGCGATCTCGGCCGTGGCAGCCAGCGGCTTCTCGACCAGGCAATGCTTGCCAGCCCCGAGTGCCTGGCGGGCCACGCCGCCATGGGCCACGGCGGGTGTGGCCACCACCAGCGCATCCACGTCATCCAGCAGCGCCGCGAGGTCCACATAGCCCGCCGCCCCCAGCTCGCCCGCCAGCAGGGCGGCGCGCTCCGGATTGCGGTCATAAATGCCCACGAGGGTCGCGCCCGGATCGGCCTTGAGCTTGACCGCGTGGTTGCGGCCGAACACGCCGGCCCCGGCGACACCGACTCGGATGGGGGGCTGGCTCATGGACGCGCTCCTGCTGGACGGCCTCAGCCTAGTTCGCGCCGTGCGGCAGCGGCAACCGCCTCGGCTGTTATCCCGAAGTGAGCATAGAGCTTCTGATAGGGCGCGGAGGCGCCAAAGCCGGTCATGCCCACGAAGTGGCCGCGCGGCCCGAGGATCGCATCCCAGCCCTGCTGCACCGCAGCCTCGACAGCCACGCGCACCGGGGCCGGCCCCAGAACCTCGGCCTGCACCGCGGCGGACTGGGCGCCGAACAGATCAAGGCACGGCACCGACACCACCCGCGCACCGATCCCGGCCTCGGCCAGCTGGTCGCGGGCCGCCACCGCGATCTCGACCTCGGAACCCGAGGCCAGCAAGGTCACCTGCTCGGGCAGGCCCTTGGGTGCGGCGCGCAGCACATAGGCGCCGGTGGCGCTGCGGTTGGTCTTCGAGCCATCGTCGCGCAGGAACGCCAGCTTCTGCCGCGACAGCGCCAGCACCGACGGGGTGGCCGCGGTCGACAGCGCCAGCTCCCAGCATTCGGCCGCCTCGACCGCATCGCAGGGCCGGTAGACATTCAGGTTGGGAATGGCCCGCAGGCTGGCCAGCTGCTCCACCGGCTGGTGGGTCGGACCGTCTTCGCCAAGGCCGATCGAATCGTGGGTCAGCACATGCATGGCCCGCACGCCCATCAGCGCCGCCAGCCGCAGGGCCGGGCGCAGATAGTCGGCGAACACCAGGAACGTCCCCGAATAGGGCAGCACGCCGCCATGCAGCGCCATGCCGTTCATGGCCGCGGCCATGCCATGCTCGCGCACGCCATAGTGCACATAGCGGCCCTTCGGATTCTTTGGCCCGAACGCAGTCATGCCCTTGGTGCGGGTGTTGTTCGAGCCGGTGAGGTCGGCCGAGCCACCGAGCATCGCCGGGAAGGCCGGCACCAGCACCTCGAGTGCCGCGCCAGAGGCCTCGCGGGTGGCGAGGGCGGGGCGGGCCTGCGCCATCGCGGCAGCATGGGCCTTCACCACCTTGCGCAGGCGCGCAGGATCGACGGTCCCGGTGGCGGCTTCCTCGAACGCCTTGCGCTTCGAACCCGACTGGGCAGCGAGACGGTCGTCCCAGGCGGCGCTGGCCTGGGCGCCGCGCGCACCGGCTGCCCGCCAGGCTGCGAGGATATCGGCGGGAATCTCGAACGGCGCATGGGGCCAGCCCAGCTTCTCGCGGGCACCTGCGATCTCGGTGGGGCCGAGCGGCGAGCCATGGCTCTTGGCGCTGCCTTCCAAAGTGGGGGCGCCAAAGCCGATCCGGGTGCGGCAGGCAATCAGGCTGGGCTTGTTGGTGGCGATGGCCTTGGCCATGGCAGCTTCGATTGCCGCCGGGTCATGGCCGTCCACCGCCTGGGTGTGCCAGCCGGCGGCCTTGAAGCGGGCGATCTGGTCGCCGGTCTCGGACAGGCGGATGTCGCCGTCGATCGAGATCGAATTGTCGTCCCACAGCACGATCAGCTTGGAGAGCTTCTGGTTCCCGGCCAGCGAGATCGCCTCGTGGCTGATGCCTTCCATCAGGTCACCGTCAGAGGCGATCACCCAGGTGCGGTGATCCACCAGCCCCTTGCCGAAGCGGGCCTGCTGGTAGCGCTCGGCCATGGCCATGCCGACGGCGGTGGCGATCCCCTGCCCCAGCGGGCCGGTGGTGGTCTCGACCCCCGCGGTGTGGCCATATTCAGGGTGACCCGCGGTGTTCGAGCCGAGCTGGCGGAAATTGCGCAGCTGGTCGATGGTGACGTCCCTGACGCCGGTCAGATGCAGCAGGCTGTAGAGCAGCATCGAGCCATGGCCCGCCGACAGCACGAAGCGGTCGCGGTCATGCCAGTCAGGCCGGGCGGCATCGAACTTCAGGAACCGGGTGAACAGCACCGTGGCGACGTCGGCCATGCCCATCGGCATGCCGGGGTGACCCGAACGGGCGGCTTCCACCGCATCGATCGACAGGAAGCGGATCGCATTGGCGAGCTGAGCGTGGGAAGGCATGGACTGGGGCACCCGTCTGCGGCTGGTAGGAAGTTGCGCGGGGGTTAACGGAACCGGCCGCGCGGGGCAACGCGCCCGGGTGCAACCGTCCCCGATTCCCCGCAGTCCGTGCGTGGGTCCGTCAGGCCCAGCCGCCAGCCTCGGGACCCGCCCAGCGACCGAACGGGACGATCTTGTTGCCGCTGTCATGACCGATATCGGCAGGACCCAGCACCTTCACCCCGGCGAGCTGGCACCAGTGGCGCACGATCGCGTCCTGCTCGATCCCGAAGGTCTTCTGCTCGGCCCTGTCCGTATAGGAGAACCGCCCGATCCGGACCCCGGCCACCGAGCGGAACGCTGCGGTGTCGGCCAGCTGGCACATGGTACGGTCGAGGGCATAGTCATGCTCGCCCACATCCTCGAGATAGAGCTCGGTGCCTGCCAGCTGCGGCATCCAGGGTGTGGCGAGCATCGACCGCAGCACCGTCACATTGAAAGCCAGACGCGGCGTGTCGCCGGGGGTGACCGTGGCATCCAGCCCGGTTCTGTAGCCGCTGGTCACGAAGCCCAGCACCCGGTCCACCGCAGCCGCCCCGCCCGCGCCGTTCGCATCCACCGGCATCGGCCCATGGGCCAGCCGCCGCACGCCGAGGCCCTGCAGCGCAGCCAGCACAAAGCCGAAGTCGGAATAGCCGATATAGACCTTGTCCTTCGCCACCGGCTTCAGGCCCGCACGGATGCCCGCCAGCAGGCGGCTGGATCCATAGCCACCGCGCAATGCCCACACCACGTCGACCGTGGGGTCATTGGCCGCCTCGAGGAAGGCCGCGAGGCGCATGTCATCGCTGCCGGCAAAGTGATGGTCGGTTGCGAAGGCATCGCGGTGGATGGCGATCTCGACCTTGCCGGCATGGGGGCTGGCGGCGAGCGCGGCGGCAAAACTGGCATCGGTGCCCGGCTTGGCGGCCCCGGAGGGCGCAACGACGGCTATATTGGGCATCAGGCGGTCTCACCCCTGGCTTCGAGGGCCTGCACAAGGGTGCGGGCCAGATCACTGAGCGTATCGTCGCGGGCGCCCATCACCACGATCGCGTCGCCCGGCCCTGCCAGGGCCGCAGCCGCCGCCACGAAGCTGTCGCGGCTCTCGATGAAGCCGGCCTGGGGGCCGATGCGGGGGGGCATGTCCTGGGCGATGGTGTTTTCGGTGACGGTCCCGCCCCGGTTCACCGGCCGCGTCAGCCACAGCCGGTCGTCCGGGCGCAGGGTGCGGGCATACATCGCCGCCAGCTCGTCACCCATCAGGCGCAGCGGCCCGTAGCCATGGGGCTGGAACAGCGTGAGGATCCGCCTGTGGCGTGGCTGCAGGGCCCGCAGCGAGGCCCCGATCTTGTCGGGGTTGTGGCCGAAGTCGTCATAGACGGTCACGCCGCGCACCGTGCCCGCCTGCTCCATCCGGCGCGCCACGCCGCTGAAGCCAGCCATGGCCGCAACCGCTGCCGCCCGCTCGATCCCCAGCACCTCTGCGGTGGCGATCGCTGCCAGGGCATTGGAGACATTGTGGTCACCGAACACCTTCAGAACCAGCGGCATGAAACTGCCATCGGCCAGGCGCACCTCCCAGCCATCGCCGGCCCTGCGGGCCATGACCGTGGCGCCCGGGTCGTGCAGCGACCAGCTGATCACCGGCTTGCCGGACAGACGCGCCGCCAGCGCCATCACTTCGGGGCTGTCGTGATTGACCACGCAGGTGCCGGCCCGGCCCAGATAATCGCCGAACAGCACCTCCAGCTCGGCCATCGGCTTGTGGTCGACGCTGATGTTGGCGAGCACCGCCACGGCGGGATTGTAGAAGGCGATCGAGCCATCGCTCTCGTCCACTTCGGCCACGAACTGCGGACCGGTCCCCGGCACCACGCTGGCGAAGGGATTGTCCGGGGTGCGGAAGTCGATCATCACCGCGCCATTGAGGATCGTTGGCGCCAGTCCGGTGGCGTGCAGGATCCAGCCGGTCATGGCGGTGATGGTGCTCTTGCCACTGGTGCCCGCCACGGCCACCGGCACGGGTGAATCATTGAACAGGGCCGACAGCAGGGCGGCGCGGGCCACTTCCGGCAGGCCAAGCTCGCGGGCGCGCACCCGGTCGGGCACACGGGCTTCCACCGCCGTGCTCATCACCAGCACCTGGCCATCGGCGCCGGTCACACCCGAGCCGTCCTGCGGGAAGATGCCAACCCCGCGCCCGCGCAGGAACGCCTGCTTGGCCTCCCCCCGCCCCAGATCGAAGTCGCGGTCCGACCCGTCGACCCGGGCGCCCCTGGCCCGCATCAGAAGGGCCAGCGGCAGCATGCCGCTGCCACCGACAGCACAGAAGAAATAGGCAGGGGCGTCGGTGGGCGCGGTCACGCAGGTCTGTCCTCGATACAAATCGCCAGCCTGCCATAGGGGTGGCCGCATCCAGCGTCAAAAGCCCCCTTGTCACCGGGTGCAGCGCAAGGGCAGCGCGGCGGGTGACAGGCGATCAAGGCCCCACTATGGCTGAAGCCATGGCCGACCGGGACAGCCCTCTCGACATCTTCAAGCGCTCCGTTGCCCAGACGGCGCGGGCGCTGTCGCGCACCGAGGAGGTGGAGGTGGTGTTCGCCGCCGAAGGCTCGCCGCTGCCCTCTGGCAAGAAGATCACCCTGCCCCACCCGTCCCGCGCTCTGGGCGGCGAGGACGTGACCCGGATCCGCGGCATGGCCGACAGCGCGGCCCTGCGCCTCGCC
The DNA here is from genome assembly GCA_027484265.1 of Alphaproteobacteria bacterium. GTDB lineage: Bacteria > Pseudomonadota > Alphaproteobacteria > Caulobacterales > Aquidulcibacteraceae > JAIXTH01. The sequence continues at coordinate 10,723 of JAIXTH010000273.1, forward strand.
TATCACGATGCCGGCACCCACGCAGCCCGCCGACCGGAAGGCGAACGCGCCCGCGCCCTCTATGACATGGCCGAGACCGTGCGGATCGAGGCGCTGGGTGCCCGCGCCATGCCGGGCGTGAAGATCAACCTGCTCGCCAGCCTCGAGGACACCTGCCAGAAGAAGGGCTATGCGCGGATGGACTCGCGCGAGACCTCGCCGATGGCGGATGCGCTGTCGCTGCTGCTGCGCGAGGAGCTGCTGGAGGCGCCGCCACCCAGGTCGGGCAAGAGCCTCGCCGACCTCTGGCGCGACTTTGTCCAGGGCAAGGCCAGCACCACCATCAGCCGGCTCCGCGACACGCTGGACGACCAGCAGGCCTTCGCCGAACTGACCCGCGACCTGATCCGCGACATGGACCTTGGCGACGAGCTCGGCACCGACCGCGACCCCAGCGAGGACGAGGGCCAGGACCAGGACAGTCCCGACCAGCCACCGCCCCCCGACGAGCCCGACCAGGACGAGCAGGAGCCTGACGGCAGCAAGCAGGACGACAGCCAGGGCGGCGACGGCGAGAGCCGCGAGGACGAGGAGATGAATGTCCGGGTCGAGCCGATGGACGGCCAGCCCGACGAGGACAGCGACGATCCCAGCGACGAGGCCACCAGCCCCGTGCGCCCCAATATGCTGCCCGGCGGCCAGGAGGCCCCGCGCTACAAGATCTATACCCGCGAGTTCGACGAGGAGATCGGCGCCGAGGAACTGTGCGATGCCGAGTAACTCACCCGCCTGCGCGCCTATCTCGACCAGCAGCTGAACCAGCTGCAGGGGGTGGTGGCACGCCTTGCCAACAAGCTGCAGCGCAAGCTGATGGCGCAGCAGAACCGGGCCTGGCAGTTCGATCTCGAAGAGGGCGTGCTGGATGTGGCGCGCCTCACCCGGATCATCACCGACCCGATGTCGCCGCTGTCGTTCAAGCAGGAAGACGACACCAAGTTCCGCGACACGGTGGTGACGCTGCTGCTGGACAATTCCGGCTCGATGCGCGGGCGGCCGATCATGATCGCGGCGATCTGCGCCGATATCCTGGCGCGCACCCTCGAGCGCTGCTCGGTCAAGGTCGAGATCCTGGGCTTCACCACCAAGGCCTGGAAGGGCGGACGGGCGCGCGATGCCTGGATGAAGGCGGGCAAGCCGGCCAACCCCGGGCGCCTGAATGACCTGCGCCACATCGTCTACAAGAGCGCCGATTCGCCCTGGCGGCGGGCCCGCCGCAATCTCGGCCTGATGATGCGCGAGGGGCTGCTGAAGGAGAATATCGACGGCGAGGCGCTGGAGTGGGCGCACACCCGGCTGCTGGGCCGGCCCGAGCAGCGCAAGATCCTGATGGCGATCTCCGACGGCATGCCGGTGGATGACAGCACGCTGTCGGGGAACACCGGCGCCTATCTCGACCGGCACTTCCGCGACGTGATCGAGGAGATCGAGACCCGCTCGCCCGTCGAGCTGGTGGCGATCGGCATCGGCCATGACGTGACCCGCTATTACAAGCGCGCCGTGACCATCGTGGACGCCGAACAGCTGGGCGGCACCATGATCGAGAAGCTGGCCGAACTGTTCGACGAGACCGCTCCGGCGCCGGGCGGCCGGTCTGGACGGCCAGGGCAGCGCGGCGCGGGCGGGGCCCCGGGTAGGGCACCGGCTGGAGCAGCTCCGGCCCGCACCGGCTCGCGGCCCGTGCGTTGAACGGCGCAGACGTCCCATGATCCGCCGCGGCATCCAGCGTTTTGTCCAGTTCGAGGCTTCGGGCGGCATCGCCCTCGCCGTGGCGGCAGTGATTGCCATAGCCATGGCCAACTCAATGGCGGCGCCCGCCTGGCAGGGCTGGCTCGAGAGCCGCCATGTGCTGCAGATCGGCAGCTTCCATCACGAGGCCAGCCTGGCCGACTGGGTGAAGGACGGCCTGATGGCCGTGTTCTTCTTCCACGTCGGTCTGGAGATCAAGCGCGAGGTGATTCACGGCGAGCTGTCCGATCCGCAGCGGCTGGCGCTGCCGGTGCTGGGGGCACTGGGCGGCATGCTGGTGCCTGCGGCAGTGTATCTGGCGGTCTGGCAGATGACCGGGGCCGATCCGGTGCTGATGCCGGGCTGGGCGATCCCCGTGGCCACCGACATCGCTTTCGCGGTGGCAGCGGTCTCGCTGGTGGCGCGGCGGGTGCCGCTGGGGCTGAAGGTGTTCCTGCTGACGCTGGCGGTGGTGGATGATCTGGGGGCCGTGGCGCTGGTGGCGCTGCTCTATACCCATGAAGTCGACGGGATGGCGCTGGCCGGGGCACTGGCCGTGATCATCGGCCTGCTGGGAGCCAGCCAGCTGGGGCTGCGGCGGCCGTGGATGTTCGTCGCCGGGGCAGTCCTGGCCTGGGCCCTGATGCTGAAGAGCGGGTTTCACCCCACGCTGGCGGGCGTGCTGGCTGCCTTCACCGTCCCCGCGCGCGCGCCGTCAGGCGGCGGCCAGAGCGCGCTGGATGACCTGCACGATGATCTGGACCATTGGGTCAAGTTTGCGATCCTGCCGCTGTTCGCGCTCACCCATGCGGGCCTGTCGTTCCAGGGACTGGGGCCGGGCAATCTGGTGGATCCGCTGCCGCTCGGCATCATGCTGGGGCTGGCGGTGGGCAAGCCGGTGGGGGTGGTGCTGGCGGCCTGGCTGGCAGTGCGGGCCGGGGTGGCGCGGCTGCCAGCGCGGGCGAGCTGGCGGCAGATCTGGGGTGTGGGCGCCCTGTGCGGGATCGGCTTCACCATGAGCCTGTTCCTGGGGGGCCTCGCCTTCGACGGTCTGGGTGCGGAGCTCGCGGCCGAGGTACGGCTGGGGGTGTTCGCCGGGTCGCTGCTGGCGGCCAGCATCGGCCTTGTGGCCCTGTCGACCCAGCCCGTGGTGCATCACCCGAAGCCCGCGGACCGGAACGGCGAAACCCCGTGAGCATCGCCGGAGCGCAGCTGCAGGCAGCTGCGCTCCAGCGCGCCGACATGATCAACCCTTGGCGGCTTCGGCCCGCATCACGGCGCTGGCGGCCTGCACCACCGAGGCGATCCGCAGGGCGGCCTGGACCACGGTGTTGGCGGTGCCATGCTGGCGCAGGGTGCGCTCGTGGGAATCGAGGCAGGCGCCGCAGCCGTTGATGGCAGACACCGCCACCGACCACAGTTCGAAGTCGATCTTCTGGACACCCGGGCCTGCGAGGATGTTCATCCGCAGCCCGGCCCGCAGGGTCTGGTACTCCTGATTTTCCATCAGGTGCAGCGAGCGGTAATAGACGTTGTTCATCGCCATGATGGCAGCCGCCGCATTGGCGGCGTTGATCGCTTCGGGCGACAGGCGCGCGGTGGCCTCGGCCTGGAACGCCTGCACCACGGCAGGCACGCCGCTGGCGAGGGCGGAGGCCAGGAAAGTGCCCCACTTCTGCTGCTCGGTCATGATGGTCTCGCTGGCCAGCGAGCCGAGGGTGAGGCGGATATCCTTGGCATAGTCGGGGATGGCGGCGCGCAGCGCCTCCAGCGAGGTGAACTCGGTCATGTTTCACTCCAGGCCACGTCAGGCCTGCCACTGGTGCAGTGACAGCTTGCGGGCACGTGATCGGTGGAAAGGGATGGGGCACCGGCGGCAGGCCCCATGCTGTCAGGTCAGACAGCATGGGGTGCCCAGCGGAAGGTGGAGGCCCTCGACAGGGGCAAGGGCCTCCGGAGCGGGCTGCGCGGCATCACACCGCGCGGCCTCAATCGGTCGCCTGGCCAGGTGACCGGGCAGCCTTTCAGGCAGCCAGCTGGATCACGTCACCGCCGACGGCGCGGTTGCAGGGGCACAGCTCGTCGGTCTGGAAGCCGTCCAGCAGGCGCAGGATTTCCTGCGGATTGCGGCCGACGTTCAGGTTGTTCACCGACACATGCTGGATCACATTGTGCGGGTCGACCAGGAAGGTGGCGCGCAGGGCCACGCCCGCGCCCTTGTCGCGTACGCCGAGGCCGTCGATCAGCGAGCCGTTGGTGTCAGCGAACGCATACTGCTTGAGGTTCGCCAGATCGGCATGCTCACGGCGCCACGCCAGCTTGACGAACTCGTTGTCGCCCGAGCCACCCAGGACCACGGCGTCGCGATCGGCGAATTCGCCCACCAGCCTGTCGAACTCGACGATTTCGGTCGGGCACACGAAGGTGAAGTCCTTCGGATAGAAGAAGATCACCTTCCACTTGCCCTGGAACGAGGCTTCGGTGATGTCGAAGAAGGCGCTTTCGCCGTTCTGTTCGTGCTTGGTGAAGCCGGGCTTCACGCCGGTCACGGTGAATGCGGGCAGGGTATCGCCAACGGTCAGCATGGGATTGTCCTCTTATTGCAAGCCGGCACGGGAACTCGGGAGGAGGGCCGGACGGCGGGCGAGATGGTGACGGGGTCCCGGCAAGTCCAATCGAAAGAACACAGGTTCTGCATAGAGCGAATCTATGGAAAATACCCGATGATCACCTGTCGGATCAATACGGGATCGCGGCGCCGTCCCAGGCAAACAGGCCGCCGCTGTCGCCCGGCCCGAGGCCGTCGATCACGCGCAGCAGATGCCCCGCACTGGTGTCCGGCGAGAACAGCTTGCCGGGCGCCACATTGCCCTGGAACGGCTCCGACAGCGCGGTGTCCACCGTGCCGGGATGCAGGGCAGCACAGACTGCGAGGGGGCTGCGGCGGGCCACTTCGATCGCGCAGGTGCGGATCAGCTGGTTGAGGGCCGCCTTCGAGGCGCGGTAGCCGTGCCAGCCGCCAGTCCGGTTGTCGCCGATCGATCCCACGCGCGCCGACAGCGCCGCAAACACCGCCTTCCGGTCGCGCGCCAAGAGCGGCAGCCAGTGCTTGGCAATCAGGGCAGGCCCCACGGCATTGATCCGGTAGCTGGCCAACAGCCTTTCGCTATCGAGGGTCCGCAGGGTCTTCTCCGGGCTGAGGCCCTGGCCATGCAGGATCCCGGTCGCCACGAACACCAGATCCAGCGGCCCGTCGGCCCCCGCCACAGCTGCCGCCGCAGCGATGCTGGCCTCGTCGGTCAGGTCGAAGGTGAAGGGTGTTGTCTTGCCGGATGGCGCAGCAGCCCGGCGGCTGCCGGCATGGATCCGGGCGCAGCGGGGATCGTCTGCCAGCTGGCGCACCAGAGCGGCACCGATACCACCGGAGGCACCGAACACGGCGGCGCGGTATCCATCGGTCAAGGAGGTCAGGACTGTCATGCCCCGGCTGATCTAGCTGCCGGGTCCGGTCCTGACAGGCCCGGCGCCGGGCCGGGCCCAGCGCCGTGGCAGGTTGGGGCGATCAGGCCACTTCGGCGCGGCTGGTGACGATCTTGCCCACCAGACCATACTCGACAGCCTCGCCTGACGACATCCAATAGTCGCGGTCGGTGTCGGCCTTGATCCGGTCGAGGGTCTGGCCGGTAGCTTCGGCGAAAATCTTGTTCAGACGCTCGCGCATGCGGATGATCTCGCGGGCCTGGATCTCGACATCCGAGGCCATGCCGCCCACGCCGCCACGCGGCTCGTGCAGCAGGAAGCGGGTGTTGGGCAGGCAGAAGCGCCGCTCGCGCGGGGCCGCGCAGTAGATCAGCGCGCCGGCCGAAGCGACCCAGCCCGTGCCCAGGATGTTCACCGGAGCCGACACGAACTTGATCATGTCGTGGATCATGTCGCCGCTTTCCACGTGACCGCCCGGCGAGGACACGATCAGCAGGATCGGATCGTTGCTTTCAGCAGACAGTGCCAGCAGCCGCTCGCACACGCCGCGGGCCTGGCGGTCGTCGATGCCACCGGTCAGCAGGATCGTGCGGGCCGAGAACAGCGCCTTCTCCACGATATCGGGCTGCGGCGACTTGGCCTTGGTTTCGTCTTCCTCATCCATCCGGATCATCTGCCGCTCCCGTGAAGGCACCAGTATCATGGGGACTGACGTCCCGCGCCGGGCGCCGCACCTGCGCGCCTGACGTCTCGGTGTCCATCTGGCAATGACTGTCGCCCGGCGCAACAGGGGGCGCTGACACGGGCAGGGTTGCGAACACCGTTCATCCAATGGAAACCTTGTCGGAATAAGCTACGAAAGGATGAGTTCCCGGTGGCAAATGCAACCCAAAGATCACACGGACTTCGAGACCGGCTATCGCGAGAGCTGTCTGCGCGACTATGCCGATGATCGCGCCCGGTCGTTCGGGCAGCGGCTGCTGTTTGCCGCTCTTCTGACCATGATGGCCTGGGTGGCTGGCGACCGCCAGATGGAGCTGACCGGCTGGCTGGTGCTGGTGCTGGCGGCCCAGGTGCCCGAAGCGCTGCTGTGCCGGCGGATCGCAGGCGGGCGCGCGTCGGCCTGGGAACAGACGTGGTTCCGGCGGATCCAGCTGGCGTCTGTGGCCGCGTACGGGATCGGCATCCCGGTCGCGATGACCAGCAGCGAGATTGCGCTGCAGGCCAGCGGCGTGGCGCTGGGCCTTGGTTCGATGGCGGCGGTGGCGATCCGCGCCTGTACCGTACCGCAGGTCCTGTCGGGCAACCTGCTCCTGTATGGCGTGCTGGTGATCGGCTCGACCTGGGCCGCTGCGGACCGGCATCTGGAGGTCACGGCAGTGGAGGCGGCGATGGTGACGGTCAGCTGGCTGGCCGTGGGCACGCAGTTCCTGATCACCGCCCGCCGCCACAGCGCGCAGCTGCGCCGCCTGGCTGAGGCCGCCTATGCCGCGCAGATCGCGGCTGAAGCCAAGGACCGGTTCCTGGCCACGGCCAGCCACGAGCTGCGCACCCCGATGAACGCCATTGTCGGCGCCGCCGACCTGATGGCACGGCAGGCACCCCCGGATGCCGACACTGACCTGCTCGAGAGCCTGCGGACTGCCTCCGGCAGCCTGGTGCGTCACCTGGATGACCTGCTGGACCTTGCCCGCATTGCCGCCGGCCGGATCGACTTTGATCCCCGCCCGTTTGCGACCGGTCCGTTCTTCGCGCAGATACGGTCGCTGTGGCTGCCGCGGGCACAGGCCCGGGGCCTTGCCCTGACCTTCGAGATCGATCCGACGCTGCCCGAGGGTCTGGATGGAGATGCCCACCGGCTGCAGCAGATCCTGTCGAACCTGATCTCGAATGCCGTGAAATTCACCGACGCCGGAGGCGTGACCGTCTCCGCCAGCCGCCGCGACGGCATTGTGACCATCGCCGTGCGCGACACCGGTGCGGGGCTTGATGCCCAGGCGGCGGCGCGCCTGTTCCAGCCCTTCAGCCAGGGCTCATCCGGCACGGCTTCGCGCCATGGCGGCTCGGGCCTGGGTCTGTCGATCGCGCGGGGCCTGGCGGCACGGATGGGCGGGACCATCACGCTGGAAACCCGCCCGGGGGCAGGCTGCCTGTTCCAGGTACAGCTGCCGATGGCGGCGGCACCCGCACCGCAGTCGGCCGGGCCATCAGACGCACCCCTTCTGGCCACACTGTCCCGGCAGGCGGCGCCTCCGGCACGGGCAGCCCCTGCCGTTCGGGCCACCGGCACGGCCTTGCGGGTTCTGGTCGCCGAGGACAATCCGGCCAGCCTGCAGATCCTGTGTCGCTATCTCGATATCGTGGGGGTGGAGGCCGTGCAGGCGGTGGACGGCGCTGAGGCGCTGGAGATCGCCGGGCTGCAGGGATTCGATGCGATCATTCTGGACGGGCGGATGCCACGGCTGGACGGGCACGACGTGGCCCGGGCCCTGCGCGCCGGCACGGGTCCCAATGCGCACACACCGATCCTGATGCTGAGCGCCGATGCGGCGCCCGCCGACATCGAGGCGGGTCTGGCCGCAGGCGCCGATGCCTATCTGGCCAAGCCGGTGCCGCCGCAGGCGCTGTTCGACTGGCTGGCGGCACTGGAGCAGCCGGAGCCGGCAACAGATCAGAACCCGCCGTCGTCCGCCGGCAGGGCCGCTGGCGCAATGGCCGGCTGAGTGGTTGGCTGGGCGGCTGGCTGACCTGGCGCCTGGCCGGCCGGCCCGATCCGTCCGATCAGCAGCTCCACCGGGTCGCCCTTGGAATAGTTCAGCCCAGCCAGCTGCCCTGGCTGCCAGCTGACCGTGAGGCCGCGGGCTGCAAGCCCGGCTTCGAAGGCCGCCACCTCGCCCCGCGCCACCAGCGCCCCGGCTCCCGGCGTGGCTGCGGCCACCGCCAGCCCCCGTGCCGCCAGCTGCGAATCCGAGCGGGTCAGGAAGATCAGGCTGGGCTCCTGATAGCCGACGCCCACCAGCGGCCCGGGCTGCCCGGGTGACAGGCGCGGGTGCAGGCCCGCCAGCACCAGCTCGTGCGAGATGCGGCGCGACAGGTCCAGCTGGTCGATGGATGGCACGAACAGCCCCTTGAGCCCCACACTGGCGCCAACAGCTGCCAGCGCCAGCATCGAACCGGCCAGCAGCGCCCGGTTGGCAGCGGCCGCCACAATCCCCGCCAGCCCGACCAGCAGCACCGCCCCCGCCAGCGCTGCGGCCAGCGGCACCGCCGGTCCCTCCAGCCCTTCGGCCACTGCCAGCGGCAGCGCTGCCACCAGCAGCGTGCCGAGCAGTGCCCAGGCCAGCCCGCCCCACTTGGCCCAGCGGTTCCGCCAGGCACCGGCGGCGAGGCCTGCCGCGCCCAGCAGGATCAGTGCGCCCATCACCGGCAGCGTGTAGTGCAAAAGCTTGGCCGGAGCCGCCTCGAACACCAGCCATCCCGGCACCAGCCACGCTACCAGGAACCGGCCCCGCGGATCGCGCCGCCAGTGCCAGGCTGCCCACACCGCCGGGCCTGCCAGCAGGCCTGCCGGCCACAGATTGATCAGCGAGAACAACAGATGCGCGCCGGGCGGGATCGGGTCATTCTCGTGGGCGCCTGCCACCTTGGGCGCGAGGTCCTGGCCGATGGCATCCACGAAGAAGCGGCCATCTGTGGCAATCCAGATCGCCACATGCCACGGCACCGCGATCAGGGCCGCCAGACCCAGCCAGCGCCAGTCGAGCAGCGGCTTCATCCAGACCGGATCGCGCTCCCACACCGCCAGCAGGATCAGGGAGGGCGCGATCACCAGCACCGCCACCGGCCCCTTCACCAGCACCGCCATCGCCAGCGCCACCCAGAACACCGCGGCGCCATACCGGGTCAGTCCCGCAGGATGCCGCAGCGCCGCAAGACCCGCATAGGCCAGGGCAATCAGACCGGTCAGCATCGCATCAGTCTTGGCAATGCCCGCCTCGGTGGACAGCAGGAGGCTGGCACCGAACGCCAGGCCCGCCACCAGCCCCACCCGGGGCGAGAACAGCCTGCGCCCGATCCAGATCACGCTGAAGGCGGCGAGGAGAGCGCCCAGCAGGCTGGGCAGGCGATAGACCTGGATCACCCGGGCCTCGGGGCCGCCGGTGAGGGCCACCGGCACCGCCTGCATCCAGTGGATCCCCACCGGCTTCTTGTTGCGCGCCTCGTCCTGGAAGCTGATGCGGACAAAGTCGCCGCTCTCGAACATCTGGGCGGTGGCCTGGGCGAACCGGCTCTCGTCGCGGTCCAGCGGCTGCAGCCCCGCCAGCCCAGGCAGGGCGCAGGCCACCAGCAGCAGCCCTGCCAGCACATAGGCCCTCAGGCCCGTGGCCCAGCGGTCGAGAAATCCAGCCATGACCCGAACTTAGGAGATGGCGCCGCTGGCCGCATCTGCTATTTCAGCGGCGCGGTCGGTCCCCTGCTGACCCGGTGCTGTCTCAGGAGACCCTTATGCGTGCATGGATTTCAGCCAGTCTTGTTGCGATTGCATGCGGCGCCCTCACCCTGGGTGTGGCGGGTCCTGTGGCCGGCCAGGGCGGGGTGCAGCCGTCTTTCGACTGCAGGCAGGCTGGCAGCGCGGTCGAGCGGCTGATCTGCGCCGATCCGCGCCTCGCCGCGGCCGACCGGGCCGTGGCCGATGCCTATGCCGCTGCCCTGCGCCGCTTCGATACTGCAGCCAGGACCGAACTGCAGAAGGACCAGCGCTGGTTCAATGCAGGGCGGGCAGCTTCCCTGCCCCGCAACACCAACGACCGGGTCGCGGTGCTCCAGACCCTGCTGCCCTACATGGTGTCGCGCAGCAACACGCTGGGCCAGATGACCCCGCCCCCCGGTCCGGGCCTGATCGGGCGCTGGCAGTCGGCCGCAGGCGAGGTCGTGATCCGCTCGGCTGGCAGCGGCCGGGTCGCGGTGGCCGTCAGTGCGGCGGCGCCGGGCAATGCCCGCTGGCTGTGCGAGGCCAGCGGTCAGGCTGCCCTGACCGGTACCGGCATGGCCCAGCAGGCGGCCTTCATCGCCAACGGATGGCGGATCACGGTGCGCCGCGAGGGCCAGCTCCTGCGTGTGACCGAGACCCAACCGGCGGCCGGGCCGGCACGGCCCTACTGCGGCGCCAACGGCTTTGTGGAAGGGGTGTACTTCCCGGTGCCGCTGTAACCGGATGGAGCGCTTCTGCTTGCAGAAGCGCAAGCGACGCGGAGCGGCGCTGCTTCGGCCCACCCTGTTTCTGCCCGGTCATGGATTTCACTCGCGCTGTCTGTCCAGCAACCGCACCAAGGCACCCTGCCGCAGAACCCCGTTCCGGTAGATGAGCAGCGTACCGCCGTCGCGAACCGGCAAGTCCGATAAAATCGTCGGCAGGTCCTGCAGTCCGGCAGCATCACAAACCAAAATGGCCGGTGGGAACGGAGGCTTTGCCTGGACGGGCAATCCGCGGTCCAGAGTCAACAGGATGCGGTGCAGACGTGCGGCGTGAGCAACGACCGCCACGTCAGTGGCGCCGGGGTCGACAAGCCCCATGTGCAGGCAATCATGCCCGCAATGGCTCAGTCTTGCCGCTAGTCCACTGGGAATGTTTTCGTCCAGCAACAGGCGCAGCTGCTGAACGCTCACGGCCTTATTTCACTCAGCTGCGACTGTCGTACCGGTGAGGCGACCGGACGCGTACCGCAGACCAGCCGAGATGTCATCGGGCGTCAGCTGCGGGTATTCCTTCAGGACCTTGGCTTGATCCCACCCTGTAGCCATCCAGTCCAGAACCAATGAAACAGCGATCCGGGTGCCGGAAAAACACGGGACACCGCTCAGAATCTCCGGATCGGAGATGATCTCGGGAATGCGAGGGTGCGTCGACATGTTCAGACCCTAACAGAAATCGGGGTTGATGTCATGACAGATCGCGCGTGCAGGCGCGCGCCCTTACCCC
>JAIXTH010000220.1 GCA_027484265.1 Alphaproteobacteria bacterium
CGACTGTTCCATATAGGCGTTGTCATAGCCGGGGGGCGTCGCGGTCTTGTAGAGGTCCTTGTAGAACTCCAACGCCTCGACCGCGGCGGGAGAGTTCACCGCGCCTTCCATGTCGTACTTGCCGGGCGTGTTCTCATACTTGAAGCCCCAAGCATACAGCGCGCCCGTGGCACCCATGGTGATGCCTTCGGACCCGCGCTCGGTGAAGATGGACGCGCCGTAGACGGTCTTTCCGTCGATCTCACGCCCTTGGAAGAACTGGGCGATTTCCAGCAGTTCCTTCTGGGTCTTGGGCTCTGCCAGATCGCGGCCATACTTCTCTTTGAAGGCCGCCTGAATCTCGGGCCGCGCGAACCAGTCCTTGCGGTAGAACCAGCCGTTCGCGTCGCCCATGGCGGGCAGGGCGTAGTAGTTGGGCGTCCCCTTCGGCCAGGTCGAATAGGCATAGACGGTCGCCGGGGCGAAGTCGTCCATGCTGATGCCTTCCTTGTCGAAGAACTCGTTCAGCTTGACATACCAGCCGTTCTCGGCCGCGCCGCCCATCCACTGGCTGTCCCCGATCAAGAGGTCGCAAAGCTTCCCGCCCGAGTTCAGTTCGTTCAGCATGCGGTCAGCAAAGTTGGGCCACGGCACGAATTCGAAATTCATCTTCGTGCCGCTTTGCGCCTCGAAATCCTTCGAGAGTTCGACCAGCGCGTTGGCCGGGTCCCATGCGGCCCAGCACAGCGTCAGTTCGTCGGCTTGCGCAGCAGTCCCCGCGCAAAGGGCAAGCGCCGCCGAAGCGGCAAGGTATCTGGCTTTCATGTAGTCCTCCCGTTTTCTTCTGAAATGGTGGACCCGTGCGAAACCGGGCCTTCTTGCATTGCGGCCACGATAGGAAGCCGCTCCTCACCTGTAAAGCAAAAATGATGCACGTACATCAGAACGGTCCGACCCAAGAAACCAAAGCGATTTGGGCCGGGAAAGGGCAGGGGAGTCAGGCCGACAGCGGCAGGTTTTCGCGCAAAACGATCTCGATCCGGATCTGTTCCTGACCCGCATCGATCACGGCGCGGTCGGCCTTGGCGCGAAGGACCCGCAGTGTGCTGCGCGCCAGATGGCCAATGTTCTGCATGATCACAGCGGTCAACGCGCCCGATTCGAGCGCGGCCCGCGCATGGGGCGTCAGTTCATGCCCGATCACCACCAACTTGCCAGAAAGCCCAAGTTCATCAAGCGTTTGCGTCAAAGCCCGGTAGCCGCCACCCAGGCTGTAGATGCCGCGCACGGCGGGGGCATTGACCAGCATTTCGGTCACAACCTGCCGCAGGGTGGTGGCGGAGCCGTGCGTTTCCAGCGTCTGCAGCGCCTCGACCTGAGGGAAGTCGCGCAGCATCACCTCGTCAAAGCCGCGCCGTCGTTCAATCGTGTCCCGCGCCAGGAGTGATTCGCCCAGAACGAGGACCTGCGCCGGGTCGCGGCCCAGATAGCGGCCCATCAGAACGCCCGCCGTCCGCCCCGCCGCGCGGTTGTCGATGCCGATGAAGTGGTCGCGCTCGGTATTGGGCAAGTCGGACACCAGCGCCACCACCGGCAGGCCGCGCGCCCGCAATCCCCGGATCGCATCGCGCAGCACCGGGGTTTCCGGTGCCATCAGCGCCACGCCAGATACCTCCGCCTCGGGCAAAGCGGACAGCATCGCGGCCAGTGCGTGCGGGTCCTCGGCTGGAAAGCGGTGGACCGACACCTCCACCCGCGAGGCGGCGGCAAGGGAACCGGCCCGCGTCAATTCTGCCGCAAGTGTCTGTATAAACTGGCTTTCCGTATCCGGCAGCATCACGGCCATGCGGTAGCTGCGGCTTCGGGCAAGGTTCGCCGCCGTCAGGTCGCGCACATAGCCCAGCCGGTCAATCGCTTCGTTCACGGCGCGGATGGTCTTGTCGCGCACGCCGGGACGGGCGTTCAGAACGCGGTCCACCGTGGCCAGCGAAACCCCGGCCTCGCGTGCGATGTCGATGACTGTCGGCCTCACCCTGTCCTCCGAAACCCTCCTGTCCGACTATCGCATGGGATTGAGGTGCGTCAATCATTCCGCTTGGATATGGGCAATGCACGCGGTCCAACGAAGCAGGTGACCCGCGCGCCAGACCGCGTTAGGCTGACAGCGCGCCGCCCGTTTCGGGGCGTCCAGACCGGGAAACGCCATGCCATCGCGCAGGGTCCAGACACGCGGGACACTCCCCCCCGTCTGCCGTCAGGCGGGCTGGATCGCCATTTGGCGCAAGATCGGCACGCTTTGCGTCCGAAGCTGCAAGGAGATGCCCACCGCCTGAACCCTTTCCTTCAGCGTGAGTGAGCATCATGACCCAAGACCATCAGCCCGACGGCGCCGTGACCGATTTCGGCGCGCGCATGTCCTATGGCGACTACCTTTCCACCGACCAGATCCTGAACGCGCAGCATCCCCGATCCTCGGCCCATGACGAGATGCTGTTCATCATCCAGCATCAGACCTCTGAACTCTGGATGAAGCTGGCGCTTTACGAACTCGATGCCGCCCGCCGCGCCATCGCGGCAGATCACGGGGCAGAGGCGTCGAAGATGCTGGCCCGCGTCGCCCGGATCATGGAACAGCTCAACTCGGCGTGGGACGTGCTGCGCACCATGACGCCGTCGGAATACACGCAGTTCCGCGACGATCTGGGCCAAAGCTCCGGCTTTCAGTCGTGGCAATACCGGCTGATCGAATACGCGGCGGGCAACCGCAACGCGGCGATGCTGAAGCCCCATGCCCACCGCCCCGACCTGACCGACCGACTTCTGGCCGAACTCGCCCGGCCGAGCCTTTATGACGAGGTTTTGCGCCGTCTGTCCCGCATGGGCCTGCCCGTGCCGCCCGCCATCCTGTCGCGCGACGTCTCGCAGCCGTGGCAGGCCGATGAGGGCGTCATGGCGGTCTGGGAAGTGGTCTACCGCGACCCGCAGGCATGGTGGGAGGCCTATGATCTGGCCGAAAAGCTGGTGGATTTCGAGGATTACTTCCGCCGCTGGCGCTTCAACCACGTCACCACCGTCGAACGGGTGATCGGCTTCAAGCGCGGCACCGGTGGCACGGCGGGGATCAGCTACCTCAAGCGGATGCTGGAGGTGGAGCTTTTCCCCGAACTCTGGCGCGTCCGCACCGCGCTTTGACCCCATCCCAAGGGGCCAAGGCCCCGTCCTACCCGGACCCAACCGGGGGGCATCCAACGGAGGAGACCCCATGACACTCGGACCGACCGGCCATACCGACCCCTTCGCCCGCGACCGTCTGCCGCCGACCGAACAATGGCCCGCGCTTGATCTGGCGGGCTTCGACTACCCAGATTGGCTGAACGCCGCCGTCGAACTGACCGACCGGATGGTGGAACGCGGCTTCGGCGACCACACCGCCCTGATCGGCAACGGCCGGTCGCGCACCTACAAGGAGTTGACGGACTGGACCAACCGCATCGCCGGGGCCTTGGTGCGGGATTTCGGCGTGAAGCCCGGCAATCGTGTCCTGATCCGATCCGCCAATACCCCGGCGATGGTGGCCTGCTGGCTGGCCGCGACCAAGGCCGGGGCGGTGGTGGTCAACACCATGCCGATGCTACGGGCGGGCGAACTGACCAAGATCGTCGACAAGGCCGAGATCACTCATGCGCTGTGCGACACCCGGCTGATGGAAGAGCTGATCCTCTGCGAACGGGGCAGCCGGTTCCTGAAGACGGTGGTCGGGTTTGACGGCACGGCGAACCACGATGCCGAACTGGACCGCTGCGCGCTGAAAAAGCCGGTGCGGTTCGAGCCGGTGCCGACCGGGCGGGACGATGTGGCGCTGCTGGGATTCACCTCGGGCACGACGGGCGAGCCGAAGGCGACGATGCATTTCCACCGCGACCTGCTGATCATCGCGGACGGCTATGCGCGCGAAGTGTTGGGGGTGACGCCGGAGGATGTGTTCATCGGCAGCCCTCCCTTGGCGTTCACCTTCGGGTTGGGCGGGCTTGCGGTGTTTCCCCTGCGCTTTGGGGCGGCAGCGGCGCTGCTGGAGCAGGCCTCGCCGCCGAACATGGTGGCGATGATCGAAGAACACCGGGCGACGATCTGTTTCACCGCGCCCACGGCTTACCGGGTGATGCTGAAGGCGATGGACGAAGGGGCGGACCTGTCTTCGCTTCGCGCGGCTGTGTCGGCGGGTGAGACTTTGCCCGCGCCGGTCTACGAGGAGTGGCGCGCGAAGACCGGCAAGCCGATGCTGGACGGGATCGGTGCGACGGAAATGCTGCATATCTTCATCTCGAACAGGTTCGACGATCATCGGCCGGGCTGCACGGGCAAGCCGGTGACGGGCTATGAGGCGCGGATCGTCGATGACGAGATGCGGGAAAGGCCGAGGGGTGAGGTCGGGCGGCTGGCGGTGCTGGGGCCGACAGGGTGCCGCTACCTGGCCGACAAGCGGCAGGGGGCCTATGTGCGCGAGGGCTGGAACCTGACGGGGGATGCGTTCTGGCAGGACGAGGAGGGCTATTTCCACTTTGCCGCGCGAACCGACGACATGATCCTGTCGGCGGGCTACAACATCGCGGGGCCCGAGGTGGAGGCGGCGCTGCTGTCGCATCCGGCGGTGCTGGAATGTGCGGTCGTCGGGCTGGCGGATGAGGAGCGGGGCCAGATCGTGCAGGCGCATGTGGTGCTGGCACCGGGGCACACGGGCGATGCGCTGATGGTCAAGCTGTTGCAGGACCATGTGAAAAAG
>JAIXTH010000096.1 GCA_027484265.1 Alphaproteobacteria bacterium
GGAGTCTGGGCCGTGTCTCAGTCCCAGTGTGGCTGATCATCCTCTCAGACCAGCTACAGATCGTAGGCTTGGTAGGCCTTTACCCCACCAACTACCTAATCTGACGCGGGCCGCTCCTTCAGCGATAAATCTTTCCCCCTTGGGGCGTATTCGGTATTGCTCCCAGTTTCCCGGGAATATTCCGAACTGAAGGGCACGTTCCCACGCGTTACTCACCCGTCTGCCGCTCCGTATTGCTACGGCGCTCGACTTGCATGTGTTAAGCCTGCCGCCAGCGTTCGCTCTGAGCCAGGATCAAACTCTCAAGTTGAGTTGATCCACTGACAAGGCACTGTTTCCAGTGCCACTCTGCGATACTTGCGTTGTTGTGCGCTTATGTTGACGGGACACCGTCACAATGCAACCGGCGAACCGGTTGACTGTTATTGTGTCCAGAAAACGCATCGGTCAGTGTCGTTACGGACGCCGCCGCCTGCGTTTCCCTTTCCTCGAACCACGATGTCAAACAGCTTGGAGACCGAGGCCTCCTACCCTTTTCGGAGCGCGCAAATCGCTGCACGAAACGTTCAGGACGTTTCGTCCGGCGACCCAGGCTCTTTCAAGAGAGCGGCGTATCTAGCGATCCGCCTTTCCGAAGTCAACCGCGTTTTTGCAGGGCCGTTGCAGTGGTCTGTTTTCCGAGGAAAACCGCGCTTCGCTTCCGGTCCTGCCGGGCTCCCTGCTCCCCCTTTCGGGAGGGCGTGGCGCCCGGCGGCGTCTCCGTGGGCCGGGCTTCTAGTCGGGAGGATTTTTGGGCGCAAGCGCCTTTGTGCAGCACGGCTGCAGACTCTTGACGCAGGGCGCCGCAGCAAAAATGCAAGCCTCGCCAGTATCGTAGAAGAATCTGCCGATTCCCGCTCGAATCACGCGATTCCATCCTGCCCGGCTCACATTACACTGCCCGACAGGTGGCTGCACAAGCACTGCAGCGCGCTGCAGACCATCTCTGCCAGCCGCAGCAAAGGGCGCGTCACCCTGGCCCGATCATCTGTTCGAGGATCAATCAGCCCGTCGCGATATAGGCGCGCATAGCATCGGCCTCCGCCAGCGCCATGTCGATCTGTGCCTTCACCAGGTCGCCGATCGAGACAAAGCCCACCAGCCGGCCGTCCTGCACCACGGGCAGATGCCGGATCCTGCGGTCCGTCATGCGGGCAAGTGCTGCATCGATTCGGTCGCCGGGTTCGGCCGTCACCACCTTGGCCGTCATTGCCGAGCTGGCCGGCGCTGTGAGCGCTGCCGCTCCCTGGGCCGCCACTGCACGTACAATGTCACGCTCCGACAAGATCCCCGCCAGCGCACCAACCGGATCGACCACCGCTACCGCGCCAATGCGCCGCTCGGTCAGCAGCCGGGCTGCTTCGGTCAGTGTGGTTTCAGGCGAGATGGAGACAACCGCCGTGCCCTTCCCCGCCAGTATCGACGCAATCATGCCAGTCCCTCCCCGTCGGTTCCTGCTGTTGCCGCAGAAATCCCGTCCGCAGAGTGGACCCAGATGAAGCACTGATCAATCGGAAACTGGCCTTTGCGCCCTGGCGCGGCGCGCCGCCTAGATCCGCAGCCGCAACCCCCCGTCCACTGCCAGGCTCTGGCCAGTGACAAAGCCGCTGTCATCGCCGGCGAGGAAAAGGGCGGCGCGGGCGATATCGTCTGGCTCGCCCAGCCGGCGCAGCACGCTCTTCTTGGCCCAGACCGCAGCGATGTCGGGCCGCGCATCCCACAGGCCGCCGGTCATGCCGGTGCGGATCGCGCCGGGCAGGATGCAGTTGGCAGTCACCCCGTGCTTGCCCAGCTCCAGCGCCAGCGTGCGGGTCAGGCCTTCCAGTCCGGCCTTGGCGGCGCAATAGGCCGCGAGCCCATAGTCTGTGCCCTGCGCCATCACCGAGGCGGTGTTGATCACCCGCCCGCAGGAACTGGCAACGAGATGTGGAATGGCCGCCCGGGTGACCCGGAAGGCGGCGCGCAGATTGATGTCCACCACGCGGTCCCACTCCTCGTCCGCCAGGTCGGCTACAGGAATGGCCGAGGCGACCCCGGCATTGTTGAACAGAATGTCGATCCCGCCGAGCGCGGCAAGGGCCGCCTCCACGATCCGCTCGGGCGCATCGGTATCGGCCACTGACAGACCGAGTGTGGCCGTCCCGGTGCCGGCAAAGGCTTCTGTCAGACGGCTTCCAGGCAGATCCACCGCCAACACGCGTGCGCCCTCAGCGGCGAACAGCCGTGCGCTGGCCAGGCCGATCCCCGAAGCGGCTCCTGTAATGATGGCGGCGCGCCCCGCCAGACGACCTGTTCCCGTTGCTGCAGACATGAAACGACACTCCCCCGCGTTTTGCGGGGGAGTGAAGCGTCTACGGGAGTGGATGTCGAGACACATGGTTGCCCATGAATGTCGTCGTCGACCGGGCCAGCTAACCGCAAACCCCGGGGGGCTGGGGGGGCTGTCGAGAAACCGGAGAAGGCAGCGCCGCCCGGTCGACACAGGTTGTATCGGGTCGCCATGTGTTGCTGCTTGGGCACGATTGGGGCGGAACAGGGGCAGGGCATTAAACGTTGGTCAGGTTCTTCACGCCCCGGGCAGGCCAGGCACCCAGCCGAACGCCGCTGCCAGCGCCCACAGGCCGATCAGTGCCATGATCCCGGCGGCGACCATCCGCACCACCGCCAGCGGCACAACCTTGGTCGCTGCCTCCCCCAGAAGCACCGCCGGAACATTGGCCAGCATCATGCCGAGCGTGGTTCCGATGGTCACCAGCACGAGATCCTGGAACCGGGCCGCCAGCAGTGCGGTCGCCACCTGCGTCTTGTCGCCAATCTCCACCAGGAAGAAGGCGATGAGCGTGGTCACAAACACGCCGCCCCGGTGCCTGGCGGCGGCCTCGTCATCCTTGTCGGGAACGAGGGCCCAGACCGCCATCGCCAGGAACCCGGCACCGATCAGCCCCTGGAACACCGGTCCTTGCAGCCACGCAGACACAGAGGCGCCCACCAGCGCTGCCAGCGCATGGTTGGCGAGTGTAGCCACCAGGATGCCCAGGATGATCGGAACCGGCGCGCGGTACCGCACCGCCAGGATGATGGCGAGGAGCTGTGTCTTGTCGCCGATCTCGGCGATGGCCACAGCGATGGTCGATACCCAGAGCGCTTCCATGGCACGCGTCCTGCCAGCATCGGGCCGAGGCGCGCAAGGCCAGCCCGCCGGATGAGGCAGTCCACTTGACCCGCGCGGGCCGGTAACGGATTGGTGACCGCGAACTTTCTCCTGGAGGCCACCATGCAGCCCATCACCCGCCGTTCCGCTCTTCTCGGGGCCGCTGCCCTTGGCAGCCTGGGCATGGCGGGAGCGTGTGGGGATGGTGGAGCCGGGGCAACGGTTGCCCTCAAGACCCTGCTCGACAGGATCACCACCGACATCCTGAAGGCCTCGCCGGAAACCGCGACCAGCCTCGTGGTGCCCGAGCAGATGGCCGGCGGGCCCTATATGAGCCGGCTGTCGGACCGATCGGCCGAGGCGGCAGCCCGCGACAACGAGATGGTGGGCGGCTGGATCCGCGACCTCGAGCGGCTGTCGGCCAATGGCCTGTCGGAGGCGGATGCAATCTCGCGCGATGTGGTGCTGTCGGCGGCGCGCTATTCCCATGCCGCCGCGCCGTTCGGCTATGGCGATGCCGCCTTCAGCTCTCCCAACCCCTATGTCGTCAGCCAGCTGACCGGTGCCTATACCGGCCTGCCGGACTTCCTGGATTCGCAGCACCCGGTGGAGGATCAGGCGGGTGCGGACGCCTGGCTGGCGCGGCTGGAGGCCTTTGCCGGCCAGATGCAGGACGAAACCGCACGGTTCGTGGCCGATTCCGCCAAGGGCGCCCGACCGCCAGTCTTCATCCTGGACACCGCCCTCACCCAGCTTCGGGCATTTGCGGGCCTGAAAGCCGACGAGACGGTTCTGGTGCAGGGTCTCGTGCGCAAGGCTGGCGAGGCCAGTCTGGCGGTGGAGCCGCTCAAGGCATCCGCGACCCGGATTGTCAGCGAGAAGGTGCTGCCCGCCTATCAGGCCCTGATCGCCGCCATGGAAGCCGAGCGGCCCAAGGCCACCACCGATGCCGGGGTCTGGAAGCTGCCGCGCGGCGACGAGTATTATGCCGCAGCCCTGGCCTTCTGGACCACGACCGGCAAGACCCCCGACGACGTGCACCAGCTGGGTCTCGACATGGTGGCCAGACTGCAGGCCGAGATGGACACCGGCCTGAAGGCCCTGGGGCTGACCACGGGCACGGTGGGCGAGCGCATGTCGGCCTTGGGCCGCCAGCCGCAATATCTGTATCCCAACACCGATGCCGGTCGCGACCAGCTTCTGGGCGACCTCAACAAGCAGATGGCCGAACTGTCCACCCGTCTGCCTGACGTCTTCGGAACGCTGCCCAAGGCAGCTGTCGAGGTGAAGCGGATCCCGGCCTATACCGAAGCCGGTGCGCCCGGCGGCTATTACCAGTCGCCCGCACCGGACGGCTCGCGTCCCGGCGCCTATTATATCAATCTGCGCGACACCGCCGCCTGGCCGAAATGGTCGCTGCCGACGCTGACCTATCACGAGGCCTCGCCCGGTCACCACCTGCAGATCGCCCTGGCCCAGGAAGCCGAAGGCCTGCCCTATATCCGCTCAAAGCTGCTGTGGTTCGGGGGCTATGGCGAAGGCTGGGCGCTCTATGCCGAGCAGCTCGCGGACGAGATCGGCATGTACGAGAACGATCCTTCCGGACGCCTGGGCTATCTGCAGAGCATGGCGTTCCGGGCGGCGCGTCTGGTGGTGGACACAGGGCTCCACGCCAAGCGCTGGACCAAGGAACAGGCGGTCGACTATATGGTCGGCGCCACCGGCGACACGCGCGACAGCATTGTCACCGAGATCGAGCGCTATTGCGTGTGGCCGGCCCAGGCCACTTGCTACATGGTCGGGAAGATCGACCTGCTGGAAGAACGCGAGCGGGCCAAGGCTGCGCTGGGCGACAGATTCGACCTCAAGGGCTTCCACGATGCCGTGCTGCTGAACGGCGCCATGCCGCTGGATGTGCTGGGCCGGGTGCTGGGCAGCTGGGTCGAGAGCCAGAAGGCCTGAGGATGATGCGCCAGTTCCTGATCGACGCCTTCGCCACAGCACCCTTCCGGGGCAACCAGGCCTGTATCGTCGAACCCATGGCCGGCTGGCCGCCCGACAGCTGGATGCAGGCGCTGGCGCAGGAGAACAACCAGGCCGAGACCGCCTATCTGGTACCGACCGGCGAGCCGGGGCGGTACCGGCTGCGCTGGTTCACCCCGGCGCTCGAGGTGCCGCTGTGTGGCCACGCCACCCTGGCTGCGGCCCATGCACTCTGGACCGAGCTGGGGGAGACCTCGCCGCAGCTGGTGTTCGATACGCTGTCGGGGCCGCTGATCGTGGAGCGGGTCGGGGCAGGCTATCGGATGGACTTCCCGGCCGACCCGCCCCGCCGGATCGACTGCCCGGAAGGGCTGGAGGCCGCCCTCGGCATCAGGCCTCTGGAAGTGTGGGCAGCCGGTTACCTGGTTGCAGTCCTGCCAGACGCGGCAAGCGTGCGGGCCCTGTCCCCCGATATCGCCGCCATCAAGGAAATCGGCATGGCCGGCGACCGGCGGCGCGGCAACCTGATCTGCGCGGCGCTCGCCGACGCGGGCTCGGACTTCGACGTGGTCAGCCGCTTCTTCGCCCCGGGTAGCGGCATAGCCGAGGACCCGGCCACCGGATCGGCGCATTGCATCCTGGCGCCGCTGTTTGCCGACAAGCTCGGTCAGGACCGCCTGCGCTGTTTCCAGGCCTTCCCGGGACGGGGCGGCGAGATCACCTGCACAGTGGCGGGCGACCGGGTGCTGCTGGATGGACAGGCGGTGACCATCAACGAGGCGCAGTTGCGCGTGATGCCTGGATGAAATCTGCGACAGGATGCAATCCAGTCACTGCCATTGCGGCGTAAAGCGTGCTATCGATCAGCCCTGTTCTGTCCGCCCAGAAGGAGACCGCCATGCGCATGCCTCTGCTTTCCGGACTGGCTCTGGCCGTCCTGTCCGGCGCCGCCGCGCTCGCCGACCCGGCCCCTGCCGCACCAGCCGCGCCCCAGGCCCAGACCAATGCCGAGCGCTTCGAGGGCCGGCCCGAAGCGCGTATCTCGTTTCCCAGCTCCATCCGGGGCTTCCGGGTCGAGCGGGAGGATGGCGACGACATTCTCTATGTCGAGGGTCCGGGCCGTCAGTGGTACCGGGGTGAACTGATCTGCTTTGGCATCCGCGATGCCGAGTTCGCTTTCGGGATGGTACCGATCACCAATGGCGGCTCGTTCGACCGGTTCTCGCGGGTCGTATTCACGGGTGTCGGCGGTCACGACCGCACTCACTGCCGCCTGCAGAGCCTGATCCAGCTGACTCAGGACGAAGCCGTGGAACTGGGCCTGCGCCGGGCACCGCGCGAGCCTGCGGCAGCAGCCACGCCGCCGTCAGCCAACCCCGGTTGAGCCGAAGCCGCCGCTGCCACGCGCGGTCTGGTCCAGCTCTTCCGCCTCCATCCAGATCGCCTGGATCACCGGTGCGATCACCAGCTGGGCAATCCGGTCACCCCGGCTGATGCGGAAGCCTTCCCAGCCGTGATTGATCAGGATCACGCCAACCTCGCCACGATAGTCGGCGTCGATGGTGCCGGGGCTGTTGAGGCAGGTGATGCCGTTCTTCAGGGCGAGGCCCGAACGCGGCCGCACCTGCGCCTCGAAACCGGGTGGCAGCGCGATCGCAAGACCTGTGGGGATCAGCGCCCGCCGCCCCGGCAGCAGGTCGACCGGCTCGCCCTCCGGGACGGCGGCGCGCAGGTCCATGCCGGCGGACTGCGGTGTCTCATAGGCGGGCAATGGCAGGTCGCCGAAATGCGGCAGACGGCGCACCGCGATCAGCGGCTGCGGCGCCATCTCGCTGGAGGCCTCGGTGCGACCGAGCATCAGACTGGCAAGCGGCTTCAGCATCGGTTTGATTCCCCGTTGTTCAGGGCTGGAAGTGTGCGGCGATTCGCGCCGCCAGCGCTGTGGACAAGTCGGCCTTCGACATCCGGGCGAACGGCTCGCTGCCACCGGCTGTCACCAGCAGCGCCTCGTTGAAGTCGCCCCCCATCACGTCGCCCGAGACATCATTGGCCACGATCCAGTCCGCGCCCTTGGCCGTGCGCTTGGCCGTGGCATAGCGCACCACATCATGGGTTTCGGCGGCAAAGCCGATCACCAGCGCAGGCCTGCGGGCTGCTGGCAGGCGGGCCA
>JAIXTH010000082.1 GCA_027484265.1 Alphaproteobacteria bacterium
CCTTTTCCCCGGTGTCGCCCGTCGCTGACGGCGGGGATGCAGGCGGGACGGCCGGTCTCAAGGATGGCGAAGCCACCGCTTGCGGCGCGAAGCGTCCTTGAAACCGGACGGCACGCCTGCGATCCACGCTGGCAGCGGCGGGTGCACCGGGGAAAAGGGCGGGCGGAGGACCTCTCACCCTTCACCGCCAGCCTGCCAGCAGACCACCGGAGCGCAGCTGCTTGCAGCTGCGCAGGCGCGCCAGCGCCACGATCTTCAAGGCGAGGCGCCCAACGAATGGGCGTCGCTCCGCGCCGCTTGCGCTGCTGCAAGCAGCAGCGCTCCAAAGGTGAAGGTGGCGTGATGACGCCGCGCCGCTGCCGACCGGCACCGCCCGGCCACATCAGGAATTGACCCGCCCGACGGCGCGGCTCACCAGAGCGGGCATGCCTCCCGGCTCCAGCCTTGCCCCGGTCGCGCGCGTCGGCACCCACCTCATTGTCCTGTTCGTGACGATGGGGGCGGTGCTGCCATTCCTGCCGGTGTGGCTGGCGCAGGAGAAAGGGCTCAGCGGTGGCGAGATCGGCCTGCTTCTGGCCCTGATCAGCTTCACCCGTGTGCTGTCGGGGCCGCTGCTGGCCGCCTGGTCGCAGGACCATTCCGGCACCCATGTGCAGATGCAGGCCCTGGCCGCAGCCAGTGTGGTGCTGGTGGTGCTCTATGCCCTGGCCGGACCGCCGTGGCTGGTGATCGTGGCCGGGGTGCTGTTCGGGGTGGCGTTCCAGTCGCAGCTGCCGCTGGCCGATGCCGAGACCATGGCGGTGGCCGAGCCCGTCCCCCGCATCCACTATGCCCAGGTGCGGGCGCTGGCCTCGCTGGCCTTTGTGGGAGCGAGCCTGGTGGTGGGGCACCTGATCGAGCGGTTTGGCGCCTGGGCGGGCTGGGGGTGGATGGCCGCAGGGGTGGCACTGGCGCTGGCCAGCAGTTTCCTGTTGCCGCTGCGCCCGGTGTCGCGGCCAAGCGGCGCGCCGCTGACCGGGTTCGGGCCGCGCCTTGGCAAGGCGATGCGGGTATTCCAGACCCCGGGGCTGATGCGGGTGGTGATCGCCGCATCGCTGCTGCAGTGCGCCCACGGCTTCTATTACGGCTTTTCCTCGAACCTGTGGCTGGCACAGGGGATCGGACCGGATGTGGTGTCGGCGCTGTGGTCGGTTGGCGTGGTGGCGGAAGTGGCGTTCCTGATGTTCTTGGCCCCGCGCCTCGACCGGGTCCGGCCACAGCATCTGCTGCTGTTGGCCGCCCTGCTGTCGCTGGTCCGGTGGGGGGGCCTTGCCCTGGCGCCGCCGCTGGCGGTGACGTTCGCCCTGCAGACCCTGCATGCGGCGAGCTTTGCCATGGTGCTGGTGGCCACCTTGCGCTTTGTCCAGACCCGGGTGCCGCCGCATCAGACCGGCGATGCCCAGCAGCTGTCGAGCTCGCTGGTGTTCGCCCCGATGATGGGCGCCGCGATCCTGGGCGGCGGGTTCCTGGCCGAGGCGTTCGGCACAGCCGGCTACTGGGCCTCTGCCGGTCTGGCGGCAGCCGGCCTGGCCGTGCTGCTGGTGGGGCGGGGGCGCAGCGGACTGGGCGACGCCTGATGCGCAGAATGAGTTAACGCATTGAATTGACAATTATATCAGCGCGATTATTGCAGGCAGCTGCGCGGCACGCCATTCTGACGGCCTCTGTCACCACCCGGGGCCACCATGAAACCAGCACTCCTGATCCTGCTTGTCATCCTGCTTGCGGCGGCAGCGGTCTTCGCCATCGGCAGCGCGCTGCCCGCCACACGCGAGGCCACGGCAACCCGCAGCATCCAGGCCCCGGCCGCATTGGTCCGCGCCACCATTCTGGACGTCGCCAGCCAGCCGGACTGGCGCGGCAGCGTGGCCGGCGTCGAAGCCGGCGCTGCGAGCGGCAGCTGGACCGAAGTCACCCGCTCTGGCGAGCGCATCCGCTTCCGGATCGCCGGCCAGACACAGGACAGCATCGTCCTCACATTCGAGAGTGCCCATGGCTATTCCGGGCGCTGGGAGGCCGTCCTGTCGGGGACTGAAACCGTGTCGGGGGGCGCGACCACCACGATCACAGTGCGCGAGCAGGCCACCACACCCGCACCGATCGGCCGGATCCTGGCGCGGCTGTTGTTCGACCAGCAGGCTTTCGCTACGACCTACCTAGACGAACTGGCCGCCGAGGTCGCGCGCCGCCAGAGCTCTGGAAACTGACCGATGACCGACCGTCCCAAACGCCCCACCGACTGGCGCAAGCGCTTTGACAAGGCCAAGCCCGCCAAGACCGTGCTGCTCGAGACCGACTTTGCCGGGATCAAGGCTGGCAGCACCCTGTTCATCGCCTCCCCCGGAGTGCTCGCCAACTACATCAGCCGGATCCCGCCAGGCGAGACCCGCACCATCATGCGCCTGCGCAATGAACTGGCGCGGCGCCATGACGCCAGTGCCACCTGCCCCGTCACCACGGCGATCTATCTGCGGGTGGTGGCCGAAGTGGCGCTGTCAGAGCTGGCGGCGGGCAAGCCCACCGATCAGGTGATTCCGTTCTGGCGGGTGATCGAGCCCGGCAGCCAGATCGCCCGGCGCCTGTCCTGCGACGACAGCCAGATCGTCCATTTCCGCGCGCTGGAGGGGATAGCGGCGCCCGACGGCTGATTGCCGGTCAGTGCCAGGCTCTGGCACCGGGGGGTGCCGCTTCCTGCGGACAGGTGGCGGCTCCGGCGCGCTCCAGCGCCGTCTCGATCCCGGCGATCAGGGACGCGCCGGTGACCGGCTTGGCGATATGGGCGTCGCAGCCTGCTTCCCCGGCAGCCCGCACATGCTCGGCCATGGCATTGGCGCTCAGCATCGCGATCGGGGTGCGGCCCGTGCCCCGCTCGGCCTCGATCACCCGGATGGCGCGGGTGGCGGCAAGACCGTCGAGCTGCGGCATCATCATGTCCATCAGCACCAGATCGAAGGACCGGGCGCGGAAGTGGTCCACCGCCTCGCCACCATGGCAGGCGAGCGTGACCTCCGCGCCGAGCGACTCCAGCATCATGCAGATCACGCGCTGGTTCACCGGATTGTCCTCGGCCACCAGGATGCACAGCGGCGCCATACCGGCTTCCATCTCGCCACCCAGGACCGGTTCGGCTGCGGGTGCGGCCTGTGCCGGGGCGCGCGGCAGGCACAGGCGGACGGTGAAGGTGCTGCCCTGACCCGGGACCGAGCTGGCGGCGATCTCGCCCCCCATCAGGTCCACCAGCGACTTGCAGATCGACAAGCCAAGGCCGGTTCCACCGAACCGGCGGCTGATCGAGCTGTCCGCCTGTTCGAAGCGACCGAACAGACGGCTGGCGGTCTCGGCGTCGAAGCCGATGCCGGTATCGCTGACCGTCAACTGCACATCCACGCCGCTGCCACCGGACGGGCGGGCATCCACCCGCAGGGTGACGTGACCGGCGTCGGTGAACTTCACCGCATTGGAGACCAGATTGGAGACGATCTGGCGGATCCGCACGGCATCGCCGATGAAGCGGCCCTCGGCCGCCGGGGCCAGCTCGATGGCGAAGCCGAGCCCCTTGTCCTCGGCGCGCGAGCGCAGCAGGCAGGCAGCGGTCTCGATCGCCTCGCGCAGGTCGAACACGCCGGGGTTCAGATCGAGCTTGCCGGCCTCGATCTTGGAGGCATCCAGCACGTCGGACACCAGCCGCTCCAGGGTCTGGCCCGAACTCTGGATCAGGGCGACGACCTCGCGCTGGGATGAGTCCAGAGGGGACTTCTGCAGCACTTCGGTGAGCCCGATCACACCGTTGAGCGGGGTGCGGATCTCGTGGCTCATGGTGGCGAGGAAGCGCGACTTGGCCTCGCTGGCGATGGAGACCTGCCCCAGATAGTGCGCCAGCTTGCGCTCGCGCTGATAGCTCTGCCCGGCGGCACTGGCGCTGTAGATCAGCAGGAACGCCACCCCGACCGTGCCCAGACGCAGGTCTGCCGTCGCGAACTCACCGCTCGCCGACAGCACCAGCGGCATGCCGGCCAGTGCCAGCACCAGCGGTATCGCAGCACTGAGGAATGCGGGCAGATAGAAGATGCTGGTGGCGATCACATGGGTGAGACCACCCACCAGAATGGCCAGTCCGACGATCACCGGCCCCACGCCGCCAGTCGCCGCGATCACCAGCGCCCCGCTGCCCCAGACCGCAGCCCCGAAACACAGATTAGCGCAGAACAGCGCCGGGATCAGACGTCCGGCGCGGTCAGTACCGGCCTTGGCCCGCATGCGGCCGAGCATCAGCTCGATGATCTCGTTCAGGGCAATGGCACACAGCCAGTACATCCCCCACGCCGGCCCGGCGACCACACCGCAGATCGCTGTCATCGCGCCTGCAGCAACCAGGCGGCTGAACAGATCCTTGCGCAGGCGCTCGACGAGTTCGTCGAACGGATGGGTATGGTGATCGCTGACCATGCTCCCATCATGGCACTGAGGCCTTGTGGTGCGGTTAATCTGCCGACCCTTCCATCCGGTACCTGCGCCGGCCCCGCTCTTTCAGGCTGGCAGCCGCGACTTTCCCAACACCCGGACCGGCCCTCAGCCGATGGTGAACAGCTCGTAGATCACGCCGCTGGAAGTCTGGGTTCCGGTTCCGGCGATCACGGCATCATTGACCCATGCGTGGCGCGGGTCCCCGCACTCCAGCCGGGCCGTGACCGCCAGCGAATAGTCGTCCGGCCCGAGCTGCGCGCCTCTGGCAAAGCGGGCCATGGTCTCCGGCGGTGCCAGGAAGCGCCCGGTGTAGGCGAGATAGAGCGGCACCCCCTCATCGGTGCGCAGCGTCAGGCGCACGTCGATCACCATCACCGCATCGGCCCGATTCACCACCCAGTCGGCCCCGCCCGACACCGTACCGCGCAGCCGCGCACCGGAAAAGCTGCCACCCGTGACAGGCGCGATCCGCCGCAGTCCTGCGGGGGTCGCACCGATCGTCACCATGTCGGCAAAGCCCACGTCGAGCGCGAGGGTCATCAGATGATCATGAGCAAGGGTCTTCATGGGCGCTGGCTAACACGCCCCACGGCTTGAGGAAATGCCCGCACGGCCCGGCACGCGGCGCCGGTTGCACGCAATTGGACACTGCATTTTCGTCATATTTTAAGTCGCAGCGACTACAGTCATAACAGCTTCAGGTGGTCAAGGCCGGTCGCAGCGCTCCAGTCACCGGGACGGAACCGGGTGCAGGCGCGGGAAGGAACGCGGTTATGGCACAGGGTCAGTCACAGCGACCGGGCTGGTTGGACGGCATGCTGGATGCTGCCGCCGAATCCAACTCGTGGATCGTGAACTCGATCCTGATGGTGCTGATCATCGGCTCCAGCATCCTGGTCACGCTGCTGGTGGG
Organism: Alphaproteobacteria bacterium; assembly: GCA_027484265.1. GTDB lineage: Bacteria > Pseudomonadota > Alphaproteobacteria > Caulobacterales > Aquidulcibacteraceae > JAIXTH01. Next base: position 5,417 of record JAIXTH010000082.1, read on the forward strand.
ATCGGGGATGCGGGCCGCCCTCGGGTTCGAGGCGCAGCCGCATTTCTGGATGACCCTGATCGTTGTGGGCGCCGCTGTGCCGACGATCGTGGCGTTGCCACCCCTGCTGTTCGGCGATGCACTGGTGCGCAAGGCGATCGAGATGCGGGAGGAGCTGCGCGGCGCCCTGCAGCTGGTTTCGGTGGCCAGCCAGGCCAAGTCGCAGTTCCTGGCCACGATGAGCCACGAAATCCGCACCCCGCTCAACGGGGTGATCGGCCTCACCGATGTTCTGGACAGCTCGCCGCTGGACGCGGCGCAGAAGGAGATCGTGGGCCTGATCCGCTCGTCGGGGGAGACGCTTGAGCGGCTGGTGTCGGATGTGCTCGATGCCTCCAAGATCGAGGCGGGCAAGCTGGATCTGGTCCAGGCAGCCTTCGATCTGGTCCCGACTGTGGAGGCCGCGGCCCATCTCCTGCGCGCCCCGGCCATCGAGAAGGGACTGCGCTTCGACGTCGCGATCACCAGCCGCGCCCGGGGCCGCTACATCGGCGATGCGGTCCGAATCCGCCAGATCATCGCCAATCTCGCCTCCAATGCCGTCAAGTTCACCGACGCGGGCGCCATCACGCTGGAGGTGGATGCCCAGTCCCTGCCCGACGGGCGCAGCCGGCTCGCGATCATGGTGCGCGATACCGGGATCGGCTTCAGTGCGGACACCGCCGAGCGTCTGTTCGGCCGCTTCGAACAGGCCGACAGCTCCATCAGCCGCCGGTTCGGCGGCACCGGTCTTGGCCTGTCGATCTGCAAGTCCCTGGCCGAG
>JAIXTH010000212.1 GCA_027484265.1 Alphaproteobacteria bacterium
CAAGTATCTGCTGGGCTGCCTGAAGGCCTTCCTCAAGGCCGGGTTCGAGCGGACCTTCTATGACCTCGGCAAGGTCAATTACTGGGGGCCGCAGTCGAAGAAGGGCGTCGACTTCCACTTTGACGCCAGCCGCACCATCGCACCGGCTCAGATGGATGACTGGGAGGCCTCCGCCGACCGCGCCCGCAAGGGGCGGGCCCGTGCTGCCCAGCTCGCCGCCGAAGCCCGCGCCTGCGGCGGCGGCGCCGAACAGATGCAGGAGGCGGAAGACCCCTTCACCCTGCCCACCGCAGCGGACATCAAAGCCGCTGATCCGGCCCTGGGGATGAAGGTTTGACCGCACTGTCGGCCTCCGCCGCCCTGTTTGCCGGGCATGTCGGCCCCAACGCCGTCAGCCAGCTGGGTGCTGCCCTGCTGGCGGGCTGGGGCGCGGAGGCTGCCCGCCGGGTCTATGCCCGGGCGGGGGAACTGGCGTGGCTCGAGCGGCCGCCTGCCGCCATGGTGCCGCAGGAGCGGGTCGCCCGGCTGCACGCCGCCCTGCGCGACGAGCTGCCGCGGACCGATGCGCTGGAGGCGGCCCGCGATGCGGGTGAGCGGACGGCCCGGTACCTGCTGGCCAACCGGATCCCGCGCCCGGCCCAGCTGCTGATGCGCTGGCTGCCTGGGTTTCTGGCGGCGCGGGTGCTGCTGGCGATGATCCGGCGCAATGCCTGGACCTTTGCCGGCAGCGGGCGGATCGTCACCCAGGTGCCGGACCGCCGCACCGGGCGCGGCTGGATCGAGATCCACGACAACCCGCTGGCCACCAATCCCTGCTCCTGGCACGAGGGCGTGTTCACCACCCTGTTCGCTAGCCTCGCCGCCCCGGGCGCCCGCGTCATCGAGACACAGTGCGGCAGCGACCATCCCGGCTCATGCTGCCATTTCGAGATCAGTCTTGGTCCAGGAGATGCCCGATGAGGGATGATGCCCCGCTGCTGGCGGTCCTGCGCAAATATGCCGCCACCCCGGCCCCGCGCTATACCAGCTATCCGCCCGCCACGCGCTTCAGCGATGCCGTGGATGCCACCATGGTCCGGCAGTGGCTGGCGGCCACCGACCCTGGCAGGCCGGTCTCGCTCTATGCCCATGTGCCGTTCTGCAGGCAGCAGTGCTGGTATTGCGGCTGCAACCAGAAACTCGCCGCCCGCTACGAGCCGGTGGCGGCCTATGTGACGACCCTGCTGGAGGAGATCGACCTCGTCAGCGGGGTGCTGCCCGCCGGCCTGTCGTTCGCACACCTGCACTTCGGCGGCGGCACACCCACCGTGCTGCGGCCCGAAGACCTGGCGCTGGTGATGGAGGTGCTGCTCGACCGGTTCCGGCCCCTGCCCGATGCCGAGATCGCCATCGAGATCGACCCGCGCACCCTGGCGGACGAGATGGTGCGGCGCCTGCCCCGGATGGGCTTCAACCGGGTGTCGATAGGGGTGCAGGAGTTCGACCCCGCGGTTCAGGCGGCCATCAACCGGATCCAGCCCCGGGCGATGATCGCAGACCTCACCGCCGCCCTGCGCGCCGAAGGCATCGCCGCCATCAACTTCGACCTGATGTATGGCCTGCCGCACCAGAGCAGCGCCTCGCTGGTGAAGACCGTGAAGGCCTGCGCCGACATGCGCCCGGAGCGGATCGCGCTGTTCGGCTATGCCCATGTGCCGTGGTTCGACAAGTCGCAGCGCCTGATGCCGGAAGAGGCGATGCCCGGCCCCGATGGCCGCGCGGCCCAGGCGCTGGCCGCCCGCCGGGCGCTGGAAGCGGAAGGCTATGTCGCCATCGGCATCGATCACTTCGCCCTGCCCCACGATCCGCTGGCGGTCGCGGCCGCCGAAGGGCGCCTGCACCGGAACTTCCAGGGCTACACCACCGACGAGGCCACCACCCTGATCGGACTGGGCGCCTCCTCGATCACCCGCACCCCGCAGGGCTATGCCCAGAACACCGCCGAGACCAATGCCTGGACCCGGGCGGTGGAAGCGGGCCAGCTGCCGGTGGAGCGCGGCCTGCTGTTCGGGGCCGATGACGTGGCGCGCGGCCATCTGATCGAGCAGCTGCTCTGCACAGGCCGGGTGCGTGCCGCCGGCATCACCGGTGCGCTGGACGCCGTGCAGCCGCTGGAAGCCGACGGGCTGGTGACGGTGGAGGACGGCGATCTGGTGCTGTCGGAAGCCGGCATGATGCTGGCCCGCGTGGTCGCCACCCGCTTCGACGCCTATCAGGCCGGCATCACCGGGCGCCAGGCCATGGCGCTTTAGTGGCTCACGCCGAACAGGACCCGCCGCCCAGCACGCAGAACTGGGCGCAGAAGCGGTGATTGAGCTGCACCGGGGTGGACGTCGCCTCGTCCAGCGTGGCCCCCAGCGAGAACTGCGGGTCGTAGGGCAAGAGCGTGCAGGCGGCGACTTCGGCGCGGGCCGCGCCTTTGTGGCGCACCACCATGCGCGAGCTGGCGCACATCATGTCGGCCGGATCGACCTTCAGGATGCCCCAGCAGGCCGGGGTGATCTCGGGCACGTCCTGGCGGGGCTTCATCTCTGGGAACAGCACCAGCTGCGACGGGCTGGTGACATCGATGCGCCAGCCATGGGCCGCCACCAGCGCGGCATAGCCCGCCCGGCTGTCACCCTCATCCTCGCCCCACACGGTGCGCCCGGCCAGCGCCAGCGCGAACCCGTGGGCCTGCAGCCAGTCGATCCCGGCCAGTGCCTCGGCAAAGCTGCCTGCACCGCGCTCGCTGTCATGCAGGGCCTCGGTGTGATGGTCGAGGCTGACCCGGATCACCAGCTGCCCGCCATGGCGCGCCAGCAGGTCGAGAAGGCCTGCCTGCACCCGGGGGCGCATCATCGGCCGCATCGCATTGGTCAGCACCAGGACCCGGTGCCCGCGCGCCAGCGCCATCGCCAGCAGCTCGATCACATGCGGGTTCATGAACGGCTCGCCGCCGGTGAAACCAACCTCGATCGGCTGCGCCCCGCCCGTTTCCAGCTCATCCAGATAAGGCGCCACGTCGTCCGGCGTCAGATAGACCAACCGGTCATTGGTGGGCGTGCTCTCGATATAGCAGTTGATGCAGGCGATGTTGCACAGCGTGCCGGTATTGAACCACAGCGTCTTCCACCCCGCAAAGGCGACGGCAGCACGCGCTTCGCCCTTGGCAGTGAGGAACGGGTCACAAAAGGCGGGTCCGGCGGCGATCACGCGGTCGCGATATCACAGGGACCGCCAGTGCAAAACCGGCTGGCCTGCATTCCGGGCCAGGGTCGCATTCGGCGCTCAGACCGGTCGGGCGAGACCCGCTTCCAAGCGCGGTTCCACAGGAGCGCCACATGGTGATTGTCATCCATCCCCGGATCGGACAGAGGTTCCTGTGAAGGCACACGGATGCCGTATCTGCCGGGGGAGCCTGTTCCATGAGGATTGCTGCGTTTGCCATTGCCGTGCTGTCGGTCGCGGGGGTCGCGGCCTGCTCGCAGCCAGCCCCCACGGACCCCGCCGCAGCTGAAGCGCCGGCCACAGCCGTTGCAGCGGATCTGGCGACCGTGGCTGCAGGCACCTGGACTGCATCGGGCTCGGAGCCATTCTGGGAGCTGAAAGTGGTTCCCGGCCAGCCCCTGGACGTGACTGTCGAGGGCGTCAGCTTCGATGCGACGGGCCCCTATGCCGCACCTGTGATGGCGGCCGATGGCAGTGCCGTGATCTCAACCGGCAATCTGGTGGTGACAATGCGCGCCGGCCCCTGCCTTGCCATCGGGCCGACCCGGTTTCCCTATTCGGTGACCGTGGCTGTCGATGGCGCTGCGGAGCCGGCCTACACGGGCTGCGCCGAGACTCCGACAGACCAGCGGGTTGCGCTGGACGAAGCCACCGGACAGCCGGTTGCGGCCGAGCAGAAGTGACGGGCAGGCCTGCTGGGCTCTGGTGACAGGGGCCGTGGTGCGGGCGGCAGGTGCCGGTCCTATCGCGACTGCAGCCCCAGCAAGGCCACCTTTCCCTTCCAGCGTCGAGACAAAAGCTGTGCACCTGCAAAGGCGCGCAGTCCCGTGCGGCAGGCCAGCACGACACGGGCGGCCTGCCCTGGCGGCGACCAGCCAGCGAGCGCCTCATAGGGCAGCTGCAGCGCGCCGGGACGGATGGGCACAGCGGCCTCGGTGCGCAGGTCGATGACACAATCATCCGGCTCGATCTGCGACAATGCCAGGAACGGCCAGAAAGTCTCCGGTTCGGGCGCATCCGCGAAGGTAAAGCTCGACAGATGCAAGGTCCGTGCATCGACGCGCACCAGGCGCCCCAGTGGCGACGGCGTCAGCCCCAGCAGCACCGACAGGGCCATCTGAGCCTGCAGGGCGCCGATGATGCCGACAACGGGTCCCAGCACGCCCGCCGTGGCACAGGACGGCGCAGCCACGGGCAGGTCCGGGAATACGGCCCGGACCGAGGGCGCGCCGCCGCAGAACCCACCCGCATAGCCCTCCAGCCCGAGAACAGCAGCCGAGATCAAGGGCCGCCCCGCCCGGTGGCAGGCGTCCGAGAGCGTGAAGCTGGCGGCAAAGCTGTCGGCGCAGTCGAGTACGACATCGGCGTCTGCAACCAGCCCCGGAGCCGTCTGGGGGTCGAGCCATGCTGCGTGCGCCTCGACCCGGACCTCCGGATTCAGGTCGGCAACTGCCCGCGCGGCGGCGGTTGCCTTCGGGGCGCCGAGGTCGGACATGCGAAAGATGGGCTGACGGTGCAGATTGGTCTCCTCCACCACATCACCGTCCACCACCGTGAGCCGCCCGACCCCCGCTCCGGCCAGATACTGCAGGACGGGCGAGCCAAGCCCGCCGGCGCCCACCACCAAGACGCCGCAGCTGCGGATCCGCGCCTGTCCGGCTGCGCCCACATCCGGAAGGGCGGTCTGGCGTGCATACCGGTTCATCGGCACACCTCCAGCCAGGCCCGCATCCGGGCGTCGGGGTCGGGGTGGAGCGTGATGTCGGTCACCGCCGCCACCAGATCGGCCCCGGCCGCCAGGGCACCTTGTGCCCGGGCAACACTCATGCCCCCGATCGCACACAATGGCACTGGGCCCAGGCGGGCCTTCCAGTCGCGCAGGCGCGCAAGCCCCTGGGGCGCCCAGGGCATCTGCTTGAGGATCGTCGGATAGACCGGTCCGAGCGCCACATAGTCGGGTGCCAGAGCCAGGGCGCGCTCCAGCTCCGCCTCGTCATGGGTCGACAGCCCGATCCGAAGCCCGGCCCTGCGGATTGCGTCCAGGTCAGCGCTGTCGAGGTCCTCCTGCCCGAGATGCACCCAGGGCGCGCCCAGCTCGATCGCCAGCTGCCAGTGATCATTGACGACCAGGGCAGCCCCTGTCCCACGGCAGACCGCCAGTGCCGCGGCGATCTGTGACCGCAACACCGCCTCCGGCCTGTCCTTGATGCGCAGCTGGACCAGCCTGACACCCTGGCAGACGGCGCGGGCCACCCAGTCGGCGCTGTCCAGCACCGGATAGAAACGTGGCAGTGTCACAGCCAGGCCTTTCCAAGCACGGGAGTGGATGGAACCGCCATGTCGCGGACCGGCATCGGTCCTGCGCCTGCGGCCAGGGCTCCGGCCTCGACGGCGCATGCGAACGCCCTTGCCATGGTCACCGGGTCGCGGGCCTGGGACACGGCACTGTTGAGGAGCACGGCATCGAAGCCCATCTCCAGCGCCTGCGCGGCGTGGCTGGGCAGACCCAGGCCGGCATCGATCACCATGGCGACATCGGGAAAAGCCGCCCTCAGCGTGCGCAGGCCATGACGGTTGTTCAGTCCCATGCCCGACCCGATCGGCGCGCCCCAGGGCATCAGCACCCGGCATCCGGCCTCCACCAGCCGCGCCGCGAGCACCTGATCCTCGGTCGTGTAGGGGAACACCTCAAACCCCATGCCCGCCAGGGTCTCTGCCGCCTCCAGCAGGCCGAAAGGGTCTGGCTGCAGTGTATCGGCGTGGCCGATCACCTCGAGCTTGATCCAGTTGGTCTCGAAGACCTCGCGCGCCATCTGCGCGGTGGTCACGGCCTCCCGCGCCGTGTGGCAGCCGGCGGTATTGGGCAGCAATCGCACACCGAGTTGCTTGACGATCTCCCAGAATGCCTGCCCGCCACCGCTTTCGCGTCGCAAGGATACCGTGGCCACACAGGCGCCACTGCTGCGAAACGCTTCCGCGAGGATCGCCGGGGACGGGTATTGTGCCGTTCCCAGCATCAGCCGTGTCGGCAGGCGCACACCGTAGAAGTCGCGCATGGCTATCCCCCCTGCATCGGTGCGAGAACCTCGATCCGGTCGCCCGGGGCCAGCTGCCGGTCGCAGCGCGCCGCAGCCGGGACAAAGGCGCCGTTCACGGCGGTTGCCACCCGAGCCTCCCCGTAACCCAACAGCTCCAGGGCCTCGCCAAGTGTGCGCGCGTCCAGGTCACGTGCCTCTCCGTTCACCTCAACCCTCATGGACAAGATCTCCCTTCTGTCCGGATGCGATCAGGTCTGCCGCCTGGAAGGCCAGGGCTGGCGCCATCAGATAGCCGTGACGGAACAGACCGTTCAAATGCAGCACGCGCCCGCAGCGTATCACGCGCGGCACATTGTCCGCGAAGGCAGGGCGCAGGTCTGTCCCGAGCTCCAGCACCTCGGCTTCGGCAAAGCGCGGATCAAGTGCCCAGGCCGCCGAGAGAAGCTCGAGTGCCGATCGTGCCGTCATGCCGGTGCGGGCTTCACTTTCGATCTGGGTCGCGCCCAGCATGAACAGCCCACCTGCACGGGGTACGACATAGAGCGGATGGCGCGGATGCAGGAGCCTGACCGGGCGGGTCAGCGTGATCTCGGACGAGCGCAGGATCAGCATCTCGCCGCGCACCCCGCGCAGGCCCGGCAGCCGGTCCTGCGCCGCAAGCCCGCGACAGTCGAGCACCGTTCCGTCGAAATCCTCCGGAACCGCTTCAGCCTGCTCTATGCCGACACCGGCCTGTTCCAGGGTCCGGACCAGATCGCCCAGTGCCTGACGCGGATCGAGATGTGCCTCGTCCGCAAAGTACAGGCCGTGCCGGTGCCGCGGCGCAAGGCCGGGTTCGAGTTCGCCGATCTGCGCGGCATCCGCGGCGATATGCCCTCGGGTCCGGGCAGCGAAGGTGGCCAGATCCGCCCGGTCGCGGTCCGGCGCCAGCACCAGCGTGCCCTGCCGGTGGACCTGTGTGACCCCGCTCCAGGCCTGAACGGCTGCGCGGCCATGGCGCACAATGGCCGGCTCTGCGGTTGCTCCCTCGCAATCGGGCGCCAGCATCCCGCCAGCCCACCAGGAGCAGCCCTGCAGACCGGGGCCGCCGGACCGGTCGACGATCCGCGGTCTGATGCCGCGCGCCAGAAGCGCGCGTGCGGCCCACAAGCCGGCGACACCGGCACCGATGATCACCACATCTGTCACAGACCCGCCCACCCCGGGACCGGTTCGCGAACAGGTGCGCACCTCCGTTCACCTGGACTGCTGCGGGGCAGAATCACCGCTGCTCCCGGCACGATCCGGGCAGAACGGCCGACGCTGCGGCCTGCACCAGCCATCATGTGCATCGCACCCACCATGCGGTCCTCCTCCCAGGAAGACCACGCACGACGGACAGGAGCGCATCCCGGACAGCAACACGCCACCCCTGGTCCGTTCCCTCCGCCGGCATGATCCGGATCAGGTTCGATGGGTTGACCTGCGTCTCTCAGCCTCAAAGGGCACCCCAACGGATGAAGGCGGGATATCGAGGCCTGCGCCACGCGTCAAATCGAAGGCCGGTCCCAGCACATGAGCGCGGTGCAGCCGGGGCCGGACAGCACAACCGCGCGCCAGCGTAGCATGAGCGGCGCATCGAGGCGCCTTGCGGCGTGAGACAGAAGGAACTGGCGGACAGAGAGGGATTCGAACCCTCGATACGCTTGCACGTATACACGCGTTCCAGGCGTGCGCCTTCAACCACTCGGCCATCTGCCCGCTTTGGGAGCGGCCCGTATAGCGAGGCCTGCGGCGGAGGCAAGGGAAGCACAGCAGCGCGGCCATTCGGGCCCGTGCTTGTCGGCGGCGGCCGTGTGCCGCACAGAGCCGCCTGTCTGCCGCCAGACCGGGAGCACTGGGAATGACCGATCAACCGCGCTGGAACTGGGACAGCCTGCGGGCCTTTGCCCTGTCACTGGGGTTGCCGCATGTGACCGATGCGGTTTCGTGGGGACAGCCCAACCTCAAGGCCCATGGCAAGATGTGGGTGTGGTGGAGCCCGCAGGAGCAGGTGCCCTGCTTCAAGATGGTCTCGCGCGCCGACCGCGACTTCTATCTGGAAGTCGATCCGGACAGTTTCTTCGTCACCCCGCATTATGCGCCCCACCCGCTGCTGCTGGTGCGGACCGGGCGGCTGGAGCCGGACTGGGCCCGGCAGGCGCTGGAGAAAAGCTGGCGGGCAATGGCACCGCGCGCGGTTCTGAAGGCATGGGACGCGCGCCCGGCTGACGGCTGAGGCCAAGGGCAAATCCCGTGGCTGGCTTGCCCTTGGCGGATTTTCCGCTAGGGAGGCGCACTTCCCGATCCGGACCGCCCCGGCAGGCCCCAGTGCCAGCCCCTGTGCGCCCGCCGTGACCGGACGCTGTTTCTCTTCCCTCCAGACCCGAGCGGTGCGCGCGTGACCACCTTGAGCCCCCTTCTGACCGTCATGACCGCCGCTGCCCGCAAGGCCGGACGGGCGATTGCCCGCGACTTCGGCGAGGTCGAGCAGCTGCAGGTCTCCAAGAAGGGACCGTCGGACTTCGTGACCGCCGCCGACCTCAGGGCCGAGAAGATCCTGTTCGAGGAACTGAACAAGGCCCGCCCCGGCTATAGCTTCCTGGGCGAGGAGCGGGGCCTGGTGGACGGCACCGACAAGTCGCACCGCTGGATCGTGGACCCGATCGACGGCACCACCAATTTCGTGCACGCCATCCCGCACTTCGCGATCTCGATCGCGCTGGAGCGCGAGGGGCGGCTGG
>JAIXTH010000133.1 GCA_027484265.1 Alphaproteobacteria bacterium
AGCCCCGCGCATCACCGCCAGCCCGCCGCGGACCGCCCCCGGAGCCGCGCCTGTCATGAACCTGGCGGCCCGAGCCGGCGCACGGTCTGGCGCGCCAGAGCTGCACGGACAAGGTCGAGCGGCTCGTCCGTCACCCGCGCGACCTGGCGGCTGGTACGGGTGATCTGCTCGGTGACCTCGGCCGCCGTTCGCGTGGCAGCATCGAGCGCACTGCGGGTCCCGGCCAGGTCCGCGCTGGTCCGCTCCAGGGCAGCCTCGCTGCGCCCCAGGGCGGCGCGGGTCGCAGCCAGCTCGTCACGGGTGATGGCCAGTTCGGCGCGGGTGTCCGCGAGTTCGGTCCGGGTTGCCTCCAGCCGCTCACCGGTCTGTGCCAGTCCGGCCTCGCTACGGCCGAGACGGTCGAGGGTACTGTCATGGGCACGGCGCAGATCGGCTGCATCGGCGCGGGCCTCGTCCAGGCTCCGGCGGGTCTCGTCCAGCGCGCTGGCAGTCGTTGCCAGAGTTTCGCGCGTGCCGGCAAGGTCGGCACGGGTGGCCGCATGGGCGGTCACCCCGGCCTGCAGCTGCTCCTGCGTGCTGTGCAGTGCGGCTGCGGTGGCGGCCAGTTCGGCCTCGCTACGGCCGAGACGGTCGAGGGTACTGTCATGGGCACAGCGCAGATCGGCTGCATCGGCGCGGGCCTCGTCCAGGCCCCGGCGGGTCTCGTCCAGCGCACTGGCAGTCGTTGCCAGTGTTTCGCGGGTGCTGGCAAGGTCGGCACGGGTGGCCGCATGGGCGGTCATCCCGGTCTGCAGCTGCTCCTGCGTGCTGTGCAGCGCGGCTGCGGTGGCGGCCAGTTCGGCCCGCAAACCTGCGGCCTCGCGCGCCGCCGCTTCGCGACGGGCATCGGTGTCGGCCAGCTCGGTCTGCAGTCTGGCGCGCTCGTCTGCGCCCTTCGCCAGAGCGGTGTCCAGGGCCGCGTCCAGCCGCTGGACCGCGGCATCGCCGGCCTCGCTTCTGGCTTCGGCGGCCGCCAGGTGCGCCCGCGTATCCGACAAGGTCCGGTCCAGTCCCTCGATCCGGATGTGCAGCGCAGCCAGTGCCTCGGCCCGGGCGGCGAGTTCGTCCTGCCGGGCTTGTGCGAGGTCGGCGGCAGCTGCGGCCTGCTGTGTCATGGCCGCCAGGCTGGCAATCAGGTCGGCGCGGCCGGCCTCGGCAGTGGCGATGGCACTGTCGAGATCCGCAATCCGGGCTTCTGCACGGGCGGTCTCGCGGGCGAATTCGCTCTCGCGTGCCGCCAGCCGGGCCTCGACTGTGGCGAGGGCTCTGGTGGTGGCGGTCTGGTCCCGGCGCAGGCTTGCCAGCGCTTGCTCGGTGTCTGCCAGACGTGCGGCACTGGTGTTGACCCGGGCTGTGCTGGCGGCCAGCTGATCGGTCAGGTCCAGCCGCGCCGCCATGGCTTCGGCTTCGCGTGCCGCAGACAGCTCTGCGGCCCTGGTCGCGGCAGCAGACGCCTGCGTGGCGGCCGAGAGCCGGGCCCGGGTGTCGGACAGCTCGGCCTGCAGGCCTTCAATGGCCTCAGCATGCGCCCGCAAATGACTGTCCTGGATCGCGATTTGCTCTGACAGTTCGGCGGTGGACCGGCGTGCCGCCAGCTCGATTGCCGCGCGGTCGTCCCGGGCGGCAGCAGCCTGAGCCCCGGCCTCCGCAGCCTGTGCCTCGGTCATGGCGAGGCGTGTCATGGTCAGGGCCAGGCTGTCGCGCAGCGCCTCCAGTTCGCCTGCTTGATGCTGGCGTCCGGCTTCGGCGATCGCCAGCGCCCGGGCGCTGGCTGCTGCCTCGCGCTCTGCCGCAACCTGCCGGGCCTCGACCTCCCCCAACGCGGCCTGTGCCCGGGCGCTGGCCGCGTCGGCCAGCTCGAGCCGCGCGGTCCTGTCACTGAGCGCTTCGCGTGCTGCACCGAGGTCGGTCTCGAGCGCCATGACCCGTGCCCGGACCTCGGCCAGCGCCGCCAGATGGCCCGCCTCGAGCTCCAGCCGGCCCCTGTCGAGCCGTGCCACCATCGCGGCCGCCTCCGCCTCCAGCCTCTCCCGGGTGGCCTGCGCCGCTGCCAGCTGTGCCTGCAGCTCGCTGGTACGCGCCGCGTGGTGCTGGCTCTGCGCCATGGCCTCGCGCCGGCGCTGGTCGGCTTCATCGGTGGCGGCCATTGCAGCTGCATGGCTGGCCGACAGGTCTGCAAGCCGCTGGCGAAGGGCCTCCAGCTCGCTCTGCAGGGTCGTGGCTTCTGTGCGGGTGGTGGTGAGCTCGTGCTCGGCCATCCCGAGGCGGGCCTGGAGCGCCGCGGTCTGACTGGTCGCCTCCTGCGCGGCCGCGATCGCAGCGGTCTGGCGGCGGCCGGCTTCCTCCACCGCAGCGCAGGCAGCGGCATAGCTGGCCGAGACTTCTGCCAGGCGGATCCGGGTTGAATCCAGCTCGGCACGCACGGTGCCGGCCTCCCCGGTGACCCGCTCAAGGTCGGCGGCGGTGGCGTCCAGCCGATGCTGGATGGCGGCGGCCTGCGCCTCGCTCAGCTGCGCCGCAGTGATCGAGGCGCGCTGGCGGGCACCGGCTTCCTCGACGCTTTCGAGGGCGGTCCTGTAGGCTGTGGTGAGGTCGGCGACCCGCGCCCGGGCGGCCTCCAGTTCCGCAACGGTCGAGCGGTGGCGGTCTTCCAGCCCGGCAAGATCGCTGGCGCGCAGGTCCAGCTGGGCCTGAAGTGCTACGGCCCGGGCCGCGCTCTCCTGGTGGGCGGCAAGCGCCTCGGTCTGGCGGCCGCCGACCTCGTCCACAGTGGCCAGCGCCGCGCGATAGTCACCGGACACCTCCGCAAGCCGCAGGTCCAGCGCATGCCGCAGCTGTGTCAGCGACTGCACGTCCTTTTCGAGCCGGGCCTTGTCCGCTGCCAGCGCATCGCGGGTTTCGGTCAGGACCACCCTTTCAACCCGCAGGGCATGGATCACGCGGTTGCGCTCGCCCAGGGTGGCACGCAGCTGCCCCAGCTCCTCCATCAGCGCCGGACCAGCCGAGATGTCGGGCATGGCCTGCGGGTCAGGCACGAGGGCTGCAGGCATGATCGCTCCAAGCTCCTCTTCCGGCCAGCACCGGGTCCGGGCAGCGCACGCTCCGGACCCGGCCTTGTCGGCTTAGCTGCCACAGGATCAGGGCTTTATGGCTGAAGCCCACCGTGACGCAACCCGGAACGGGGGCCCTGGTCTGCGTTACCGCGATCAAAGGTCGCTATCCCCGGTGGTTCTTCCGTCCAACAGTCCGGTGAGATACTGCCAGATCAGTTCCACGGCTGCTTCCGGCGCCATGCAGTCCGTATCCACGAACACCTCTGGCGCATGGGGCGGCTCATAGCTGCTGTCGATGCCGGTGAAGTCGGTCAGGCCCGCAGCCCGTGCCTTGCGATAGAGACCCTTCGGGTCACGCGCCTCGGCGGTCGCCACCGATGCGTGGACATGGACTTCGAGGAAGCGGCCGGCTGGTGCCCGCGCGCGGGCCGCTGACCGCCCGGCTGCGAAGGGCGAGATGAAGGCGCAGATGGTGATCAGCCCCGCATCGCACATCAGCCGCGCCACTTCACCGACCCGGCGGATGTTCTCGATCCTGTCGGCGGCGCTGAAGCCCAGATCGTCACACAGGCCGTGGCGCAGATTGTCGCCATCCAGCAGCGCCGTCTTGAAGCCCTCGGCATGGAGCCGCCGGTCCAGCAGATTGGCGATGGTGGTCTTGCCCGCGCCCGAAATCCCGGTGAGCCAGATCACTGCGGGCTGCTGGCCCATGAGCCGTGCCCGCGCCTGTGCGGTCACGTCCAGGGTCTGCCAGTGCAGATTGGCCGTGCGGGGCAGGGCACGGCGGATCATTCCGGCTGCCACGGTTGCATGCGTGGCGCGGTCGATCAGGATGAAGCCGCCAAGCTGGCGGCTGACCGCATAGGGTTCGTGGACCATCGCGGCATCGCACACGATCTCGCAGTCGCCGATCTCGGAGAACTCCAGAGTGGAGGCCGGCACCAGCGTCTGGGTATCCACATCAAGGCGATGGCGCGGCGCCAGCACGCGGGCACCGGCTGTCTGGGTGGCAAGCTTGATGACATAGGCCTGGCCAGGGACCAGGGCGGCGTGATCGAGCCAGATCAAGGTGGCTTCCAGCCGGCTGGCCAGCTGCGGCGGCGCATCGGCTGCCGCCAGCACACTCCCGCGTGAGCAATCCACCGGCTCCGCCAGCTCCACAGCGACCGACTGCCCGGCCACGGCACCGGCAAGGTCTGGCCCGGTGCCGGGTGCGGCAATCCGGGCCAACGTCGCTGTCTGGCCGCCGGGCAGGACCGACAGCCGGTCTCCGGGACGCAGGGAGCCACCGGCGATCTGCCCGCAATACAGCCGGGTCTGGGCTCCGGCCCGCGCCACCATCTGGACCGGCAGGCGGAACGGCAGCGTCTGTGCCGCACTGCGTGATGCAGGGGCCTGCTCAAGGGCTTCCAGCAGTGTCGGCCCCGGATACCACCCGATCAGTGGCGCAGGCTGCACCAGGTTTTCCCCGGTCGTGGCCACGACCGGGATCACGCTGAGGGATGCGATCCCGAGAGAGGCTGCGAGCGCTCCGACATCCTGTTCAATCTGCTGGAACCGGCTCCGGTCGCGGCCGACGCTGTCCATCTTGTTCACGGCCACCACCATCCGGGTGATGCCCAGCAGCCGGGCGATTGTGGCGTGCCTGCGGGTCTGGACGGTGAGGCCCGCACGCGCATCCACCAGAATGACAGCCAGATCGCAGGTGGAGGCCCCTGTAACCATGTTGCGGGTATAGTGCTCGTGCCCCGGCGTATCGGCGACAATGAAGCTGCGGCGCGGTGTGGCGAAGGTCCGCCAGGCCACATCGACTGTGATTCCCTGCTCGCGCTCCGCGCCAAGCCCGTCCAGCAGCAGGGCGAAATCGGGTTCGCCACCGCACGTGCCATAGAGCGCCGAGTCGGCCATCAACGCCGCCATCCGCGCGGCGTCCACCGCGCCCGCATCGTGCAGGAGGCGCCCCACCAGCGTTGACTTGCCGTCATCCACGCTGCCGCAGACCACCAGCCGCAAGAGCAAGCGTGTGTCCGCAGCTGGGCAGTCCGTGGGGGTCTGCGGCATCAGAAATAGCCCGCGCGCTTGCGCCGCTCCATGCCGCCGGTGCTGCCCGCACCGTCGCGGTCGATGATCCGGCCCTGCCGCTCGGCACCGCGACTGGCTGCGATCTCGACGATGATCCCGTCCAGATCCGTGGCGCTGCTGGCGACCGCGCCCGTCAGTGGATAGCAGCCGAGCGTGCGGAACCGGACCATCCGCTCCACCGGCTGCTCGCCCGGTCGCAGCCGCATCCGGTCATCATCGACCATCACCAGCACCCCGTCGCGCTCCACGACTGGACGCAGTGCCGCGAAGTAGAGAGGTACCAGCTCGATCCCCTCCTGCTGGATGTAGTGCCACACATCGAGCTCGGTCCAGTCCGACAGGGGAAAGGCACGCAGGCTCTCGCCGGGAAAGGTGCGGGTATTGTAGAGCCGCCACAGCTCCGGGCGCTGGTTGCGCGGGTCCCACTGGTGGGCGGCGGTGCGGAAACTCAGCACGCGCTCCTTGGCGCGGCTGGCATCCTCGTCGCGGCGTGCACCGGCGAAGGCGGCATCGAAGCCGCCCTCATCCAGTGCCTGCTTGAGCCCCTCGGTCTTCCACAAGTCGGTGTGCAGCGGGCCGTGGTCGAAGGGATTGATGCCGCGCGCGCGGGCATCCTGGTTGTGGTGCACCAGCAGCTGCACCCCTGGCAGGGATGCGATCCGGTCGCGCATCGCGTACATCGCCTGGAACTTCCAGGTGGTGTCCACATGCAGGAGTGGAAACGGCAGCGGGCCCGGATGGAACGCCTTGCGGGCCAGATGCAGCAGCACCGCGCTGTCCTTGCCCAGGCTGGTCAACAGCACGGGGCGGCGGCACTCGGCCACAACTTCGCGCAGCACATGGATGCTGTCGGCTTCCAGCTGTTGGAGATGGCTGAGCGGTTGGATCACGGCAGGTAGATCGTGGCACGAACACCGCACGGCTGCAACGGCACATCAGATACCAGGCACGCTCCACGCCCGCTTGCAGGCGCACGGCGGGACCAGACTGGATTGAAAATGGTCTGACAACACCGCGCACGGATCCGTGCGGCAGGACGGCACCAGGCTGGTTTCCGGGAACCCCGGCACACCCCGGGGTAATGGTGGGCGCGACAGGGATTGAACCTGTGACCCCTACCGTGTCAAGGTAGTGCTCTCCCGCTGAGCTACGCGCCCGACCGGCGCGCGGGGGCTGCTGCAAGAGCGGCCATGCGCCGTGGTTCGCGGCTTCTAGTGGGGCGCGTGCGGTGATGCAAGGCATTGCTTGCAGGCAGGCTGGCTGACAAGCGGTTGGCACTGGTGCCACAATGGCCCCATGGGAGATGGCACGATCTCGGGACCACCTGGCGCGATCCATGCGGCCAAGGCCGGCGGAACCCCCCGCGAGGGTGCGGGCCGTGCCGCCATGTCCAACAGCGCGCGCGTGTTCCGGATGCTGCAGGGGAGTGCAGGGGGCTGGCTTGTGGCCGCCCTGGTGGCCTGCCTGGCGATGCTGGCGGCGCCCGACCTGATGCCGGCCGGGGTCCGGTCGGTTCCTCCCAAGGACCTGGCGCTGTATCCGGCCAGCAAGATCGGCCTGCCCCGCACACCTGCACCCGGCGAGCCGCAGATCGCGCTGTCGCGGGCCAATGCCGGTTCGGGCGAGGTCACCGGTGTGATCGGCCAGCTGCACTGGAACATGGGCAGCGCCAGCGCCACCCAGGCCGTCCTGGTCCCGGCCTCCGGGCGACCCCTCCTGCTGTTCGTCAATGGCGTACCGGTGAGCGGTGCATCCCGTCAGCTGCTTCCAGGTCCGGTGCAGGGCGCTTTCCTGCTGTCAGGTCCGGTCCCGCCCAACCTGCTGGTGGAGACCGGCAACCGGCTGGATCTGGTCCTGGGTGCGCCGGTCTGGGCGCGCGGTGTGCCGCTGGTGCTGGAAGGGAGCCTGGAGGGGATCAAGCAGGCCAGTGATGCCTGGCGCGACTGGATGGAGGCGGTGCGGCTGCTGTCGCTGCTGGCGGGTGTGGGCGCCCTGGCCTGTCTGCTGGCAGGTCTTGTGCTGGGGCGGTATCTGGAGGCGCTGGCAGCCGGTGCGGCGGTGGCTGTGGTGCTGCTGTGGCAGGTGTGGGCCGGTACGGCCGGGGCCGAGCTCGGCAGCGGGCTTCTTTCGGGTGGCTGGCAGGAGCTGGTGCTGTTGCTGGCTGGCCTGACCGGGCTGGTGGCAGCCCTGCGGCTCGGCGCCCTGGAGCGGGCGCTGTTTGGCGGGCTGGCGGGGGCCACCGCCCTTGCAGGGGCGCTGGCGGTGGCGGTGTCCGGCGGGCTCGACGGCTGGGTGGCCAGTGGCGTGCTGGTGCCGGCGCAGATTGCCTTTGCCGCGCTGGCCCCGCTGATGATGGCCGGACTCGGGCTGCCGGTGGTGCTGATGGCCAGTTCGCGTGCGCTGATCGAGGAGCGCCGGGCAGCGCGCGCCGAGGCGCTGGCCCAGGCGGCCCTGCTGGACAGCCAGGCACGGGAACT
>JAIXTH010000055.1 GCA_027484265.1 Alphaproteobacteria bacterium
ACGATCTTGTCGGCCAAGGTCATCGCTTCGATCTGGTCGTGGGTCACATAGATCATCGTGGCGCCCAGTTCCCGGTGCAGTCGGGCGATTTCGATCCGCGTCGCCACCCTGAGCGCCGCGTCAAGGTTCGAGAGCGGCTCATCGAAGAGAAAGAGCTTCGGCCGCCGCACGATGGCCCGCCCGATGGCGACGCGCTGGCGCTGCCCGCCGGACAGCTCGGCCGGGCGGCGGTCGAGGTAGGGTTCCAGCGCCAGCATTTCGGAGGCGCGTTTGATGGCCGCGTCAATCGCGGCGCGCGGCTCCCCCGCCTGTTTCAGCGCGAGCCCCATGTTGTCGCGCACGCTCAGGTGGGGGTAGAGCGCGTAGGTCTGGAACACCATCGCGATCTCGCGCTTGGCGGGCGCGACATCATTGATCCGCGCGCCATCCAGCCGCACATCGCCGCCCGTCACATCCTCAAGCCCCGCGATCATGCGCAAAAGCGTGGATTTGCCGCAGCCGGAGGGGCCGACGAAAACGCAGAACTCACCCTCCTTGACCTCGAGATCGACGCCCTTGATGACATCGGTCTTGCCGAAGGATTTGGTCACTTGGGACAGGGTCAGGGCACCCATGGGCAATACCTCAGAGTTTCACGGGCTGGCCGGACCGGACGCTTTCATCCGCGGCAAGACAGATGGCAAGGGATTGGACCGCGTCGGTCAGATGGCGCGTCAGGTCCATATCCGTCAGGATCGCGCGGGCCATGAAGGCCTGTTCCCGGTCACAAAGCGCCTGATGGCCGGGTTCATCGGCCATGGAAAGATCCTCTGACCCGACCCCCGCCCGATGCACCCGCAGCACGGCGGTTTTGGTATGGGTGTCAATGTCGTCGGAGCGCGCATCATCGGGCATGCGGATCGACACCGCGCCCTTGGGGCTGACCACATCCTTCACGAAAAACGCGGTGTCGGACATCATCGGCCCCCACCCCGCCTCATACCATCCCAGCGAGCCGTCCTCGAAAAGCACCTGGAAATGGCCGTAATTGTACATGTCGGGCGCGATTTCATCCGACAGGCGCAGCCCCATGCCGCGCACCTCCACCGGTTTGGCATCGGTGATCTGGCACATGACATCGACGTAATGGACGCCACAATCCACGATGGGCGGCGTGGTCTGCATTAGCGCCTTGTGCACCTCCCATGTGGGCCCGGAGGATTGCTGGTTCAGGTTCAGGCGGAACACATAGGGCCCGCCCAAAGCGCGCGCCTCGGCGATCAGGCGCTGCCAGCTGGGGTGGTGGCGCAGGATATAGCCCACCACCACCTTGCGGCCCGTGCGTTCGGCACAGGCCACCACGCGGCGGGCATCGGCGACCGTCGTCGCCAAGGGCTTTTCGACAAAGACATGGGCCCCCGCCTCCATTGCCGCCACGGCGTAATCGGCGTGGCTGTCGGAATAGGTGGCGATGCAGACGAGGTCGGGCTTCAGCCGCGCCAAGGCCTCGGCATAGTCCGACGACAACGGATAGCCGCGCAGCTCCTGCGGCAAGGCCACCGCCGAGCGGTTCACCAGCCCCACGATCTCGAACGCTGGATCATGGTGATAGGCCAGCGCATGAGAGCGGCCCATGTTGCCCAGACCTGCCACAAGCACCTTTATGGTCATTTCACGGCTCCTGCGGTGATGCCCCGGATCAATTGGCGCGAGAAGATGAGGTAAAGCACCAGCACCGGCACGATGGCGAGGCTAAGCGCCGCCAGCACAGCGTTCCAGTTGGTGACGAATTGCCCGATGAAGACCTGACTGCCCAGCGTGATGGTCTTGGTCTCTTCACTCGGCGCGAGGATCAGCGGGAACCACAGGTCGTTCCAGATCGGGATCATGGTGAAGACCGCCACCGTCGCCATCGCGGGGCGCACCAGCGGCAGCACAAGGGTGAAGAAGATGCGGTATTCGGAAAGGCCGTCGATGCGGCCGGCGTTCTTCAGGTCGTCGGACACGGTCCGCATGAACTCCGACAGGATGAACACCGCCAAGGGCAGGCCTTGCGCGGTATAGACAAGGATCAGCGCCGTCAGCGTGTTCACCAACCCTCCCGCCACCATCATCTCAAGGATCGCCACCGTCCCCAGCCGGATCGGGATCATGATGCCCAAGGCGAGGTAAAGCCCCATCAGGAGGTTGCCGCGAAAGCGGTATTCCGACAGGGCAAAGGCCGCCATTGCCCCGAACAGCAGCACGAAGAACAGGCTCGCGCAGGTCACGGTCATGGAGTTGAGGAAGTATTGGAAGAAATCCCCCTGCTCCAGCACCGTGGTATAGCCCACCAGATCGAAGTTTCCGGGCATGGGCAGCGCCAAGGGTTCGGCGAAGATGGCCTTCCGGCTCTTGAAACTGTTGATGACGATGACGAAGACCGGGATCAGCGCGATCAGCGTATAGGTGATCAGGATCGCATGGGCGGCGATGGAACGTCCTAGATGCGTGCGGGCTTTGGTCATGGCCTCCTCCTCAGAACTGATAGCGGCGCAGCCGC
>JAIXTH010000276.1 GCA_027484265.1 Alphaproteobacteria bacterium
GGGCTGGAAGAGAAGATGGGCATCCACGGCAACGCCACCTGCGTGATGCAGTATGAGGACGCCACCGGCTATCTGATCGGCGAACCCAACAAGGGCCTGTCGATCATGTTCGTGATGATGAACGAGGCGCGTCTCGGCGTGGGCCTGCAGGGCATGGCCCTGGGCGATGCCGCCTATCAGGCCGCCGTCGCCTTCGCCAAGGACCGCCGCCAGGGCCGCTCGCTGACCGGCCCGAAGGAGCCCGACCAGCCGGCCGACACCATCCTGGTGCACCCCGACGTGCGCCGCATGCTGATGGACATCCGCGCCATCACCGAGGGCGGCCGCGCCTTCCTGTACTGGACCGCGCTCTACGGCGACCTCCTGCACAAGAGCCCGGACCCGGCGGTGCGCGAGAAGGCGGGCGACTACATGGCGCTGCTGACGCCGGTGCTGAAGGCCTATCTGACCGACAAGGGCCACAAGAACGCATCCGACGCCCTGCAGGTGCATGGCGGCTCGGGCTTCACCGAGCACTATCAGGCCAGCCAGTTCCTGCGCGATTCCAAGATCGCCATGATCTATGAAGGCACCAATGGGGTGCAGGCCCTCGACCTGGTGGGCCGCAAGCTGGCCGCCAATGGCGGCCGGGCGATGCAGACATTCCTTGCCGAGATCGATGCGTTCATTGCCGAGAACGAGGGCGATGCCGGGCTCGAGCCGTTCGTGACGGGCCTGCGCGAGGCCCGCACCCTCCTCCAGGACGGCACCATGTGGCTGATGGCCAATGGCATGGCCAATTTCGACAATGCCGGGGCCAGCTCGCACGACTATCTGCATGTGTTCGGCCTGACGGGCCTGGCCTACATGTGGGCGCTGATGGCCAAGGCCGCCCTGCCCCGCCAGGGCGACGAGCCGTTCTATGCCACCAAGGTCAAGACCGGCCGCTACTTCGTCGAGCGTATCCTGCCCGAAATCCACAGCCACCTCGCCAAGGTCAAGACCGGCGCGGACCCGGTGATGGCGCTGGCTGCGGACGAGTTCTGACGCAGCGCCCCTGCGCCTCAGTGCGGGCGCACCAGATAGCTGTCGAGCAGGCCGGCATTGGACGGCAGAAACGGGTTGGCGATCATCAGACCGCCAACCCGTCTTCGATCCTGCATATCTTCCGACAGAAGCAGCACGCATCCGGCCTGGCGGGACGAGACCACCACGGCCGCATCAAACACCTGGAAGCCGTGTCCAAGCGACAGCGTCAGGGCCTCGCGGGCTACGCTGGCATCAGTCGGGGATACCAGGAACAGGCTCGCGACCCGATCCAGCTCGGCCACCACAACACCGGCATCCACCTTCATCTTGACGGCCAGCACCTTGCTGAACTCCAGAAGAACCTGTGCGGGCACCACGGCCTCGACTGCCGGGCTGGCCGCAATCCGCGCAAACAGCGATCTGGCCTGCCGGGGTCGCGGATCGTTGGGAGCATCGCCGTGCTGGGCTGCATAGACCAGTACATTGGTGTCCAATGCGATCCGGACGCGGTCAGAGCTCATCCTCGTACAGTTCCTCGCGGTTCCAGGTCCACGGCGGCGGCGGGTTCTCGCGGGCATCAGCAGCGGCCCAGAGTCGCTCAAGCGCTTCGAAACCTTCCTTGCGCCGCCGCTCCCTTTCAGCCTCCAGCCCAGCCATGGAAGGCCCCTTCCCGACTCCGTCAGTCTGCATCCGCGCCACAACCTTGCCCCGCGACGTGATCAGCACGGTCCGCCCCGCCGCGACTTCCCGCAGCAGAGCCGAGAAGCGGCGGTTGGCTTCCGTGGCGGTGACGGTGATGGGTTCGAGGGCCTGGCTCATTTCACTACTGTAGTGAAAACGAGCGGGTTTCGCAATTGGAATACAGGCACAGGCCCCCGCCGCCGCCCTCAGCCGAGCGCGTCGGCCTGCCGATGCGCCTTACACGTCTTCGCGCAGCAGGGCCTGGACCGTCTCTGGCACCCAGGGCTGGCGGCGGCGGCGGAGGCGTTCGGCGGCGAGGATGGTGACGAGGCGGTCGTAGGTGGCGTCGAGGTCGCCGTTCAGCAGCACATAGTCGAAGGTCTCGGCCCGGGCGATCTCGCTGTAGGCATTGCCCATGCGGCGGTTCACCACGTCGGGGGCGTCGGTGCCACGGCCCACCAGCCGCCGCTTCAGCTCGGCCATGGAGGGGGGCAGGATGAAGACGCGCACCACGTCGTCGGGGGCGGATTCGGCCAGCTGCTGCGCGCCCTGCCAGTCGATGTCGAACAGCACATCGAGCCCGGCCTCGAGCCGTGCCATCACTTCGGCGCGGGGGCTGCCATAATAGTGGTCGTGCACCTCGGCCCATTCGAGGAAGCCGTTGGTGGCGCGGTTGGCGCGGAACCGGTCCTTGTCGACGAAGGTGTAATGCACCCCGTCCACCTCATCCGGGCGCGGGGCGCGGGTGGTCCAGGACACCGAGAAGGTGACGGTGGGGTCTTCCTTCTGGAGGCGGCGCGACAGCGTGCTCTTGCCAGCACCCGAGGGACTGGCCAGCACCAGCATCAGGCCACGGCGGGCCGCGCGGCCCTGGCTTGGATCGGCAGGCTCATTCGGCATTGGCGCTCTGCTCCTTGAGCCGGTCGATGGCGGCCTTGAGATCGAGGCCGACGCGGTTGAGGGCGATGGTAGCAGCTTTGGAGGTGAGGGTATTGGCCTCGCGGTGGAACTCCTGCGCCAGGAACTCCAGACGCCGCCCGACCTCGCCGCCGGCGGCCAGCAGGGCACGGGCCTCGGTGAGGTGGGCGCCCAGCCGGTCGATCTCTTCCTGCACATCGGCCTTGAGGGCGAGGGCGGCTGCTTCCTGGATCAGGCGGGTCTCGTCATAGGGCACGTCGGCAAGCAGTTCGGCGGCGCGCTTGCGCACCCGCTCCTGGATGCCGGCCGCCTGCTCGTGGGCCAGCGCGATGGCGCGGTCGCGCAGCGCCTCGATGGTGTCAAACAGGCCGGCAAACAGCTCGTCCAGCCCCCGGCCCTCGGCGAGACGTGCGGCGGCCAGCCCATCCAGCACCTGGTTCAGCCCCGCCAGCACCGCCACTTCCCGCGCCGCCTTCACCGCCTCGGTCTCGGTGGTGTCGGCCACATCCAGCACGCCGCGCACCGCCAGCAGCCCGGCCCAGTCGGGCCGGGTCACCTGCCCGGCTGCCACGAACGGCTCGCCCGCCGCCAGCAGGCGCGCCACCAGCTCGGTGTTCACCGCCACCTGCGGCGCCTCGGCCACATCGCGCCGGACCGTGAGGGTCAGCTGCAGCGATCCGCGCTTGAACCGGGCCATGCAGGCCTCGCGCACTTTCGGCTCGAGGCTGTCCATGCCGGGGGGCACCCGCAGCTTGATATCGAGCCCGCGCCCGTTGACGCTGCGGGCCTCCCACACCCAGGTCGCAGCCTCGCTGCGGCCCTCGGCACGGCCAAAGCCGGTCATGCCGGAAATGGGCAGTCGGGCGGCGCTCACTGACCGGCCCCTGCCGCCGCACCACCGCTCAGGTCCTCGTCCTGCTCCTCGCGCTGGCGGCGCCATTCCCAATAGCGCTGCACGTTGCGCTGATGCTCGGCATAGGTTTCGGCGAAGGCGTGACCGCCGCTGCCGTCGGCGACGAAGAACAGATAGCGGTGGCGGGGCGGGTTCATCACCGCCCGGATCGCGGCTGCCCCCGGATTGGCGATCGGCGTGGGGGGCAGGCCCCGGATCACATAAGTGTTCCAGGGGTGCGGGTTCTCGATATCGGCCCTGAGAATCCGCCGCCGCAGCGGCTCGCCCTTGGTGATGCCATAGATGATGGTGGGGTCGGTCTGCAGCCGCATTCCCACCCGCAGGCGGTTGACGAACACGCCGGCCACCACGCCATGCTCGTCCGGCTGGCTGGTTTCCTTTTCGACGATCGAGGCCAGGATCAGGGCCTCCTCGCGGGTGCGGAACGGCAGGTCGGGCGAGCGCTTGAGCCACTCCTCGTCCAGCAGCCGGGTCTGGGCATCCACCATCTGCTGCACCAGGGCCGCGCGGGTCATGCCGCGCTGGATCTGGTAGGTATCGGGGCGCATCATGCCTTCGGGGGGCCGTTCCGGCAGGGGGCCGGTGAGATAAGGGTTGGCCTCGATCCGGCGGAAGGCCATCGCCACGGTCCAGCCTTCGGGGATGGTGATGGTGCGCCGCATGCTGCGCCCGCTGGCCAGGATGTCGGCGATCCGACCGGCAGTAGCACCGCTGGGGATCTCGTATTCGCCCGGCTTGAGGTCGTTGCCGTGGCCGCTCAGCGTGGCCACCACCCGGAAGCCCAGGGCCGAGCGCACCAGCCTGGCCTCGCGCAGCCCTGCGGCCACCTTGGCACTGCCGTCGCCCGGATCGACCACGAAGATCGTGCTGTCGCCTTCCCGCGCCGCAGGACCCGGCCCGAACAGGCTGACCCCCAGCATCAAGGCCAGCACCGCCGACAGAACGGCGATGGCGATCAGGCCGATCCGTCCAACCAGCGCACGCCGCTCCCTGGGACGGGCGCGAATCTTCGCGACGGGATCGTTCTGGCTCATGGTCCTGGATCAGATCGCTTTCAGCACAAGGGCGGCATTGGTACCACCGAACCCGAACGAGTTCGACAGCGCAGCCGTGATCGCCATCGGCTTGGCCACCTTGGGCACCAGGTCGATGCGGGTCTCCACCGACGGGTTCTCGAGGTTCAAGGTGGGCGGCACCATGCCGTCGCGGATCGCCAGCGCGGTGAAGATCGCCTCCACGGCTCCGGCGGCGCCCAGGAGATGGCCGATGGCCGACTTGGTGGACGACACCGTCAGCCCGTCGGCATGGTCGCAGAACAGCCGCTCGATCGCCCGCAGCTCGATCTCGTCGCCCAGGGGGGTCGAGGTGCCATGGGCGTTGATGTACTGGATGTCGCCGGGTGTCAGGCCCGCGTCCTTGAGAGCCGCCCGCATCGCCCTGAATCCGCCATCGCCGTTCTCGGCAGGCGCGGTGATGTGATAGGCATCGCCGGTGAGGCCATAGCCCGCCACTTCGGCATAGATCTTGGCGCCGCGCGCCACGGCATGCTCATATTCTTCCAGCACCACCACGCCGGCGCCCTCGCCCAGCACGAAGCCGTCGCGGCCGCTGTCATAGGGGCGGCTGGCGGAGACCGGATCGTCGTTGAAGCCACTGGACAGCGCCCGGGCAGCGGCAAAGCCTGCCACACCGATCTTGCACACGGCTGCCTCGGCACCACCCGCCACCATCACGTCGGCATCGCCATATTTGATCAGACGCGCGGCATCGCCGATGGCATGGGCACCGGTGGCGCAGGCCGTCACCACCGAGTGGTTCGGACCCTTGAAACCATAACGGATCGAGACGTGCCCCGAAGTCAGGTTGATCAGGGCCGAGGGCACGAAGAACGGGCTGATCTTGCGCGGCCCGTCGCGTTCCAGCTGGAGCGCGGTATCGGCAATGGTGGACAGGCCACCGATACCCGAACCGATCATCACCCCGGTGCGCTCGCGCGCCTCGTCCGTGTCCGGCACCCAGCCCGAATCAGCCACCGCCTCGTCGGCTGCGGCCATGGCATAGAGGATGAAGTCATCGACGCGGCGGCGCTCCTTGGCGCTCATCGCCTTGTCGGGATCGAAGGCGCCGGGCACATCGGGTCCGCCGCCGCCGCGCCCGTCAACCCGCGGCACTTCGCAGGCATAGCGGACCGGCAGATCGGCCGGATCGAATGTGGTGATGGGGCCGGCGCCGGACTTGCCCGACACCAGCGCATCCCAAACGAAGTCGGCCCCGACACCCAGCGGGGTGACGAGGCCGATACCGGTGATGACGACGCGACGCACCTGCGCCTGTGCCTCAGGCACGGTTCTCGGTGAGGAAGCGCACGGCATCGCCCACAGTCTGGATCTTGTCGGCTTCGCCGTCCGGGATCTCGATGCCGAACTCTTCCTCGAACGCCATCACCAGCTCGACGGTGTCGAGGCTGTCGGCGCCCAGGTCGTCGATGAAGCTGGCTTCGAGCGTCACCTTGCTCTCTTCGACATCGAGATGCTCGACAACGATGGAGCGCACCTTGGTTTCGATTTCAC
The DNA here is from genome assembly GCA_027484265.1 of Alphaproteobacteria bacterium. Classification (GTDB taxonomy): domain Bacteria; phylum Pseudomonadota; class Alphaproteobacteria; order Caulobacterales; family Aquidulcibacteraceae; genus JAIXTH01. Next base: position 6,091 of record JAIXTH010000276.1, read on the forward strand.
TAGACATGTCTGCCCTCGACGTTCGGGGCCCAACGCCCCATCGGGTTGTTCTCTACCGCCCGGCGCGCACGGCCTGCAAGTGGCCCGGCGCCCCCTCCGGTGCGAAGCCGCGACCTAGCACCTTTGTTCCGGTCCGCCTAGCAGGGGGGCTGTTGTGGACTGGCTGGCCTGTGGACGCGGCTGCAGGCCGCGTGGCCCATCATGGGCATGGATCACCGCGGCTGGCAGCGGTGGGAGCTCCGCCAGACCAGGTTGAGGCCATCATCGGCCTGCGGAGCGTGACGCGCGCCAACGCAGCGCCGCTGCCAGCAGCGGTGATCCGATGTGCTCAAGGGCTGGGACCACCAGCCCTATGGCTTGCACAAAGCCAGAACCGGGGCACCCCTGAACCTGACGATGGTCACCAGGGCAGGCCCGAAGCGAAGATGTCGGACCCCCTTCCAGCGCAGGACCAGCTGCAACAGGCGGCGCCAGCGGCGTCGGCGCGGTCTCGCGGGTATCTGGTCGTCGGCTTTCCACAGGCGCGCGGCAGCCTCGATCAAGCGGTCGATCGTCCGGTCCAGTACCTTGGGCGACAGCTGGCGCCCCGCGCCAGCAGCCGCGCCCGGAATCTGGCAGGGCTCACCCCCCACCAGCGCAAACTCGAATGCCAGCAGCCGCAGCATCCAGCGCAGCCAGGCCGCCCAGACCCCAAGTGCGGCCAGCCGGTCCAGCCACGCCCTGTCCGGTTCCGTCAAAGCCGCATCCACGCGGTCCAGCGCCGCAGCAAGGCGCGCGCGGCTGTGGGCGTGGGATGGAGGCGTCTGATCCATGCCGGCATTGAACCCCAAGGTCCGCACCCCGGGGA
>JAIXTH010000004.1 GCA_027484265.1 Alphaproteobacteria bacterium
CTCCACGCGGCCCGCCTCGATCTTCGACAGGTCGAGAATCTCGTTGATCAGCGACAGGAGGTGGCGGGCGGCGCGGCGGATCTTGGCCGCGTCGCGGGCTGACTGATCATGGCCAGCGGGACCCAGGTCCTCTTCGAGGATCTCGGCATAGCCGATCACGGCATTGAGCGGCGTGCGCAGCTCATGGCTCATATTGGCCAGGAACTGGCTCTTGGCATAGCTGGCAGCCTCGGCGTCCTTCTTTGCCTCTTCCAGCGCAATCACGGCTTCGGTCAGCGAGGCATCGCGCACATCGATTTCGGCCAGGATCGCCGACAGGCGCGCATAGAGGGCGTCGAGACCGGCCGTGCCCGACTGTCTGGCGCGTTCGGGCCCCGGCACGGGGGCTCCCTCGCGCACGTCCATGTCGATGTCGAGGCTGGAGGCGAGGGCGGCCAGCAGGGTACGCCGCGACGACAGGCTGTCGGTGGCCTTGGCCAGGGCCGTCGAAAAGTCTTCCATGGCCTGGTGACGGTCAGTGATGTCGGTGATGATCATGACGATCCGGCGGGCCTCGCCGCCCTCGTGACGCTGGGCTGTCCAGCGGGCCTCGAGCCAGCGCTCATCTGCACCTGTGCTGTGGGCGGCGCGGAATTCCACCACGACCGGACCGGAGCGCAGGGCCGCCGCGCGCGAGACGGCAAGGACCCGTTCGCGTTCATCGGGATGCACCATCGAGAAGTCCATCAGGTCCTCGAAGGTCGGAACCGAACCGAGCACGGCGATGCAGTTGTGATGTCCCAGGATGGAGCGCGACTGGAAGTCGGAATCGACAATGCAGGCATTGTTGTCCGCCAGCGCCACATCGAGCCGCATGGCGGTTTCCGCCGCCAGCCGGCTGGCTTCCTCCAGCGCGATCCGGGCCTCTTCACGGGCGGTGACGTCGAACACCACATTGGTCATGCCAACCGGGCGGCCCTGGTCATCCAGCCGGTACTTGCCGAACGCCTCAACCCACACCCGCCGGCCGTCGCGGCGGTTGGCGCGATAGACGATGGGGTCGCCGAACTGCAGGTTCCGCATGGCCTTCTTGCTGTAGCGGATCACCCGGGCGCGGTCGTCAGGATGGGCAAACAGGCAGCTGTTGAAGTCCTCCAGCGTGCAGACCCAGTCCCAGGGCGAGGTGTGTTCGTCAATCGCCACCGTGCGGGTCTGGAAATCGACATCGATCACGCTGCCCTTGCCCACGTTCAAGGTGGTGGACAGATTGCGGGCCGCCTCGGCTGCGCGGTCGCGGGCCTCGGCCAGCTCGCGCTCGCGGTTCACTTCCTCTGTGATGTCCTGCACCAGATTGACGTATTCCACCAGATTGCCGTTGGCGTCGCTGATCGTCAGTCCCCGGAACTGCACCCAGACCTCCTGCCCGTCCGCGCGGTTGGCGCGGCAGACAAGCCGCTCGCCGGAAATGCGCTGTCGGATGAAGCGGTGGATCTTCCGCATGACGCCGGCACGGTCGTCCGGATGGATCATCATGCCCCGGATGAACTGGTTGAAAGTGAAGTTGCGCCCGAATGTCTCGCGGACCCGGTCGGAGTGCTCGATCGTATGCTGGACCATGTCCACCCGGACCCAGAAGGCATTGGCGCTGGCCAGGGCCAGATCGAGTGACAGGGCAGCATGCTCCTGCTCGCTGCGCACGGCCTGCAGCTCCTCCAGAGCCTGGTCGGCCCGGTCGCGTGCGATCTGCAGGGCGAATTCGCGGCTGCGCTGCTCGGTCAGGTCAACAGAGGCGACCTCCAGGCGTACGGGCCGGCCGGACGGATCGCGCACGCAGGCAATCGCCGAGCGGCACCAGCCGAGCATCCCGTCGCGGGAACGCTGGAAGCGGTGCTCCATCAGCACTTCCTGCTCCCCGGCATAGACCCGGCGCATCGCATCGGCCACCGTCTCCCGGTCTTCGGGCGGGACCGCCACCGGATCGAGCGACATCAGCTGCTCGAAGGTGGCTTCCCATCCCAGTGCGTCGCGCAGCACATCTGCACCGATGATGGTCCGGCCCACCAGATCGACGCCCCAGCTCACAGTGCCGACCCGGCGCGCCAGCAGGCTGTCCGCTGCCCGCTGGCGGTCATTTCCGGCCAGGACATCCGCCAGCGCATCGGCCTGTTCGGACATGGCCAGATAGCTCTGCGCCAGCAAGGTCGAGAAACCGAGCACCCCAAGCCCCGCAAGGCCTGCCACCAGCAGGATTTCGAGCGGCCAGTGCGGCGCTGCCTGGGTGATCACGACCAGTGACGCCAGGGCTGGCCCCACCAAGGCGACAGCCACGATATCGGGCCGGTGCCGGTGCCGGAAATGGATCGAACTCCAAACCGTCGCGCAGATGCCCAGCGCGGCGCCGTAGGCGTAATTGCCCAGAGTGGGACTGGCCAGCACCACCAGCGGCACCGAGCCCCACCCGAGACCTGCCACCAGAGCCCGGCTCCACGACGCGCGCCGGATCGTGTCGGGGTGCGCCGAGGGCAGGCGCCAGTTCCAGATCCGGTCGCTCGCGGCATTCACCAGCACCGTCGCCATCAGGGCCAGCAGCCACAGCGCTGCATGCAGCACCGACCCCGCCAGGCACAGCGCCAGCGCCGTCAGCACGCCGATCACGCCCCGCTGGATGCGGGACCGGTCGAAGTCGGTCAGATGGGTCAGATAATGGCGGGCCGGCGCCAGACCGTACTGGGACGGCCGGGACAGGAGGGCGGCTGAGGGACTGGAGACTACGCTCATGGGTCCGGCACCTAGCATGCGCAGGTTAACATCCGGCTGTTGAACCTGCCCGGATGCAGCCTCCCGGCTGCAAGCGCCGCCTCAGCGCCGGGTCAGCTGTGTGTCGAGCCGGTCGATCAGGCCGGGCAGGCGGCGCAGGGCGTCGAGGCCATGGCGCAGGTCGGCCATCAGGCGCCGGGCCTGGCCTTCGGGGCCCAGCTCCCGGCGCATGAAGCGCTCCACCACGGGGCGGGAGGCGGTCCAGATGTCGTGCTCGGGATCGATGGCGCGGGCCACGCCCTCCACCTGCACCATGGTCTTCTGCAGCAGCACCAGTTCCGGGCGCAGCGCCATGCCGAACTGCTCGGTGGTATCGAGCAGCTGCAGCAGAACCTTGCCCATCGACACCTGGCTGGCCGGCCGGCCCCAGATCGGCTCGCCGATGGCACGCAGGGCGTGGGCGAACTCGCCGGCGTCGCGGTCTGCGGGCACATAGCCCGCTTCCAGGTGAACTTCGGCGCAGCGGCGATAGTCGCGGCGGATGAAGCCATAGAGGATCTCGGCCAGATAGCGCTGCTCGTCCGGGCCGATCCGGCCCATGATGCCATAGTCCACAGCCCACAGTGCGCCATCAGCCCCAGCAATCAGGTTGCCCTCATGCATGTCGGCATGGAACACGCCGTGATCCAGCGCCGCCGCCAGGAACCCGCAGGTGATCCGGTTGGCAAAGTCGGCCCGGTCCACCGTATCGAGGGCGCCGGGGGCGGTGAGGGGCGTGCCCTCGACCCAGTCGGTGGTCAGCACCCGCTTGCCGGTCCGGTCCCAGTCGATGGCCGGGGCCTTGAGATAGCCATCGAAGGCGGCGATCTCGCCAAAGGCACTGCCGGAGCCCGCCTCGCGCCGCAGATCCAGCTCCTTGCGCAGGGCGTCCTGGATGGTGGCGGTAAAGGCACGCGGGCGCAGCCGCCGGCCTTCCTTGGTCAGGTGCTCGGCCAGCCATGCCAGCAGCGACAGCGCCTTGCCTTCCTTTTCGATCACCGCCTCGATGCCGGGGCGCAGGATCTTCACCGCCACCAAGCGCCCGTCGGGCAGGGTCTGGCGATAGACCTGCGCGATGGATGCGGCGGCCACAGGCTCGCCCAGCTCGCCGAACAGGGCGCGCACCTCTGCCTCGCCGCCAAACTCGTCCGCCAGCGCACTGAGCGCCTCGGTGCGGGAGAAGGGCGCCAGCCGGTCCTTGAGCCGCGACAGGCCGGTGGCAGCCTCCACGCCGATGATGTCGGGCCGCGTGGCCAGGAACTGTCCGAACTTGATCCAGGCCGGCCCCAGCCGCTCCAGCGCCGCAGCCATCCGCGCTCCGGTGTCGCCCGCCAGCGGCGGCGAGCCGACCCGCGCCAGCCGCCCCACCCACTTGCCCGCAGGCGGCAGGCGCCCGGCCAGCTCGCGCGGAATGATCACGTCATACCGGGCCAGCGTCCAGCCGACGCGCAGGAGGCGGAACAGAGTTGGGATCATGACCTTGGCTGCTTGGGTGGTGCCAGCACGGCTGGCAAGGCGCCACGCCGCATGAACACCCCGGTTTCAACACGTTGGCTGGCAACGTCGATCCTGATGGACCGCAGACGATCTAACCGTACTCTGCGGCTGGCGCTACCGCCTCGCGCAATGCCGCAGTGTCACGCCTGTCAGGCCGCCACGCCTGCTTCGGCGGATTCGTGGATCAGCCGGCCTCCCACCACCTGCACGGTCCTGTCTGCGCCGTCGATGGCAGCCTGGCGGTGGGCGATGCAGATTCTGGTTATGCCAAGGCTGCGCAGATTATCGGCCACCCTTTCCTCGGTCGCCGCATCGAGGTGAGCCGTACCTTCGTCCAGAAACAGGATGGTCGGGCGCCGGTACAGCGCGCGCGCCAGCAGCACACGCTGCTGCTGGCCGCCGGACAGTGTGGAGCCGAGGTCGCCGACCAGTGTCAGCAATCCCATCGGCATCGCCATGATCTCGTCGAACACACAGGCCTGGCGCAATGCCTCTTCCACCCGGGCCATATCGGTATCGGAATCGAAGAACGAGACATTGTCGGCAATGGTGCCCTGGAACAGGCGGTCGTCCTGCAGCACAGCCGCGGTCCGGGCCCGGAAGGTGCGCAGGCCGAAGTTCTTCATCGGGACCCCGTCCGCCAGAACGTCACCCTCGGTGGGCTCCAGCAGGCCCAGCATTAGCTTCATCAGCGTGGTCTTGCCCTGGCCGGACGGGCCGGTGATGGCCACGAACTCGCCCGGCCGGATGTCGATGTTCACGTCTCTCAGCACCATCGGCTCATGGGTTGCATAGCGGAAGGACAGATTCCTGACGGAAACGGCACCATCGAAGCGCCGCGCCTCCTGGACCGCTTCATCCACACCCGGTTCCAGGTCCTGGTGGATCACATCCGCCAGGCGTTCGAGGTGCAGTTCGAGTGTCTTCCACTGGAAGAACATGCCGATCAGGCTGCGCATGGCGCCCGAGAACTGGCCTGCATAACTCTGGAAAGCCATCAGCATTCCAAGGCTCATGGCGCCGTCAATCACCTGCGTCGCCCCCAGATACCAGACCGCAATCCCCTGCAGGCCGGTCACGATCCCAAGGCCCGCTCCACCCCACAGTCCAAACCGAGCGAGCTCGACACCGTTATTGACCGCCGCGCTCTCGTCATTCTGCCACTGCGCGACCCGGTCCCGTTCCTTGCCCATCAGCTTGAATGTGCGGGCTCCGCGCAGGGTTTCCATGAATGTGGTGCTGGAGACAGCGCCGAGCGAGATACCCTCGTCGGTCTTGCGCTTCACATAGGGGAATGTTGCCAGCTGGACGAGGAACGGGATCACCAAAGTGGCCAGGACCGCCAGCGACAGGAGCGGTGAATAGAGCACCGCCATGGTCCCGCCAGCCAGCAGCATCAGGATATTGAGCGGCAGCGCGATCGGTATCGAGGTGATAAAGCCCTGCACGGGTCCAAGACTGCCAAACCGGCTCAGCACATCACCGATATGCCGCTTCTCGAACCAGCTGACCGGCAGGCGCAGGGCATGCCGCAGCAGATTGGACTTCATCTGAAACGACAGTTGTGTCCCCAGATACAGGCCGACGAACCCCTGGAGCAGTCCGATCCCGGTCTGGATCAGCAGCAGGATCAGCATTCCCAGGCCAATCGTTGTCAGCAGGTCCATGTCGCCCTTGAGGATCGCATCGTCGATGATCAGCTGGTTCAGCATCGGCGACAGGATCCCGAGCACTTGCACGACCAGGGCCAGCAGCCCCAACTGCCAGAGAAACCCGGCCATCCCGCGCATCGAGGTCCACAGATCGCTGATCCGGACCCGTTCAACCTGCTTGCGCTGCTGGAACGCCGCCGTCGGCGTCAGCTCCAGCGCCACCCCCGTGAAGGACCGGTTCACCTCCGCCAGGCTCACCCGCCGCTTGCCGCGCGCGGGATCGTGAATGTCGATCCAGTCCCGTCCAACCCGTGCCAGCACCACATAATGCTTGATGTCCCAGTGCAGGATGCAGGGCACCTTCAGCTCGCGCAGCTCGTCCGTTTCCAGGCGCACCGGACGGCCCGTCATGCCCAGTGTATCCGCCATGTCCATGAGCGACTGAAGCGTTGTCCCCTTCAGGCTGGCGTTGAACTGCCGCCGCAGCTCGCTGAGCGAGCGGTGTTGCCCGTGATGGGCGGCGATCATGGCAAGGCAGGCCAGCCCGCACTCGGCGGCTTCGGCCTGAAGGGTCATAGGCAAGCGGTTGCGCTGGAAGACCTGGATCAGGTTACCGCGGGACCCATCATCGATCGGATTTTCCGTTGACTTCAGCACCGACCTGCTCCCGTCCCTTTCGAGGTGTATTCGTAGGCTCAGATTAGCCGCGCAAACCCGCTGTTCGCCTGGGGGTGGACGTCTTGTTGACATGGAGGTTTTGGGAGAGCAACCTTTAACTACAAGGCGGCGGACACGGTATGTCGGTCTAAAATGCGTTTGGAGGCTGAAATGCGCGAGCTTACCTATGAGGAACTGGTCTGTGTAGTTGGTGGCTCGGTCACCGGTCGCTGGGGAGGCTCCGGACCAGTTAGATGGCGCATGCTGGACGGAACCACCAGTGATGTCCATGTGGTTACCGTCTACGGCAGGCGTCCAGAGGAAAGCGATGGCATGTTCGAAGATGGCTCGGACGGGGAAACGCTATGTCAGGCCAGCTTCAGGGGAGCAGGCGGCTTTGCGGGCACTGCTATAGGCGGAATAATCAGCGCTGGATTGGTTTCAGTTGAGCTGGGCCTAGCTGCCGCCCTGGGTGGACCTACTGGCGGAGCCTCTATAGCCGGCGTTGTTACGGTTGCGGGATATCAGATCAACCTGATTGCAACCGCTGGGGGCGTGGTCGGATTCTTTGCAGGCAATGCAATTGGCGAATGGGCCTGCTGAGGCTGAACTTGCAAGCAGTCTTTCGGCTGTGGCGTTGTCACCATAGCACCTGCTCAATGCCGCCAGGGCATCCGTGCCCTGGCGACGACCCAAACACCAGAGCCCGGACGAGCTACAGCATCAACCTGATGGGTACTATCAATGCCAAGACCCGCAACGCTTCAGGCCCTCTTTTGGAACAGTACGGTCTTTGGGGTTTGCTTGCTTGCTCTCCAAGCGGACAGGTTCTCCATCTCCAGAGAAGATGGATTGAATATTCTTGTTTTGGTCTTCTGCCTATCCGCGCTGTGTTTTGGTCTAGGGCGGCTGATTCGATTCATCACTCCGCGAAACGATTTGAAATTTGCCCATATACAGTTGCAGTTACTGACATTCTCCGCAGCTATTTCGTTGATTTTGTTGCTATCGGTCTTGGCTATCACGCTTTCTGGACTTGCCCCAAGTCCGGGGCCACCACTTTTTGAATTGCGAACAGATGGGCTTGTTATGCTGAATGCTGCCGTGCGAGAGGCGGTCTTTACTGTCCTCGTCATGGTTATCTGTGCTGCCGCCCATCGGCTTGGCGCACATGCTATGACCGAGAGCCGCTAGTGTGCACCATGAAAGTCATTGGACCAGATATTGATGAAATCACTCGAATCAATGCAATATTGAATTCTGGTCGTCATGTTCTGGTTCTGTCAATGGCAGGGTGTTCTTCCTGTAGTGCCTTGAAGAGAGCTATTGACGATTACATGGCAGAGACTACTACGCACTATCCACTCATTTGGATAAATCTGGCAAGAAAGAAGGATGCTTCAGCTATTGGTATAAACCAACTGCGTGGCGTGCCGTTGATTGTTGGCGTTGACGACGGGCAATTTGTATTCGGATGGGAAGGGTTTGCTGCGCACGCTCCAAGCGAGCTGGAGGCGGCACTCGTGGCTCAATTCTTGGGGAGGGTTGACCGCTGGCTGAACGGTGCAGGCCTGTGAGCTATCGTCGGCTCAATCAGTTTTTGGGGCTTGAGGCGCCTGTTCTCGCCCCGGCTGCTATGCGGGCGGCTCGATTGTCGGTCTGCCGGTCCTGCCCGCAAGGGCGCAGAGTAGGAAAAGGCATCATCTGCCGGGAATGCGGCTGTCTGATGCACCTGAAAGCCTCACTCCTTCGAGCTACCTGCCCATTGGAAAAGTGGGACAGCACGGCTCAAATCGAACTGTCGCCGCTTTGGAAGAGAAAGGGGCAGTAATTGAGCCCGCTGTTCCGTCCCGAGTCCATCGAAGCCCAGCGCCGCAAGCTCTTCGGCAGCGTGAATCTCTGGCAGCCGGTACCGATGGCTGCCTTCACTGCGGTGGCGGTGATCGGGGTGCTGGCGGGGGCGGTGTATCTGGCCACCGGGACCTATGCGCGCAAGGAGACCGTGCAGGGCTGGATCGTGCCCGAGGCCGGGTTGTCGGAGGTCTATGCCCAGCGCGGCGGGGTTGTGGCGAGCCTCGCCGTGACCCAGGGCCAGGATGTGCAGGCTGGCGATCCCATCGCCACCATCTCGCTCGACATGGCCGGGCCCGACGGGTCGGTGGTGCCGATCCAGCGGGCGCAGGTCCGGGCACGGCTTGCGGAGCTGCAGATCCAGGAGAGCGCGGCTGCACAGCGGTTCTCGGAGGAGGCGGCACGGCTGTCCGGCCGCGCGTCAACCACATTGGACCGGTTTGCCGCCGACGATGCCCGGCTGGCTGAAGCGGCCCGCGGGGCGGCCACCCGCTTTGCCAGCGACGATGCCCGCCTGGAGGACCGCGCCCGCGCCGCCCGTGACGATGCCGCGCGCCTCCAGACCAACCGCGCCCTGGCAGCTGACGCCCTGGCGCTGGCCGAACGGGCGCAGAGCCAGGCGGAAACACTGGAATCGCGCGGCTTCATGAGCGCAGGCGAGACCGACCGGCGCCGTCAGGCAGTGCTCTCGGCCCGCGCCCAGCTGACCGACATCGACCGGCAGATCGAGGCCCGCCGCCAGGAGGCGGCCGACTTCGAATCGCAGCGCCAGAGCCTGCGCGCCGCCTATGACGCCGAGACCCGTGACATCACCCGCCAGCGCGCCAGTCTGTCTGCCGCCCGCAGCGGCGAGATCACCGATATCGCCCGCCAGCGCGCCACCCTCGCCCCTGCCGCACGCTCTGAAACCAGCCAGATCCGCAGTGCCCGCAGCCAGCTCGAAAGCGGCCTGACCGAGCTGTCGGTGCAGGATGGTTATGTGGTGCGCGCACCGGTCTCAGGCCGCATCGCAAGCCTGAACCTGCGTGTGGGCGAGGCCGCATCGCAACAGGCGCCGGTGGCCACCATAGCCCCGGCCGGCAGCGCGCTGGAAGCCCAGCTGCTGGTGCCGACCCGCGCCGTTGGCTTCGTCACGTCCGGGCAGGAAGTCAGGCTGATGGTGGATGCCTTTCCCTACCAGCGCTTTGGAACCATACGGGGCGAGGTCCGGGAGATCAGTGGCTCCACGCTGACGCCTGCGGAGGCGCGGGCCCCGTTCGAGTTGCGCGAGACGGTCTATCGGCTTCGTGTCCGGGTTCCTGCGGCCCATGTCGATGCTTACGGGGTGCGCCGTGTCCTCCAGCCGGGCATGACCTTGAAAGCCGACATCATCGCCGACCGCCGCACCTTCCTGCAGTGGCTGCTGGATCCGCTGCTGGCCGCCCGGGCGCGCACTGCTGCGTAACCGCGCGCTGTCAGGCCGTTACCGGAGCGCCTGGCTTTCAAGTGCCAGACGCCCGTGTGGCAGCTATACCGCCCAGCCCGTGTGGAGCGCCACGATACCGCCGGCGAAATTGGTTACGCCGGTGCGGCCGAAACCGGCCTCCGCCACCATCGCCCTGAAGGTGGACTGGTCCGGGAAGCGGCGGATGCTCTCGACGAGGTATTGGTAAGGGGCGGCATCGCCGGTCACCATCTGGCCGATCGGCGGGATCGCCTGGAAGCTCCAGGCATCGTAGATCGCCTCCAGCGCGCCGGTGGTGGGTTTGGAGAACTCGAGGCACAGGAAACGCCCGCCGGGCTTCAGCACCCGGCGCGCCTCGCGCAGCGCCTTGGGAATATCGGTGACGTTGCGGATGCCGAAACTGATCACATAGGCATCGCAGCTGGCGCTCCCGAACGGCAGGGCCTCGGCATCGCCCACGCTCCAGCCCAGGCCATCGAGGCCGCGCTCGCGCCCTGCGGCAATCATCTCGGCATTGATGTCCACTACGATGATCTCGGCGGGCGGGCCGCCGCGCCGGACCTGAGCCGCATCCGCCAACTTCTTGAAACGCCGCGCCAGGTCGCCGGTGCCACCCGCAAGGTCGAGAATGCGCTCGCCAGGCTGCGGGTTGAGCCGCGCCGCCACCGCATCCTTCCACGCCCGGTGCAGCCCCCCGCTCATGAAATCGTTCATCAGGTCATAGCGGCTGGCCACCGCATCGAAAACGCCGCGCACCCGCGCGGCCTTCTCGGCAGCGGGGATGTCCTGGAATCCGAAGGAGGCTGTTGTGGTGTCGGTCATGACCTGCGATTGCTCTTTGGTGGGGCCAGCAGCTCGACGACAAGCCGGCTCCTGAGCGGAGAAGATCCGTCGGACGGATCGGGAACCACAAACGGTCCCCAAAGGCCTTCAGCGCTGCGTACCAGCTCGATGGCATCAGCCTGGGAGACCGTATCGAAGGCACTATAGTCCGCTTGCTGCCGCGCCTCATATAGCAGGATCAGCTGGACGCAGAAGTTACGCAGTGTCGCAGTCGCCTGTGAGGGGGCGCTGCCGGACGACTGCGCGATGAGGCGTTGGGCTGTGAGCTTCAGTCGGCCGTGATCGAGGACACGGTAGGCCTGCTCGAAGACCGTGTTCCGGTCCATCTGCGCCAGGTCCTGCGTCAGATGTGCGGCGATCACGCCGCAGACCTGGTGGAAGACAGCATAATAGGCTGTGCTGACAGCGCGGCGGCGCAGGGCGTC
>JAIXTH010000272.1 GCA_027484265.1 Alphaproteobacteria bacterium
CAGCGCGAATTTGGCCGGGGCCGGATTGGGATCGAGGAACAGCGCCCGCTGCAAGGGATCCAGCTTCTGGTTCAGGGCCCGCGCCGCCGCATAATCCCCCGCTGCCAGCAGCCGCTGCAACTCCACCGTCTGCGCCGGGAGGATGTTGGACAGCACCGATACCACGCCGGTGGCGCCATACGCCGCAAAGCCGAGGGCAAGGGCATCATCACCGGCCAGATAGGCAATCTCCGCCGGCGCCAGCGCCCGGTGCAGCGCGGTGCGCGACGGATCGCCCGCCGAATCCTTCAGCGCCACCACATTGGGATGGCGGGCGATCTCGGCAAAGGTGGCGGGCTGGATGTCCACGCCGGTACGACCGGGGATGTTGTAGACGATCAGCGGCAGCTGCACCGCCTCGCACAGCGCATTGAAATGCGCGATCAGCCCGGCCTGGCTCGGCTTGTTGTAATAGGGCGCCACCACGAGGGCCGCGTCGCAGCCGACGGCCTTGGCGGTGTGCAGGTGCCGGATCGCCGAGCGGGTGTCGTTCGAGCCGCAGCCCGCCGCCACCAGCGACCGCCCCCGGGCCACCTCCACACACAGCTCGAACAGGCGCCAGTGCTCGTCGAGGTCCAGGGTGGCGCTTTCCCCCGTGGTGCCCACCGGGATCAGGCCCTGCACGCCTGCCGCCACCTGCCGCTCCACCAGCTCCTGGAAGGCGCGCTCATCCACCCGTCCATCCTTGAACGGGGTGACGAGGGCAGTGAAGACGCCGCTGAAGACGGTCATGGGCGCAGGCCTTGCAAGGTTGGCAGGAACAGCCGGTTCCTATCGGCATCCAGGCGCAGCCGCGCAAGGGCCTTCCTGCGCACGGCCCCTGCTCTACCCGTTGCGGCCGATCTTCTGGTCGCGCCAGGCGGCGATGCGCAGGCGCAGGGCGTTGAGCTTGATGAAGCCTTCCGCGTCAGCCTGATTGTAGCCACCGGCGGCATCGAAGCCCACCAGCTCCTTGTTGTAGAGGCTGTAGGGCGAGGCCCGGCCCACCACCGACACCGAGCCCTTGTAGAGCTTGAGGCGCACCTCGCCGGTCACATGGGTCTGGCTCTCGTCGATCGCGGCCTGCAGCATGCGGCGCTCGGGGGTGAACCACATGCCATTGTAGATCAGGCCGGCATATCTGGTCATCAGCTCGTCCTTCAGGTGCATGGCACCCCGGTCCAGCGTGATGCTCTCGATGCCGCGGTGGGCTGCCAGCAGGATGGTGCCGCCCGGGGTCTCGTAGAAGCCGCGCGACTTCATGCCGACATAACGGTTCTCCACCAGATCGAGCCCGCCGATCCCGTGGGCGGCGCCGAGGGCATTGAGGCGGGTGAGCAGCGCGGCGGGGCTGAGGGCCTCGCCGTCCACCGCCACCGCGTCGCCGCGCTCGAAGGCAACGGTGATGATCTGGGCCTGGTCCGGGGCCTCTTCCGGGGTGATGGTGCGGCGGTCGGCGCGCTTGGTGACGATGTCGGGCACCGGCTGGTCCGGGTCTTCCAGCGCGAGGCCCTCGGAGGAGGTGTGCAGCAGGTTGGCGTCGATCGAGAACGGGGCTTCCTGCTCCTTGCCCGCGGCAATCGGGATGCCGTGCTGGCGGGCATAGGCGATCAGGTCGGGCCGGCCCTGGAAGCTCCACTCCCGCCAGGGCGCGATCACCCGCACATCGGGCTTCAGCGCATAATAGCTGACTTCGAAGCGGACCTGGTCGTTCCCCTTGCCGGTGGCGCCATGACACACCGCATCGGCGCCCACAATATTGGCAATCTCGATCTGGCGCTTGGCGATCAGCGGCCGGGCGATCGAGGTGCCCAGGAGATAGATCCCCTCATAGACCGCATTGGCCCGGAACATCGGGAACACATAGTCCCGCACGAACTCCTCGCGCAGGTCATCGATGAAGATGTTGTCCGGCTGCACCCCCATGGCCAGCGCCTTGGCCCGCGCCGGCTCCAGCTCCTCGCCCTGGCCGAGATCGGCGGTGAAGGTCACCACCTCGCAGCCATATGTCTCCTGCAGCCACTTGAGAATGATCGAGGTATCAAGGCCGCCCGAATAGGCAAGGACGACCTTCTTGACCGGCGTCTGGCTGCTCATGGCTGGGGTGTCTTTCGTGGCTGGGCAGGCCCTGGGCAGGCCTGGAGACGGGGAAAATCGCTGCGCCGCACTAGCCAGCCTTGGCGCTGCTGTGAAGGCGATGGCGCAGGGCAGCTTGCGGGCGCGTCGGGCCCGCTACATCCGGAACACGCCGAATTTCGGTTCGGGGACCGGCGCGCAGGCGGCGGCGGACAGGGCGAGGGAGACGGCCTGGCGGGTGTCGGCGGGGTCGATGATGCCGTCGTCCCACAGCCGTGCGGTGGAGAAATACGGGTCGCCCTCGCGCTCGTAGGTCTCGCGGACCGGGGCCTTGAAGGCCTCCTCCTCCTGCGCAGACCAGCTGCCGCCCTTGGCCTCGATATTGTCGCGGCGGATGGTGGCCAGCACGCTGGCGGCCTGCTCGCCGCCCATCACGGAGGTGCGGGCATTGGGCCACAGGAACAGGAAGCGCGGCGAATAGGCCCGCCCGCACATCGCATAATTGCCCGCCCCATAGCTGCCGCCGATCACCACCGTGATCTTGGGCACATTGGCACAGGCCACCGCCGTCACCAGCTTGGCGCCGTCCCGGGCGATGCCGCCGGCCTCATATTCACGGCCCACCATGAAGCCGGCGATGTTCTGCAGGAACAGGAGGGGGATCTTCCGCTGGCAGGCCAGCTCGATGAAATGCGCGCCCTTGCGGGCGCTCTCGGCGAACAGGATGCCATTGTTGGCCAGGATCGCCACCGGCCAGCCGTCAATGTGGGCAAAGCCGCACACCAGCGTCTCGCCATGCAGCTTCTTGAACTCGTGGAAGCGCGAGCCGTCCACGATCCGCCCGATCACCTCGCGCACATCGTAGGGCGTGCGCACATCGGCGGGCACCACCGCCGCGAGGTCTGCCGGGTCCATCACCGGGGCCTCGGGCGCGATGCGGTGGATCGAGGGCGCCGGCTGCGGGCCGAGGGTGGCCACCGCCTGGCGCATCAGGTCGAGGGCATGGCGGTCATCGGCGGCATAGTGGTCGGCCACGCCCGACTTGCGGGCATGCACGTCGGCGCCGCCCAGCTCCTCGGCGGTCACGGTCTCGCCGGTGGCAGCCTTCACCAGCGGCGGGCCGCCGAGGAAGATCGTGCCCTGGTTCTTCACGATGATGGTCTCGTCGCTCATGGCCGGGACATAGGCCCCGCCAGCGGTGCAGCTGCCCATCACTGCGGCGATCTGGGCGATGCCCGCCGCGCTGAGATTGGCCTGGTTGAAGAAGATGCGGCCGAAATG
>JAIXTH010000298.1 GCA_027484265.1 Alphaproteobacteria bacterium
CCCATGACGAATTTCAGGCCCTGCTTGGACAGGATGCGCTGGAAGGTCTTTGCCACCTCGGCATCCATGCCGGGGGTGATGGCGTCAAGGTATTCGACCACCGTCACCTCGGCCCCCAGACGGGCATAGACCGACCCCATCTCCAGCCCGATCACGCCCGCGCCGATCACGACAAGTTTCTTCGGGATGCGCGCCAGTTCCAGCGCGCCGGTGGAGGTGACGACGATCTTTTCATCCACCGCCACGCCCGGCAGGGACGACGACTCCGACCCCGTGGCGATCACGATGGACTTGGCGGAGTGCACCTCATCCCCCACCTTGACCTGACCGGCAGCGGGGATGGAGCCCCAGCCCTTCAGCCATGTGACCTTATTCTTCTTGAACAGGAATTCGATGCCCTTGGTGTTCTGGCCGATCACGTCATTCTTGTAGCCCAGCATCTTGGCCCAATCGACCGTCGGCGCGGCCCCGATCAGGCCCATCTTTTCAAAATTCTCCTGCGCCTCATGCAGGTGGTGCGTGGCATTCAGAAGCGCCTTGGAGGGGATACAGCCCACGTTCAGGCAGGTGCCGCCCAACGTCTCGCGCCCCTCGACAACAGCGGTTTTCAGGCCCAGTTGCGCGCAGCGGATGGCGCAGACATAGCCGCCGGGGCCACCGCCGATGATGATGACGTCGAATTCAGCCATGGGAGTCTCCTTGCAGTCGGGGGCACGCGCACCGGGCGCGGCGGAAGGGGGAAGGTGGTCAGGTCAGGCTAACCACCAGAAGGAACAGGGTCGCAAACCAACCCACCGCCCAGATGACCGACCGCCACGGCACAAGGCCGAAGGCATAGGCCGGCACATAGAGGATGCGGGCGGCAAGATAGGTCCAGGCGCAGAGTGCCGTGAAGGATGAGGTCTTTTCCGCCAAGGTCACCGCGACGACCGCGATGGCAAAGAGGATCAGGCCCTCGAAATGGTTGTTGAGCGCGCGCTGCAACCGCCCGGTCAGGGTGGACAGCGGCTGCGGCAGCGGCTTGTCGCGAGGGGACATGGTGTAGCGCGTCCCAAGCTCCAGATTGGCGGGCAGGGCATACAGCACGAACTGCACCATCTGCAGCAGCGCGGCAAGGACAAGGGCGGTGAGTTCGGCGGTCATGGCTGCGCTCCGGTCTGGGGGCGGACGGGGATGTCCAGCTTCGCGGTCTCTGCCATGAACCAATCACGGCAGGCGGCCTCTGCCAAGGCAACGCCGGGCAGCGCGCGCAGTTCGGCCATCCGCGCCTCGGTCGCGGGCCAATGGCGCAGGATGGACCGGTCCTCGGCCCCGTTCTGATTGGCCTGCCGGTGCCACGGGCCACCAAGCGCGTATTTCCCCGCCCGGTCGGAATGCCAGCCCCGCCCGCGACGTCCGCGCAACAGGAAGGCATCGGTAGAGCGGGTGGCATAATGGTTGATGCAGGCCGCTCGGGGTTGCCATGCCCGCTGGGCGGGGCGAAAGCGGATGTGGTGGTCGCCATAAACCGCGTCGTTCAGCAGGGGTCGCCCGGCGGCAGAGCGGACCATGGGCCGCGGGATCAGCGGGCGCACCGGCATGTGATCCGTGGCCCCGGCAAAGCGGCGGAAGCGGTACATGGATTTGTGGCTGGCAGCTTGCGGGTCGGGGTCGGCCTCGCAACGGGTGAAATGCGGCAGGGTGGCACCGGGCCAGCGGTCATGCCCGCCATCGCCGAACAGCCGCCACGGCAGCGCGATCACATGGCCCCGGCCCGCCACGGCCAGAAGGTCTGCCACATGCCCCGCACCATGCCCGATGTTGAGGAATTCGTCCGCATCGATGTGGCAAAGCCAATGCACTGGGGTGGCGGCCAGATGGGCGAACGCCCGACGCAGGCCCGCCTGTTGCGGACGCTCTCCCTCTGCCACGGGGTTTGGCAGATGGGTGATCGCCCCCGCCGCATCCAGCGCCTGAAGCAGCCGGTCCGACCCATCCGCGCAATCGTTGGAACAGATCACCACCCGGTCAAAGCCGATCACCTGATGATAGGCCACCCATTCCAGCAGGAACACGCCCTCATCCCGCATGCAGGCCACCACCGCCGCAGGCTCGCGGCTGGGGGGTGGGGAAAGGGGGGCGGCGGTGTCGGTCATGGTGCGGGTGGGGCCTGAAGGACCGCCGCGACCTCTCGGCCGATATCGGTGACACGGAAGGTCGTCGCCTGCTTGGCCCAGTCGCCATTCGCCCGGCAATAGTCGATCACCTCGCCGAACGGGGTGTCCATGGGCAGGATCATTGATGTGGGGTCAGAGCGCAGGCGCAAGCTGGCCAGCGCATCCTCCGCCCAGCCCGCCACCGCCATGTCGGCCAGCGCCTGATCGCGCGAACGGGTCCAGTAGTCCGTGATGAAGGCCGCCGTATCCCCCTGCACCGCGCTACAGGTCAAAAGCGGGGACCAGTCGGAAATCGCCTTGTCCCACAGCCCTATAACGGCAGTCCGGGTGGCATCGGTCGGCTCTGCCCCGGCTTGGGCAGCCGCAAGGACGGTCACGAGGACGAAGGCGAGAGAGGGGCGAAGCATCACGGTCATCCTTTGCTTGGCGCTGCGGCCATCGCTTGGGCAAACGGCAAACACATAGTAAATTGACCGGCATGGGCGGAAACATGCTGGATGCGGGCCACCAGACAAACCAAGCCGCAGGCGGCGATTAAGGCAGAGGCTTGCACGCGCACGGTGACCATCACCACTGCGAGGGTGATGAGGATCAGCCCCTCGAAACGACTGTTCATCGCGCGCTTGGGGATGCCAGTGGCAATGCCGGCGCAAAAACTGGGGGTCATGTGTTGAGCCCCTGGAGATAGTCAAACACCTTACTCACCAGCCGTGCAATCAACTCGCCTTGAGCGGCATCGCCGGTCTTCTGCGCAGCAGTGGCGAGCATCTCTCCGACGGTCTTTTTGTCCCTATCAAACTGGATATTGAGCGCCGCTAGAGCTTTCGATGACAAGACATAATCATGAGTGAAGCCCGATGCAGGATCACTTACCAAGAAGCCTTCCGCTGCCATCCACCTAAGCATCAGCTTCGTGTAATGCTCTTGTATGTCTTGGTCATCAGCAACGTCGGCGACCAGCATTGTCTGGTAGGACCGCTCAGTATTCTTTATGGATATTGTTCTGTTCTTCGCAACTCTTGAAAACTCCGGCCAAATGTCCCGTGCTGAAAGGAAGATGGCCGCCGGGAAGGCATGTTGTAGTTTGTTGAGGACCACTCCGAAGAATAGCTTTGCAGTATCCGCATTTGACATACTCAAGCCAACCTTCGGCAATGTTGCAAGTCTTGATCCACGATCCCTTTCAAGGGTGCCGGGCGGGAGGTAAACCGCCCGGCATCAATATCACAGATCCATCAGCAACCGGCGGGGATCCTCCAGCGCTTCCTTGACGCGGACGAGGAAGGTCACCGCGCCTTTGCCGTCCACGATGCGGTGGTCGTAGCTGAGGGCGAGATACATCATCGGGCGGATGACGATCTGGCCGTTCACCACCACCGGGCGGTCCTGGATCTTGTGCATGCCAAGGATACCCGACTGCGGCGGGTTCAGGATGGGCGAGGACATCAGCGAGCCATAGACGCCGCCGTTCGAGATGGTGAAGGAGCCGCCCTGCATTTCGGCCATCGACAGCTTGCCGTCACGGGCGCGGATGCCCAGTTCGGCGATCTTCTTCTCGATCGCGGCAAAGCCCATCTGGTCGGCGTCGCGCACCACCGGAACCACCAGACCCGTCGGCGTGCCCACGGCCACGCCCATGTGGACGTAGTTCTTGTAGACGACGTCCTGGCCGTCGATCTCGGCGTTGACCTCGGGGACTTCCTTCAGGGCGTGGGTGCAGGCCTTGACGAAGAAGGACATGAAGCCAAGCTTGACGCCGTGCTTTTTCTCGAACGCGTCCTTGTATTCGTTGCGCAGGCCCATGATGCCGGACATGTCGACCTCGTTGTAGGTCGTCAGCATCGCGGCGGTGTTTTGCGCGTCCTTCAGGCGGCGGGCGATGGTGGCGCGGAGGCGGGTCATCTTGACCCGTTCCTCGCGGGAGGCGTCCTCGGCCGGCACGGGGGCGCGGGGGATGGCGGCGGGGGCGGGGGCTGGCGTCAGGGCCGCTGCGGGGGTGGCGACGGCTTTCGCCACGTCTTCCTTCATCACGCGGCCGTCGCGCCCGCTGCCTTTGACGGCGTCGGGGGAGAGGCCAGCCTCGGCCATCGCCTTTTTGGCGGAAGGGGCGTTTTCCACGTCGGCGCGTGGGGTCATTTCCTCATGACCTGCGCCGGGGGAGCCGATCTTGGCGGCATCCGCGATCTTCGGGTCTTCGGTCACCGGCTTCTGCTCGGCGGCCTTGGGGGCGGCAGCGCCTTCGGTCACGATGGCAAGGCGGGCGTTGGCGGCGACCGTGGTGCCTTCGGGGGCGATGATCTCGGTCAGGACGCCGGTCACCGGGGAGGGGACTTCGACCGAGACCTTGTCGGTCTCAAGCTCGCACAGCATTTCGTCCTGCTTCACCGCGTCGCCGGGTTTCTTGAACCAGGTCGAAACGGTGGCCTCGGACACGGATTCGCCAAGGGCGGGAACCATCACGTCAGTCATTTGCAATCTCCGGTCTTTCCGAGGGTCAGTTCAGGCCAAGGGCCTGGGCGACGAGTTGTTGCTGTTCATGTTTGTGGCGGGAGGCGAGGCCCGTGGCGGGCGAGGCCGAGGGCTTGCGCCCGGCGTAGGACATCCGAGTGGTCTTGCCGCGGATCTTGGTCAGGATCGTCTCGATTTCGGGCTCGATGAAGCTCCAC
>JAIXTH010000017.1 GCA_027484265.1 Alphaproteobacteria bacterium
CGCTCCATCCGATCTCGATATCCCGCAGCACCGTGAAAAGCCCTACCGCCTCGCCGGCGCCACTGGCGACTGGGAGGTGATTGTCGGCATGGAGGTGCATGCCCAGGTGCAGGCCGAGAGCAAGCTGTTCTCCGGCGCCTCGGCTGCCTATGGCGGCGAGCCCAATGCCCATGTGGCGCTGGTGGATGCGGGCATGCCGGGCATGCTGCCGGTGATCAACGCCTATTGCGTCGAGCAGGCGGTGCGGACCGGTCTGGGCCTTGGCGCCAAGATCAACATGTGGAGCCGGTTCGACCGCAAGAACTATTTCTACCCGGACCTGCCGCAGGGCTATCAGATCAGCCAGTACCAGCACCCGATCGTGGGCGAGGGTGCGCTGAAGGTCGAAACCGACGCGGGCGAGACCATCACGGTGCGGATCGAGCGCATCCACCTCGAGCAGGATGCCGGCAAGTCGATCCACGACCTCGATCCGCGCGCCACCTATGTCGACCTGAACCGGGCCGGCTGCGCGCTGATGGAGATCGTCTCCAAGCCCGACATCCGCTCGCCCGACGAGGCCGCCAACTATTTCAAGACCCTGCGGGCCCTGGTCCGGTATCTGGGCACCTGCGACGGCAACATGGACGAAGGCTCGATGCGGGCCGACGTGAACGTGTCGGTGCGCAAGGTGGGCAGCCCGCTTGGCACCCGCTGCGAGATCAAGAACGTCAACTCCACCCGCTATGTGGCCCAGGCGGTGGAGTATGAGGCGCGCCGCCAGATCGAGATCCTGGAAGATGGCGGCTCCATCGATCAGGAAACCCGCCTGTATGACGTGAAGACCGGCAAGACCCGCTCGATGCGCTCGAAGGAAGACGCGCACGACTATCGCTATTTCCCGGACCCGGACCTGTTGCCGCTGGAGCTGGATCCCGACTGGGTGGAACAGATCCGCGCCGCGCTGCCCGAGCTGCCCGACGCCCGCAAGGCCCGCTTCATGAGCCAGTACGGCCTGTCGTCCTATGACGCCGGGGTGCTGGTATCGGACCGCGACTATACCGCCTTCTTCGAGACCGCGGCCCGGGGGCGCGACGGCAAGCTGGTGTCGAACTGGATGACGGTCGAGCTGTTCGGCTGGCTCAACAAGCATGGCAGGGAACTGGCCGACAGCCCGGTGACGGCCGAGCGGCTGGGTGGCCTGGTGGATCTGATCACCAATGGCACCATCACCGGCAAGATCGCCAAGGACGTGTTCGCCCGCATGGTCGAGACCGGCGACGACCCCGCCGCCATCGTCGAGCGCGAGGGCCTCGCGGCCAGCACCGACACCGGCCTGATCGAGCGCACGGTGGACGAGCTGATCGCCGCGAACCCGGACAAGGTTGCCGAGGTGCAGGCCAAGCCCAAGGCCCTGGGCTGGTGGGTCGGGCAGCTGATGCGCGCCACGGGCGGCAAGGCCGACCCGGCGGTGATCAACTCGATCATCAAGGCGAAGCTGGGCTTGAATGATTGAACCTGCCGAGGGCCAGACCGAGCGTGCATGGCGGGGCCGTTCCATTGCTCTGATAGCTACCATTCTCCTGGCCTGGGCCATCGGGGAGCGGTTGGTCTCGGGCATGATCGAGCTTCACATCAATTCCAGCGACTTGGAAAATGCGGCCTCAGTCATTGGTTTCTGGCCTGTTTTCGTTCTGCTTTTCGGCCTGCTCACCGCGATTTCAGTGGCCGCTGGAGTTCTTTTTGTTCGGGCACTGACGGCGTGGCTTGCACCGGGTCTTCGCAGCCGCGCAACCCGGGCGCCAACGGCCTCGGATTTCATGTCGTTTGGTCTGTTGCTGCTGGCCGCCTGGCTTTTCCCGATGATCGACCTGGTGATTTGGATGGCTCTGCCAGTTTCGCAGCTGGTGCACTGGCTGATGGGCTTTCTGCCTGCACCATTGGCTTGGCTCAGTGAGTTGATCGGTGAGCCCGACACCTTCATGTCGTTCATCGTCACGCCATTCAAAGTGATCGGAGCTTTCTGGATTGCGACCTGCGCACTGGCCGACCGGACGCCCTTGCGGTCAGCGCTGCGCCTCAGCTGGCAATCGTGGTGGCTGGTTTTGGGCGTCATGATCATCAGCCAGATTTTGTCGGTCGGTGTGATGCCATATCTCGCATCGCTTGTGGGCAGTCTTCCTGAGGCACCGGGTACTGGCTTGTCCGGCTTGCTGTCGGTGGCCGTATCCGTATCCGGAAACGCGGTACTTCTGACGCTGGTCATGGTGGTGTCTGTTTGGCCCTACCTGCGTGCGCGGGAGATGCAGGCAGCCAAGGGCTAGTGCGTTGGTGTTGCGCGGCTTCCAGCAAAGCCGCCGATTTTTTGCTGGTGGTGGCGCGTCATTTCTGGCAGCGTGCGGCCTATGAAGTACCTGTTTGCCGTCGTGCTTGCCGCCCTGTCGTTCGGCGCTCTCCAGGACGCTTTGGCGCAGGCGACGCGCAGTGTGACCACACCATCCCTGCCAGCCACCAGCGAGAGCCGGTCGTTCCGGGACTGGACCATCGGCTGCGACAATATCCGCAGCTGCACCGCCCTGTCAGTCTCGTCGCTGGGCGAGCTGGGTGATGCCGGCACGTTCGCCATCCAGCTCCAGCGCCCGGCCGGGCCGCAGGGGCAGGCGGTGATCCGTCTCGTGCCGACGCTCGTGGTCGATGAGGAGCTGCCGGCTCTGATCCGGTTGCAGATCGGCACGGAGGCACCGTTCGAGCTGCAGATGCAGGGCGAAAGCCGGGTTTGGGTGTTGCCTGCGGCCAGCACCGCCCGCTTCCTGGCCGCCGCCCGCCCGGCGTCGGAGGCGCAGGTGGTGGCCGGCGACGGGGCGCAGCTGTCGGTGGTGACGCTCATGGGCCTGGTCGCGACCCTCCGGCATATGGACGCCGTCCAGGGGCGTACGGGCACCGTGACGGCCTTGATCGACACGGGGTCGGCGCCTGCTGTCCGGGTGCCAGCCGCGCCGGCATTGCCGCAGCCTGTCCTCGCACCGTTCCGCACCAGGCCGACCGGTGCGGTGCCCCGCCCGGTCCGGGCCGCCCAGGCCGAGGCGTGCCAAGAAACCGCAGACCGTGCCGTCAGCGATGTGTTCACCGCCTATGATCTGGGTCGGGGCAAGACCCTGTGGGCGATGATGTGCGGGCTCGGCGCCTACAATGCGATGACCTTGCTGGTGATCGCCGATGCGGCGGGACAGCTGACGCCGGTGATGCCGATGGCGGGCACGGCAGCAGAGCCGACCGAGGCGATCTGGGTGAACCTGTCGATCGACCCTGCCACCGGCACCGTGAGCCAGTTCGCCAAGGGCCGCGGCCTTGGCGACTGCGGCACCTGGGAAGCCATCGGCTGGACCGGCAGCCAGTTCGTGCCCCTGCGCAATGCCACCCTCGACACCTGCGCCGGCGTGATGCCTGACTTCTGGCCCGTGCTCTACCAGTCGAGCTGGAGCTGGTAGGGCGCCGGCCACGCGGGGACCTCGCCGGCAGCGGTTGATCGCAAGTCGGGGGTGGTCAAGCGGGCGGGTGGCAGCTATCTGGACCGTCATGGATACCCACCCACCGATCCGCGCCCGGCGCTCTATCATCCTTGCCGCCCTGCTGGCAGGGAGCGGCCTTGCGTTGCTGGGCGGGTGCGGGATTCGCGGTGATCTGGTGCCGGCCCCGCCGATTGCCGGGGAAGCGCGCCGTGACTGGGAGGCCCGCGAGGCGCAGCGAAAACGGGCCGAGGAAGAAGCCCGCCAGCAGCAGCAGGCCACCCGGCCTGCGGCCCCCGCACCGACCAGTGCGCCCAAGTCCAACTGAAGTTCCTCTCCCATGCGTCATTTCCAGTATATCGACGGCGAGCTCACCGCCGAGGACGTCCCCCTGCGCGCCATCGCCGAAGCGGTGGGCACACCGGCCTATGTCTATTCCACCGCCACGCTCGAGCGGCACTTCACGGTGTTCCGCGAGGCGTTCGGCAATCTGCCGGTTCACATCGCCTTTGCGGTGAAGGCCAACACCAACCGCGCCGTGCTGGCCACGCTGGCCCGGCTCGGGGCCGGGGCGGACACGGTGTCGGAGGGCGAGATCCGGCGGGCTCTGGCGGCGGGCATTCCGGCCTCGGGCATCGTGTTCGCGGGCGTCGGCAAGACCGATGCCGAGCTGGCCTTTGCAGTCGGGATCGGGGTGCGCCAGATCAATGTCGAGAGCGCCCAGGAACTCGACCGTCTGTCGGCGATCGCTGCGGCAGCGGGCCGCGAGCAGGCGGTGTGCTTCCGGGTCAATCCGCTGATCGGCGCCGGTGGCCATGCCAAGATCACCACCGGCCACGGCGCCAGCAAGTTTGGCGTGACGCTGGCGGAGGCCGAGAGCCTCTATGCCCGCGCCGTCACCCTGCCGGGCGTGCGCCCCGAGGGTCTCAGCGTGCATATCGGCAGCCAGATCGTTGATTTCGCACCGCTCGAGGCAGCCTATCGCCGGATGGTCGAGACGGTGCTGCGGCTGCGGGCGGCGGGGCACACGGTGCGGCGCCTGGACCTCGGTGGTGGCCTTGCGGCTACCTACCGTGATGACGGCACCCCCGGCCCGGATCTGCCCGCCTATGGCGCGATGGTGCGGTCGGTGGTGGAGGGCCTGGATCTCGAGATCGAGCTCGAGCCGGGGCGGATGATCGCGGCCAATGCCGGGGTGCTGCTGTCACGGGCGGTGGTGACCAAGCAGTCGCAGGAGCGCTCGTTCCTGGTGCTGGACGCGGCGATGAACGATCTGATCCGCCCGGCGCTCTATGATGCGTTCCACGAGATCCTGCCCCTGCGCGAAGCCCCGGCCGACAGGCCGGTGGCTGCTGCCGACATTGTGGGACCGGTCTGCGAGACCGGGGATACCTTTGCCGAGCATCGGCAGATGCCGCCAGTCGAGCCCGGCGATCTGGTGGCGATCATGAGCGCCGGCGCCTATGGCTTCACCATGGCCTCCAGCTACAATTCGCGTCTGCTGCCGGCCGAGGTGATCGTGAACGGGGACCGGTGGTCCGTGGTGCGCCCGCGCCAGACCTGGGACGAGCTGTTCGGGACGGAGACCCTGCCCGACTGGCTGTGAGGGCGGGGACTGCTACTGCGGCGCCCGGTCGAACACGTATCCAGCAGCGGTCGGCCCCCAGACCTGGTTGCCAGCTTCGTCCATGCCCCGGTCCCAGGTGTAGAACTGGTTCGCCTCCGCCCACGACGAGCCGTCCATCCAGCTGGCACCGCGGAACTTGTTGCGGCAGGCCCGCGGCCGCATCCCGCCGGCAAACCGCGTCTCGCTCACCCGGTGCCATACCAGCGTGCAGCCGGGCAGGGGGACCAGGTCATCCAGGCTCAGGCCCTGCGGCTGTTC
>JAIXTH010000042.1 GCA_027484265.1 Alphaproteobacteria bacterium
CTCGGGGCCTCTCCAGCCAACAGGGACTGGGAGGCCAGTGGGCTGCCCCCATTTCGGTTTTGCCCCAGCGCTGCCGCCTTTCAGCCCAAGCCCCCCGCTGGAGCGCGCGGCCTCTGCCGCGCCCATGGCGGGGGCGATGCGCGGCGAGGCCGCGCGCTCCAGCGGGCCAACTGTTGCGCTGCGATCCACGCTGGCAGCGGCGGCGGGCACCGGGGAAAAGGGCGGGCGGAGGACCTCTCACCGTTCACCGCTATCTACGAAAAGAACCACTGGAGCGCAGTTGCAAGCAACTGCGCTCCAGACCCTTCGGCCGTTTGTCAGCAGTCTGGGCCCCCTAGCGGGCGCCCGTGATGGCGCCGCCACCACCGCCTGCGCTGCGGGGATTGTCCTGCGGCTCGTAGACCGGGGTCATGCCGCGGGCGAGCCGCTCGAGGCTGGGGGCGTCCTGGCCGAGGCGGCGGGCATAGATCCACATGTTGGCCATGACTTTCTCGGCATAGATCCGGGCCTGGCCGCTGGGGGAGGCCTCCATGAAGAACAGCGGGTCCGACCCGCCCTCCACCGACACCGCCCAGTTCTGCAGGTTACCCGGCCCGGCATTGTAGGCCATGAAGGTACGGATCAGATCGCCGCCCACCGGCCCCTGGCGCATCATCATCTCCAGATACGCCTCGCCCAGCGACAGGTTCAGGGCGGTATTGTGCAACAGGCGCGGATTGGCGCGCAGCTCGGCCCGGCCCGTCATCCAGGCAGCGGTGGCCGGCATCACCTGCATCAGACCCCGCGCACCGGCACTGGAGACCGCCCCTGGATCGAACCGGCTCTCCTGCCGGATCACCGCCAGCACCACCGACCGGTCGAGCACGAAGGCGCCGCCCTGGGGCGCAAGGCCCACCGGCACCGGATAGCGCGCGGCGATGGACGCCGCCGGGCTGGTGGCGGCGATCCGCCCCGCCAGCCCCGTCAGCCCGAGGTCCTGGGCCAGCTGCAGGAAGCCGAGGTCCTCGTCGGGCCGCGCCCGGGCCCAGGCAGCCGCCAGCTCGGCTTCGGCATCGTCGCGGCGCCCCACTTCCACCAGGGCGATGGCCCGGCGCACACCAGGGTTGCCTGTTGCGAGGCTGCGGGCCTGGCGAATCTGGTCGCCCGCCTGCGGGATCGACAGATTGTCCCACCGCCCCAGCCGCTCCAGCGCCAGCTGGCCATAGAAGGTGAAGGGAGTGCTGGCGGCCTGTTCGAGGAACGCATCGCGCCGGGACGTGTCGCCCAGCCGCTCGGCGGCCCGGGCCGCCCAATAGGCCCCGGCCGAGCGGCCCCAGTCATCGCCGCTCTGCCAGTTGGCTGCGGCCGTGAAGAAGGTCAGGGCCCCGGCAAAGTCGCGCTGGCGCCACGAGGCGAGCCCGCCGATCCAGCCAGCCTGACCCGACAGGGGGCCGTCGAGTTCAGGTGTCACCAGCGCCAGCGCCCCGGCATCATCGCCATCATAGAAGCGGCGCGCACCGGTATCCACGGCCTGGCGGTTGGCCCGGGTGGTGCCAGGCCCCTGCGGCGCCGGATTGAAGCTCGGCTCGCGCAGGGCGCCCATCGAGCGGCGCAGCGGAACCGGATCGGGTGCAGCCAGCCGGATCTGTGCCAGCGGATCGCCCGGTGCCAGTGCCGCGCGCAGGGCCTCTGCCCGTTCGCGCACCTGGGCCGCCCCGGCCAGCGCCCCGAAGCGTTCGAGGAAGGCCGCCATCTCGGTCACACTGGCCCCCATGCGCGGGGCCAGCAGCCGCTCCTGCTCGACCACCGGGCGCAGGATGCCGTTGTCCACCCGCGCCAGCGCCGCGCCAAGCGCCTCGGCATTGCCCGCATCCACTGCAGCAAAGGCAGCGCGGTAGGCGGCTTCATCGGCGGGGCTGAGGATATCGAGCCAGGGTGTGGCTGAGGGCTGCGTGCCGGTGGCGACAGGCGTGGCACCCTGCTGCGCCAGGGCCGTGACCGGACAGGCCAGCGCCAGCGCCGCTGCCGCCAGCGCCACGGGCGATACGCGCGACACGGTGGGCCAGCCACGCAGGCGCCGTCGGGCAACAGGGAACCATCGGGCGGCGAAGCGAGGCTGGATCGGCAAGGCGGGTGTGTCCGGTCTGGTTCAGGCCGGGCTGCAAGGCAGGCCCGACTGCGCTGGAAACAGCCGCAAGCGGCACGAACGAAGCCTCAGGCTGGGCTGCTTTGGCCGTCTGTGGCAAGTCCAAGGGCGCTCAGTTCATCCTGGATCCGCAACAGATCGGCCCAGGCCAGCGCCTTGGCGGCTGGATTGCGCAAGAGATAGGCGGGATGCAACAGGGCAAACGCAGGCACCCTGCGCCCGTCCGGCCCCTGCCAGTCGAGTTTCTGGCCGCGCAGCTTGAGGATCCCCGTGCTGGTGCCCAGCAGCGACTGCGCCGCAGAACCGCCGGCAAACAGCACGAGGCGCGGCTGCGACAGCTCCACGAACCGGGCCACGAACGGTGCGCAGATCGCCAGTTCGTCGCGGCTCGGTGGGCGGTTGCCGGGCGGGCGCCAGTAGACCGCATTGGTGATGCAGATGTTGCTGGCGCGGTTGAGACCGATGGAGCCGAGCATCCGGTCCAGCAGCTGGCCCGAGCGGCCGATGAAGGGCTTGCCCGCTTCATCCTCCTCCCGGCCGGGTGCCTCGCCCACCAGCAGCACCGGGGCGCCCGGCACGCCGTCATGGGTCACGGTCTGGCGGGCGGTGCGCTTGAGGGCGCAACCGTCGAAGGCCTGGATGGCGGCGCACAGCTGTTCGATGGAGGTGGCTGCTGCCGCTGCGGCCTGGGCCTGGGCCAGGGCATCGGCGGGCCGGGGCGGGGCCATGGCTGCCCGGGCTGGCGCGATGGCGGGCTGACCGCCAGCGGCAGTCCCCGCTGCCCCACGCCTGGCACTGGCGGCCGGGGCAGCGCCCGCTGACGGCCGCAGCGGTGCTGGCACGGGCGCCGACACATCCACCCCGGCCAGGTCCCACCACGCCATGAGGGCCGCGCGGGCGGCATCGGCAGTGAGGGCGGAAGGGCTGGCAGATGTCATGATATGCAGGTTTGGGTGCGCAAGTGTCCCATGCCGGTCTTGACCCCGGCATGCAGCGAACTCGATAAGCCGTTGTGACGATGATGCAAGCGCGGTGGCCGCGCGGTGCTCCGCCCGGAGCCCCGCAGGCACCGCCCAGGGGTAAAGAGGCGGACCGATGGCTTTCGATGCAAGCTCGATCGAGCGCGAGGCGATGGAATATGACGTTCTGATCGTGGGGGCGGGTCCGGCAGGCCTCGCCGCCTCGATCCGCCTCAAGCAGCTGAACCCGGACCTGACGGTGGCGATCCTGGAAAAGGGCGCCGAGGCCGGAGCGCATATCCTGTCGGGCGCGGTGATCGATCCCAAGGCACTGGACGAGCTGCTGCCGGACTGGCGCGGCGATGACAGCTGCTCGCTGAAGACCCCGGTGGTGAAGGACGAGTTCCTGGTGCTGGGCCAGTCGGGCTCGATCAGCCTGCCGACCTTTGCCATGCCGCCGATGCTGCACAATGATGGCTGCTTCGTGGGTTCACTGGGGGACCTGTGCCGCTGGCTGGCAGCCCAGGCCGAGGCGCTGGGGGTCGAGATCTATCCAGGCTTTGCCGGAGCCGCCGTGGTGTATGACGAGGCTGGCGCCGTGAAGGGCGTGCAGGTGGGCGACATGGGCATTGGCCGCGACGGCGAGGCCAAGGGCGACTTCACCCCCGGCATCGAGCTGCATGCCAAGTACACGCTGATCGCCGAAGGCGTGCGCGGCTCGCTCGCCAAGCAGCTGATCGCCCGCTACGCGCTGGACGAGGGCAAGGAGCCGCAGAAGTTCGGCATCGGCCTCAAGGAGCTGTGGCAGATCGATCCGGCCAAGCACAAGCCGGGCCTGGTGCGCCACTCGTTCGGCTGGCCGCTGGACTGGAACACCGGCGGCGGCTCGTTCCTGTATCACTGGGGCGACAACTATGTGTCGGTCGGCTTCGTGGTGCACCTGAACTACCAGAACCCGTATCTGTCGCCGTTCGACGAGTTCCAGCGCTACAAGCACCACCCCGACATCATCGATACGTTCGTGGGCGGCAAGCGGCTGGCCTACGGCGCCCGCGCCATCACCGAGGGCGGCTATCAGTCGGTGCCCAAGCTGGCATTCCCCGGCGGGGCGCTGATCGGCTGCTCGGCCGGCTTCGTGAACCTGCCGCGGATCAAGGGCAGCCACAATGCCATGAAGACCGGCATGCTGGCCGCCGAGGCGGTGGTCGAGGCCATTGCGGCCGGGCGCGCCGGTGACGAGCTGAGCGCCTATCAGGACGGCTATGAAGGCAGCTGGGTGGCCAGCGAGCTGAAGGCCGCCCGCAACATCAAGCCGCTGTGGAGCAAGTATGGCACCCTGGTCAGCCTGCCGATGTGGGCGGTCGAGCTGTGGTCCACCACGCTGTTTGGCGGCTGGTCGCCGCTGGGCACCCTCAAGCATGGCAAGACCGACGCGGCGAGCCTCAAGCCCGCCAGCGAATTCCAGCCGATCGACTATCCCAAGCCCGACGGCGTGATCAGCTTCGACAAGCTGTCCTCGGTGTTCCTGTCCAACACCAACCACGAGGAAGACCAGCCGGTCCATCTCAAGGTCGCGGACCTGGCCCTGCAGAAGAGTTCCGAGCTGGATGTCTTTGCCGGTCCCTCCAGCCGCTACTGCCCGGCGGGGGGGGATGAATGGGTGGAGGACGGCGCCGGAAAGCGCTTCCAGATCAACGCCCAGAACTGCGTCCACTGCAAGACCTGCGACATCAAGGACCCCAACCAGAACATCAACTGGACGGTCCCGCAGGGCGGCGAGGGTCCGATCTATACCAGCATGTAAGCCGGCTCCGGTGCCCCGGGACTGGCCACGACTGGCAAAGCACACTAGGCTCGACCCATGCTGAACCGCCCCGGCCTTGGAGGCCCCGCCTTGGTCCATTTCGGTACGCCGGATTTCGCGATCCTGCGCGAGGGCACCTTCGTGCGCTGCGCGGTAACCGGCACACCGATCCCTCTGGAGGAGCTGCGCTATTGGTCACCGGAACTCCAGGAAGCCTATGTGGATGCCCAGACGGCGGCGAACCGCTGGCGTCTGGTGCAGGGCCGGGCAGCAGCCGCTCCGGCATCCTGAGGCAGGCTGCCGGCCCGGGACTGGCCCGCCGCACCTTCATGGTGGGGCTGGTGGGTGCCGGTGGCGGTGCCATGGTGGCATGCGGTGAAGGCTCGGCGCAGGCACGGCCTGCCGCGGATGCGTCCGGTGCGGCGGGGCTGGCCAGTGCGGCGGGACAGGACGGGCCCCTGCCCCTCGATCTGACCGGTGACTTCGTGCAGTCCGGCACCGTTCTGGGGCGCAGCACACCCGGCGCGCGCATCCTGCTGGACGATGTGGCCACAACCGCCGATGCCGATGGCCGGTTCATCGTCGGCTTCGACCGCGATGCCCCGCCTGCCGCGCTCCTCACAGTCACGGCCCCGGATGGGCGCAGCGTGTCGCGCAGCCTGCAGGTCGCTCCCAAGAGCTGGCGGGTGACATCCGTGTCCGGCCTGCCGGGGCGCACCGTCAATCCGCCTCCCGAAGCCCGCGCCCGCATCGAGCGCGAGAGCGCCCTCAAGCAGCGTGCCTTTGCCAGCGAGGACCCGCTGGGCACCGGCTTTGCAGAACCCTTCGACTGGCCGCTGGCTGCCATCCGGGTTACCAGCCCTTGGGGTGCGCAGCGCCAGCTCAATGGCACCCTGCAGCGACCGCACTATGGCATCGATCTCGGCGCCGCCACGGGCACCGCGATCCGCGCCCCGGCCCCGGGTCTCGTGATCATTGCCGAAGCCGACATGTATTTCGAAGGCGGAATGGTGGCGCTCGACCATGGCCAGGGCCTGATCACCACCTACCTGCACATGAGCCGGGTCGATGTGCGGGCCGGCCAGCGGCTGGTGCGCGGCGCGCAGCTGGGCGCCGTGGGTGCGCGCGGGCGGGCCACCGGCCCGCACCTGTGCTGGCGGATGCGCTGGCGCGGGCGCCAGTGCGACCCGTCGCTGCGGACCGCCTGATCGCTTGGCCTGGAGACACATGATAATGACACGACCCCTTGCCCCTGCCCTGCGCCTGCTGGCGGCCAGCACGGCCCTGGCGCTGATCGCGGCATGCTCACCGGCTGCCGAGACCCCTGCCGGCCAGCACGGGGACCATGGTGCTGCCGGACACGGCGCCGCCGCCGATACCGGCGCCAGCCAGGCGCCGGCCGTGGTGCCCGGTGGCAGCGCCCAGCTCGGCACCCTTGCCATCACGGCTGCGCGCATCCGTCCACCCCCCGGCGGCCGTGACGTGACTGCGGGCTATCTGACCTTGACCAACACCGGCACCGGGCCGGACCGGCTGGTGTCCGCCACCAGCGCGGCCGCCGCCTCGATCGAGCTGCATGCCCATATCCACGAGGGCGGCATGATGAAGATGGAGCAGGTGCCGGCAATCGACGTACCCGCCGGCGGCACCGTCGCGCTGGAGCCGGGCGGCCTGCATCTGATGCTGTTCGGGGTGAAGCCCGATGTGCTGGCGGCGGGCCCGGTGCCGGTCACCCTCACCTTCGAGCAGGGCGGGCCTGTGGAAGTGGCGTTCTCGGTCATCGAGCCGTAACCCTCTCCCGGCAACCTGTCGGATGTGACCACTGACGTGGAGCGGCAACAGGCCGTTGCCGCCCGTCGCGTGGCGCGTTAGCGCAAGTGGGCTGGAGCCGGGTCCGTCCCGGTGGGGGCCAGCATGAGGAAGAAGCGAATGTCGAACCGGACCTGGCAGATCGCCGCCGTAGCCACCGCATTCGTGGTGGCGTCGTGCGCCACACCACCGGCGCCGCCACCGCCTCCCGTTCCGGTACCGGAACCCCTGCCGCCACCGCCGCCACCGCCGCCGCCTCTCCCGCCGCCGCCGCCGCCGCCCCAGCTGCCGCCGCCGCTGCC
>JAIXTH010000099.1 GCA_027484265.1 Alphaproteobacteria bacterium
ATCATCACGAACATGATCGACAGGCCCTTGTTGGGTTCGCCGATCAGATAGCCGGTGGCGTCCTCATACTGCATCACGCAGGTGGCGTTGCCGTGGATGCCCATCTTCTCTTCCAGCCCCACGCACAGCGCGCTGTTGCGCGCGCCCAGCGAGCCGTCGGCGTTCACGAGGAACTTCGGCACGATGAACAGCGAGATGCCCTTCACGCCTGCGGGCGCGCCCTCGATCCGGGCCAGCACCAGATGCACGTGGTTGGCGGTCATCGAATGCTCGCCGCCCGAGATCCAGATCTTCTGGCCGGTGATCTTGTAGGTGCCATCGGCCTGCGGCACCGCCTTGGTGCGCAGCAGGCCAAGATCGGTGCCGCAATGCGGCTCGGTCAGGTTCATGGTGCCGGCCCACTCGCCGCTGGCGAGCTTGGGCAGATAGGTGTCCTTCTGCTCGGGCGTGCCGCCGACATGGATCGCCGAGTAGCAGCCATGGGTCAGGCCCGGATACATGCCGAACGCCATGTTGGCGGCGCTGGTCATTTCCGAGAACGCCATGTTGACCACATGGGGCAGGCCCTGGCCGCCATAGTTCGGATCAGCCGACAGGAGCGGCCAGCCCGCTTCCACCAGCTGGTGATAGGCTTCGGTGAAGCCTGGCGGGACAGTGACCGTGTTGTCCTGGTTCCAGACGCAGCCCGCCTTGTCGCCCACGCTGTTGAGCGGCGCGAGCACGCTCTCGCAGAATTTGGCGCCCTCTTCCAGGATCTGGTCGCGCACATCCTTGGGCGCGTCGGCAAAGCCTTCGAGGTTCGAATAGCGGTCGAGGTCGAGAACATCGTCCATGATGAACTTCATGTCTCGGACAGGTGCCTGATATCCCATGGTTTTCCCCCTTCGTGTCCCCGCCCGCCCGGCCAGGGCTCTTGGCCCCGTGCCGGGTGGCGGTGTGATGCGTGCTGTGATCTGATGGTTGGCGCCGGTCGCAGGTGCCGGCGGGTGCGGCTTACTTTCCGGCTGGGGCGGTGCTGCCGTCGACAGCGGCCCGGGCAACCCGCTCATAGGCCTGTGCCCCGGCAACCGAAGCCTCGGACGGAGCCCTGGCCAGCTGGTCTTCCAGCCACTGGATCCGCTCTTCCAGTGTGGCGATCGCGCCTTCGAGGTCCTCGCGCTGGGACTTGAGGATACCCAGCTGGCGCACGAATTTCTTGTGGGTGACGCGCATCTGCTGGTCGCCGCCGGTCTGATACAGGTCGAGAATCTCGCGGATTTCAACCAGGGTCAGGCCCACACGCTTGCCGCGCAGGATCAGCTGCAGCCGGGCGCGGTCGCGCGCGGTGTAGAGGCGGTTCAGCCCCTCGCGCTGCGGCCGGATCAGCCCGCGGTCCTCATAGAAGCGCAGGGCGCGCGCGGTGACACCGAATTCCTTCGACAACTCGCCGATGGTCCAGATGCGTCCTGCATGACGTGGATCGTCGCTCACGTGCATACCTCCCGTTACGTCACCCTCCGTGCCATCGCTTGACGCTTCCGTCAAGGGAAACGTGCGCGCGGACCGCCGGCGGCGCATAACTGGCTTGACCGTTCTGGCGCCTTCGCTTCTGGTTCCGGCGACCGGCTTCCACCCGAGAAGCGGTCAGGGAGGAGCTGCGGCCATGGCCTATGAGATCGACCGGATCCCGGTCACGGTGGTGTTCCAGGACCGGTCCGGCTTCAAGGAGACCTATGGCGGCTCGCAGGACTGGGTGCTGTGCGAGGGCCAGCATCTGCGGCCCCGGGGCGCCCCGCCGTCCAGCACCGTGCTGATCTTCATGCATCCCAGCGGGGTGATGAACCACCTACCGATGCCCGCAGCTCTGGCCAAGGCCGGGATCCCGGTGATGACCTGCGGCTCGCGCTATCCGCACAATGACACCGCGCTGATCATGGAGAAGGTGGCGATCGACCTCGGTCACTATGTGCGCCATGCCCGCGAGGTGCTGGGGTACGAGAAGGTGGTGCTGGCGGGCTGGTCCGGCGGTGGGTCGCTGTCGCTGTTCTACCAGGCCCAGGCCGAGAAGCCCTGGATCGAGGCCACGCCCGCGGGCGACCCGGTGGACCTGAAGGGGGCGGGCCTGATCCCGGCGGACGGGGTGCTGCAGCTGGCAGCCCATGTCAGCCGCGCCATCACCCTTTCCGAATGGATCGACCCCGCGATCACCGACGAGCTTGATCCCGAGCGGCGCGACCCGGCCCTGGATATCTATGGCGAGCCACCCGGCGCCACGCCGCCCTACAGTGAGGACTTTCAGGCTACATACCGCGCTGCCCAGAAGACGCGGATCGACCGGATCACGGCGGATGTGCGCCAGCGGCTCGAGGACTTCCGCAAGAAGGGCCTCACCCACCGCGAGCACTGCTTCGTGGTGCATGGCACCATGGCCGACCTGCGCTGGCTCGATCCGGCGATCGATCCGAACGGGCGGCGCCCCGGCTGGTGCTATATGGGCGACCCGCGGGTGGTGAACCATTCGCCCGCGCACCTTGCCCGCTATTCCTCGCTGCGCTCGTGGCTCAGCCAGTGGAGCGCCGACAGCCGGGCGGACGGGCCGGCCTGCGCAGCCCATGTCTCGGTGCCAGCCCTGGTGGTCGAGAACACTGCCGACGATGCCTGCACCCCCTCCCACGCTGCCCGGATCGTGGCGGGCTTCCGCCAGGTGACGCCCGAATTCCACCGGATCGAGGGCGCCACCCACTATTATTTCGGCCAGCCCGACAAGCTGGCAGCGGCGCGTGACCTCGTGATCGACTGGCTGCAGCGCAACGGGTTCTGAGCCTTCGTCCGCCGTGCAGGGAGCGGGCATGCCATTCCCAAGAAGCGACAGGCGGGCTAGGCACTGCGGACAGACCGGCGTGAGACCGGTTCGGGTTTTGGGGCAGGGAGGAACGCGCGGATGCTGCTGCAGGGGATCAAGGTCGTCGAATATGCCACGTATATCGCGGCGCCCGGTGCCGGGATGATGCTGTGCGACTGGGGGGCCGACGTCATCAAGGTCGAGCCGCCCGGTGGCGATCCGATCCGCCAGTTCTTCAGCTCCATCGGCGCCGAGATGGCCGACAATCCGGTGTTCGAACTCGACAATCGCGGCAAGCGCTCGATCATCCTCGACACCGCCAGCCCGGACGGGCGCGAGGTACTGCTGCGGCTGGTGAAGGATGCCGATGTGTTCCTCACCAATGTCCGTCCGGGCGGGCTGGAGCGGGCCGGGCTGTCCTATGGCGATCTGTCGGCCATCAATCCGCGCCTCGTCTATGCCAGTGTCACCGGCTATGGGCTCGAGGGGCCCGATACCGACCGGCCGGGCTTCGACATCGCCTCGTTCTGGTCGCGCTCGGGCTGGGCCCGCACCACTGCGCCCAAGGGGGTGGACCCGTTCCCGATCCGCACCGGCGTGGGCGACCATGTGTGCTCGGTGTCCACGGTAGCGGGGATTCTGGCAGCCCTGGTGGAGCGCGGGCGGACCGGGCAGGGGCGGCTGGTGGATTCCTCGCTGCTGCGGGCCGGGACCTATACGCTGGGCAGCGATCTCGCGATTCAGATGCGCTATGGCAAGCTGGCCTCCACCCGCCCGCGCGAGGAGGCGATCAATCCGGTGGCCAATTTCTTCCAGTGCCGCGACGGGCGCTGGGTGTGCCTGGTGCCGCGCCAGGGCAACAAGGACTGGGCGGATCTGTGCCGCGCCATGGGCCTTGAGGCCCTGATCGAGGATCCCCGCTTTGCCCGCACCGGCGAGCGGCGCCGCCATGGCCGCGAGCTGGTGGCGCTGTTCGATCAGGCCTTTGCCGGGCTGGATTTCGCCGAGGCCGCAGCGCGGCTGGACGGTGCCGACATCGCCTGGGCGCCGGTCCAGAGCGCGGCCGAAGTGGTGGAGGACCCGCAGGCGCTGGCGAGCGGCGTGCGGGTCGAGGTGCCGGACGGGCGCGGCGGCAGCTTTGCCGCCCCCGGCGCGCCCGTGGTGTTCCCCGGTGCCGGCGCAGGTCCGCGCGGCCCGGCACCCGCGCCGGGCGAGCATGCCCGCGCGATCCTGAGCGAAGCGGGCTTCACCGAGGCGGAAGCCGCTGCGCTCCTGGACTCGGGTGCGGTGGTGACGGGGCTGTAGGCCCCCTCAGACCCACGCCTCCACCAGCTCGCCCAGAATATCCAGCGGCACCGAGCCATTGGTCAGCACGATGTCGTGGAAGTGGCGCAGGTCGAACCGGGTGCCGAGGCGCGCCCGGGCCGCCTCGCGCAGCTTCAGGATTTCCATCTGGCCGATCAGATAGGCGGTGGCCTGGCCGGGCATCACGATATAGCGGTCGATATCGCGCCGCGCGCTCGGCTCGTCGCCGGGCTGGTTGGCCAGGATATAGTCAATCGCCTGCTGGCGCGGCCAGCGCAGGGCATGCAGGCCAGTGTCCACCACCAGCCGGATCGCGCGGCGCAGCTCGAGCACCAGCCGCCCGAAATCCGAATAGGGGTCCTGATAGAAGCCCATCTCCTTGGGCAAGAACTCGGTATAGAGCGCCCAGCCCTCCGAATAGGCGGTGAAGTTCGAGGCAAACCGCCGGAAGCGCGGCAGGCCCGGCAGCTCCTGCATGATGGCGATCTGCATGTGGTGGCCGGGGATGCCCTCGTGATAGGCCAGCGCCTCCATCTGATAGGTCGGGATGGCCTTCACATTGAAGGTATTGATGTAATAGACGCCCGGCCGCGACCCGTCGGCGCTCGGCCGCTGATAGAAGGCAAGCCCCGCCGAGCGCTCGCGGAACGGCTCGACCGCCCGCACCACCATCGGCGCCCGGGGCATCACGTTGAACACATCCGGTATCCGCACCTGCATCGCATCGATCAGGGCGGTGGCCTCGCGGATATAGCGCGCCCGGCCCTCGGCATCGTCGCTGACGAAGAAGCGCGGATCGGTCTCGAGGAAGTCGAAGAACTGGTCACGGGTGCCGGTATAGCCCACCTGGCGCATGATCGCGGCCATCTCGCCATGGATCCGCGCCACCGCATCGAGGCCCAGCTGGTGGATTTCCTGGGCGGTCAGGCTGGTGGTGGTCTGGTTGGCGAGGCGTTCGGCATAATAGGCCTCGCCATCGGGCAGGGCCCACACGCCATCGGTGGTCCGGGCACTGGCCTGCTGCGCCTCCATCGAGG
>JAIXTH010000106.1 GCA_027484265.1 Alphaproteobacteria bacterium
CTTGGTGCGCTGGCCCACGGCGAAGCGCTCCCAGCTCTTGGTCTTGCCCTTCACTTCGTCGGGCCAGGCCGGGTCCATCTCGCGGCCGGCGTGCTCGCGGGCGAATTCGGGGCGGGGCACGCCGCAGGCTTCCGCCAGGCGCATCAGCTGGGCTTCGAGGCCGATCACCTTCTTGTTGATGGTGTACAGCTGCTCGACCAGCGCCTCGATCCGGTTGTTGTTGAGCTTGAGGCTCTTGAGCTCGTCGATGATCCTGTTCTGCAGCTCTTCCATGGCTGCCAGTTCGGTATCGGGCAGCTCGACGCCCTTGATGCGCGCCTCGACGGCGCGGTCCTTCAGGCCACGGAACTCGCCGAAGTGCTCGGCCACGGTGTCGAGGACCACCATGATGCCGTCGCGCAGCTCGGCTTCCATCGCGGACATCGAAACGAGGCCGCCCTCGTCCTCTTCTTCCTGGGCACGTTCGGCGGCGCGGCGGGCGGCGGCGACTTCATCGTCATCGTCGTCGTCGCTGCGGGCGCTGGCGGGCTCTTCGTCCTCGTCCTCGTCTTCCTCGACAGCGGCGGCACCGGTTTCCTTGCCGTAGGTGGCCTCGAGATCGATGATCTCGCGCAGCAGCACCGAGCCCGACTGGAGCTCGTCGCGCCACACCATGATGGCTTCGAAGGTGAGGGGGCTCTCGCACAGGCCGCGGATCATCGCGTCGCGACCGGCTTCGATCCGCTTGGCGATGGCGATCTCGCCCTCGCGGGTCAGAAGCTCGACGGCGCCCATCTCGCGCAGGTACATCCGGACCGGATCGTCGGTGCGGTCCTGGCCTTCCTTGGTGTTACCGCCCTGCATGGCGACAACGGCGCCGCCCGTGCCCGTGGTGGCGGGGACCGCATCTTCGGTTTCGGCGTCTTCGTCGGCGTCGATCACCCGCACGCCCATCTCGGACAGCTGGGACAGCGTGTCCTCGATCTGCTCGGACGAGAATTCCTCGGACGGCAGGACCTTGTTCAGCTCGTCATGCGTGATCCAGCCGCGCTCCTTGCCGGTCTTGATCAGCTTCTTGACGGCGGCGTTGTTGAGATCCAGCAGCGGCGCGTCCGGCGCTTCTTTGTCTTCGGACTGCGCGACTTCGGCTTTCTCGGCCATGAACAGATGCCTCTCAGGTGTGCCGGAGCCCGCAGCAGCGCCCGCATGGGCACCACTGGTCAGGACCCGGCCGGGTCGGGGAGCGCGCCTGCCGCAGAGGCCTGCTCCGACTGTTTCAGAACCCGACGTTCGGCCACCAGCCGCGCCAGGCGATTCATGGCCGCCGCGTCACCGTCTGCCAGCGCGGAGAGACCCTCCGCGGCTTCGACAGCCAGCGCACGACGCCCTTCTGCTCGCTCCAGCGCCGCGAGCCAGGCACGGGCACTGTCGTCGGGCGACGTATTCGCCCGCACAAACGGATTGACGGGCAGGGCGCCTGCTGTCTGCAGCACAGCCAGCGCCTCGCTATCGTCCTGCGTCGCCAGATGGTGACGCACGGCCTCCATTTCAATGGTATGCCCCGCAGCGTAGCGGTCCAGCATGACATGTCGCAGCCTGTCAAGGCCGGGATGGTCCAGTGTGAGAGCTGCCAGCGCCTCCCAGCCGGTCTCCAGCAAGGCCGGCAGGCGCAGCGGTGCGGTCACCAGCTCCACCTGCGCCCGGGGCGGACCGGCCTTCTGGGCGGGCGCCATCTGCCTCAGTTCCTGCGAGGCTGGTGCCGTCGGATCGATTGCATCGGGACCACCGCCGCGCCGGGCATTGCGCCGCTGCGGCTGCCAGGGGGCGCGGGTCTCGCTGCCGGGGCGCTCGCCGGGCGCATCGCGTCCGAACAGCGCCCGCACTCGCTCGCCGACCTCTGCCTTCAGCTCGGCCTGCAGGTCCGGGTCTGTCACACGGGCCACTTGCTGGCGCAGCCGCTTGCGCAGGCCCGCGCGGGCCTCGGCACTGACAAGAGGCTCGCGGTCGGCTTCCATCCGCACCAGGAACGCACCCAGTGGCAGGGCGGCATCCAGCACCTCCTGCATCCCCGCCCGCCCCTTGGCCTTGAGCAGGTCGTCGGGGTCCTGGCCCTGGGGCAGGATCGCAAAGCCCACCGAGCGCTCGGCGCTCACCAGCGGCAGGGCCCGCTCCAGCGCGCGTCCGGCGGCCCGCAGGCCCGCCGTGTCGCCATCGAGGCAGATCACCGGCCGCCGGTGCGCCTTCCAGGCCAGCAGCAGCTGCTCCTCGGTGAGGGCCGTCCCCAGCGGCGCCACCGCCGGCCAGCCGGCCCGTTCCAGCGCGATCACATCGACATAGCCCTCGGCAATCAGCAGCTGGCGGTCCCGCGCCATCGGCCGGGCCTCGGCATAGCGGTAGAGGTTGCGGCCCTTGTTGAAGACCGCAGTCTCGGGGCCGTTGAGATATTTCGGTGTGCCGTCGGGATCGAGGGTGCGGGCGCCGAAGCTGACGGTGCGGCCCCTTGTGTCGGTGACGGCGAACATCAGCCGCCCGCGATAGAAGTCGAACGGCGCCCGCCCGTCATCGGGCTGTTTCACGAGGCCAGCCGCCAGCAGGTCCTCCAGCCTGTGCCCGGCCTGGGTCAGCCGGTCGCGCAGCCAGCTGGATCCTGCCGGGGCCCAGCCCAGGCCAAACCGCGCCCAGTCGGCCTCCGGGATCCCGCGCCTGTCGAGATAGGCACGGGCCCTCGCGCCATCGGCACTGCGCAGGGCCTGGGCGAAGCAGTCCTGCGCCGCTTCGAGAGCATTCAGGAGCCGCTGGTTGGCCTCCAGCCGCACTTCGGCCTGCGGATCGCGCTCGGGCATCGACAGGCCCGCATCCCGCGCCAGCCGCTCCACTGCCTCCATGAAGCCGACATTGTCCATCGCCATCACGAAGTCGAACGCATTGCCATGGGCGCCGCAGCCAAAGCAGTGGTAGGTCCCCCGGCTCTCGGTGGCATGGAACGAGGGGCTGTCTTCCTTGTGGAATGGACAGCAGGCCCACATGTCGCCCCGCGCCGGCTGGCTCTTGCGCCGGTCCCACGTGACTCGCCGCCCCACCACGTCGAGGATCGACGTGCGGTTCAGCACCTCATCGAGGAAAGAGCGGTCGAGCTTGCCCATGCCGGAACGATAGTGGACCCGGCCCTGCGTGGGAACCGGCCTGACAGCGTCGCGTGGCAGCCCCCCTCATGACACCGGGGGGCGCAGGACCGCGCGGCCTCACCGCGCGCCCCTGGAGCGCAGCTGCTCGCAGCTGCGCAAGCGGCGCGGAGCGTCGCTCTTTCGTTAAGCGCCTCATCTTGAAGCTCGTGGCGCTGGCGCGCCTGCGCAGCTGCGAGCAGCTGCGCTCCAGTGGGTCGTTCGGACATTTGCGGTCAACGGTTGGAGGTCCTCCGCCCGCCCTTTTCCGCGGTGCCACCCGCCGCTGCCAGCGGGGATCGCAGGCGTGCCGTCCGGTTTCAAGGACGCTGCGCGCCGCGGGGCGGTGGCTTCGCCATCCTTGAGACCGGCCGTCCCGCCCGCATCCCCGCCGTCAGCGACGGGCGACACCGGGGAAAAGGGTTTCAGAGGAAGGCCCAAGAGCTGTGCGCTGGCGCGCACCAGCTCGAAGAGAGGCCCCCGTTCGCTCGGGGCTCGCCAAGGAAAAGGGGGGAAAGGGGGGGCTGGCCACCCGCCTTGCGGCCCGGTCAAGGCCGGCGAAGCCGCCCCGCAGGGGTTGCCTTGACGGGGCCGGAAGGCGGAACAGCGTAGTCTTGGTTCTGGCGCCAGC
>JAIXTH010000064.1 GCA_027484265.1 Alphaproteobacteria bacterium
CCGGTGTCGAGCATGATGTCATCAAGCTGCTGCCCAAGGGCACGGTGCTCTCACTGCTGGGCGGAACCTCGCCCTGGCTGCAGGTCAGCGAGCCGGTCTCCGCGCTCAGCGGCTGGCTCAATGCGCGGTTCGTCGACTGAACCGAGCACGGCAGCCCGGGCGGGCGCATCGCAGCCTGACCGGGCTGGCCGGCAAGCCGGCACCGATCCGCTGCCCTGCCTGTGCGCCTGACAGCGACGTCAGCAGCCGTACCGGTCCGTGCCGTCGCGACCCGGCCAGCCGGGTGCCCGGTCTGAAGGGGCGGCGCGGCCGGTCAGGCCGCGGCCTTGGTCAGCCGGTCGTGGGCGAGCACGCTTTCCACCACTTCGGCCAGCACATCGAACGGCACCATGTTGGGGCCATCGGACGGCGCCTTGTCCGGGTCCGGGTGGGCCTCCATGAAGATGGCGGCCACTCCGACAGCAGCTGCGGCACGGGCCAGATAGGGAACCATGGTGCGGTCCCCGCCCGAGCTGTCGCCGCGTCCGCCGGGCTGCTGCACCGAGTGAGTGGCATCGAATACCACCGGCGCGCCCATGGCTGCCATCAGCGGC
Organism: Alphaproteobacteria bacterium; assembly: GCA_027484265.1. GTDB lineage: Bacteria > Pseudomonadota > Alphaproteobacteria > Caulobacterales > Aquidulcibacteraceae > JAIXTH01. The sequence continues at coordinate 594 of JAIXTH010000064.1, forward strand.
AGCGCCCGGAAGTCCGTCACCAGCGTGTTGTAGCCAAAGCTGGCGCCGCGCTCGGTGACCATCACGTTCGGGTTGCCCGAGCCGGTGACCTTGTCGATCACGTTCTTCATGTCCCACGGGGCGAGGAACTGGCCCTTCTTCACATTGACCACCTTGCCGGTCTTCGCGGCGGCCACCAGCAGGTCGGTCTGGCGCGACAGGAAGGCCGGGATCTGCAGCACGTCCACATGCGGTGCCACCAGTGCGCACTGCTCCTCGGTGTGCACGTCGGTCAGGACCGGCAGGCCTAGGGTTTCCTTGATCTCGTCGAACACCGCCATCGCAGCCTCGAGCCCGAAGCCACGCTTGCCGCCCAGGCTCGAACGGTTCGCCTTGTCGAAGCTGGTCTTGTAGATCAGGCCGGCGCCCAGGCGGCCGTAGGTCTCCTTCAGCCACTGCGCGGTCTCGAGCGCGTGCTCGCGGCTCTCCATGGCGCAGGGGCCGCAGATGAAGGCCAGCGGCAGGTGATTGCCGACACGCACGGCGCCGTTACCCTGGCCGATGGTGATGATGGGGTTGGGGCTGGTCATGCTGGTGGTTCCGTTGTTTCCCGCCAGATAGGGCCTCTTGAAGGCCAGCGCCAGTCAGGGGTGGTGATGGTGCTGCGATCGGTCGTGCCGCTGTTGAAGGCCAACCGGGGTGAGGCAGTGGCGGATTCGCAGACCTGGTGGATCTGACGGGCGACGCCTCAGGGGATCGGACAGGGACAGAGGCGTGAACCATCCGCCGCAGGACAATCCAATACCAGACCATGGCGTGCTTCTGCCTGCGCAGGCAGCCGCGGCACCGTGCGCCAGGTTTGCCCCGGGCTGCCCGGACGCGTGTGCAGGGTTGCCTGCTACGCCTGGGGCCGGATCGCCCCTGCCGGGAGTGACAGACCCAGCTCGCGGCACAGGTCCTGGAACGCCTCGGGTACGGGGGCTGTCAGGTGCAGGGGACCCGCGGGCAGGTCGATCTCCAGCGACAGCGCGTGCAGCATCAGGCGCGGTACGGGACCGCCAGGCGTCATCAACGTCCCGCCATATTTGGTGTCCCCCAGGATCGGCAGCCCGAGCCCCGCAAGGTGGGCGCGGATCTGGTGCATGCGCCCGGTATGCGGCCGCGCTTCCACCAGGCAGGCGCCGCTGGCGCCTTCGGCCAGCAAGGCAAGTCCGGTCTCGGCATCCTGGGCGCCGTCCGTGCCGGGCCGGGCCGGGACCGATAGATCGAGGCCGTTCTGGGTCATGCGCCGCAGCGGCTGAGAGACCAGCGGCACGAGCCGGTCCGCCGGCCCCGCCACCACGGCCAGATACAGCTTGCGGGCCGCGCGGCCCGCGAACGCCGCCGACAGCTCGGCGGCGCGGCTGCGGGTGCGGGCTGCCAGAAGCAGCCCCGATGTCTCGCGGTCCAGTCGGTGCACCAGGCGGGGCGGGTCCTTCCCGGGGGCGGCCAGGCCCGCCAGCAGCCGGTCCACATCCAGCGTCACCCCGGAACCGCCCTGCACGGCCAGACCCGACGGCTTGTCGAGCGCGATGATGCCGGCGGCATCATGGATCACTAGCGACCGGATCAGCGCGATCTCGTCTGCTGTCAGGGGTGGACGCTGTTGTCTGCGGGCCTGGCTGGGCGAGGACGCGCCGGATCGCGGACGGCCCTGCGGATTGCGCCCATGCCGGCGGTCGCGGCTCACGCCGCTTCCAGGGCCCGCACGCTGGCAAACCGCGGCAGGCTGACCGAGACCATGGTGCCAACGCCGACTTCCGACGAGATGCTCATGCTGCCACCGTGCATCTCGGCAAAGCTCTTGCACAGCGCAAGGCCGAGGCCCGTACCCTGATGCTGGCGGGCATGTTCGTTCTCGACCTGCTCGAAGGCGTTGCCGAGGCGCGGCAGATGTTCGGGCGGGATGCCGATACCGGTATCGACCACCCGGATGGTCACGTCGGTCATGCCGGCCCGGGTCTGCACCAGCACCCGACCGCCCGACTCGGTGAACTTCACCGCATTGGCCAGCAGGTTCAGCACGATCTGCTTGATGGCGCGCGGATCGGCGGTGATCTCGTCGAGGTCGGCAAAGTCGGTTTCGAGCGCCACGCCGCGCTCGTCGGCGCGGCCCTTCACCATCCGCACAGCCTGTTCGATCACTTCATCCAGCAGCATCGCCTTGGGGGAGATGGTGAACTTGCCCGCTTCGATCTTGGCCATGTCGAGCACGTCATTGATCAGGTCGAGCAGGTGGGTGCCACTGGCGAGGATGTCGCGGGCATAATCGGCATAGCGCGCATCACCCAGCGGGCCGTAGATCTGCTGGACCATCATCTGGCTGAAGCCATTGATCGCATTGAGCGGGGTGCGCAGCTCGTGGCTCATATTGGCGAGGAAGCTCGACTTGGCGTTGGAGGCCTCCTCGGCCCGCAGCTTCTCGGCGGCGTATTTCTGCGCGAGTTCCTGGGTCTCGCGTTCGGAGCGTTCCAGCTCGGCCACCATCGAGCGCATCTGGCGTTCGGACCGCAGGATGTTCTCCTCGGTTTCCTTCAGCGTGGTGATGTCGATGCCCACCGTCACCAGCCCGCCCTCGGCAGTCTCGCGCTCCTGCAGCCGCACCCAGCTGCCGTTGGCAAGTTCGATCTCCTGCGCCTGGCTGTCCGAGCTGTCGGCGGCCTGCATCCGCACGGCCTTGGCAGCCTTGCGCGAGACGTCTTCATAGCTGGCATCGCGGCGCAAGGTGGCGGCATCGAGCTGGAAGGCGCGGGCAAAGCCGCTGTTCCACAGCACCAGCTTGCGGTCCGGGCTCCACAGCGCGAACGGCCCGGAAATCGATTCGATCGCGTCGCGCAGGCGGCTCTCGGCCTCCGCCACCTTCAGCTCGATGTCGCGCTGCTCCGACACGTCCATCGAGACGCCGATCACGCGGATCGAGCCGGGCGCCTTGCGTTCGGCTGCGGCGCGGCCACGCAAGTGCATGTGCACGGCCCCGTGCGGGCCGTTGACGGTGATCAGCGTGTCCAGCGTGCCAATGCGGGCAGATGCTGTCAGGGCGGCCCGCAGCCGGATGCGGTCTTCCTCGGGCAGGCGATGGAGCACATCGTCGGTATCGAAGCGTCCGGAGCCTGGAAAGCCGAACAGCTTGGCCAGCCGATCGGTCATGTAGACCCGGTCCGACGTCAGGTCCCAGTCCCAGACCCCGCACTGGGCGCCATCGATCGCCACCCGCAGGCGCCGCTCGGCCTCGCGCATCTGCTTGCGCACCGCCGCGAAACGTTCCGTCTGGCCGCGCACCAGCATCCAGACCCCGCAGGCTGCCAGGGCCGGTCCGAGGAACAGCAGGGCATAGAACAGCATCGCCCGGTACCAGGCCATGTCGAGGCTGGTCCGGTCCCGGACCACATGGACCAGCAGCCCGTTGGACAGCGCCTGGCTGGAGACGATCACGCCCAACCCGTCGCTGGCCGTGGCCTCGCGGGCAACGGCTCCGTCCTCGGCTGCAGGCGCCGCCACACCATACACATCACCCATGGCTCCAGGCAGCGGCTGGCGCAGCGCCGGAACCGCGGCCACCACGGTACCACGGGCATCACTCACCAGGATCTGGCGGCCCGGCCCCGGAGCTGGCACGGCGGACAGGTCGATGAAGCCGGCGACGGCACCGCCGTCAGCGGTCCGCACGGAAAAGGCAGGGGCAAACCGGCCGGGCCCGCGGGCCAGCGGCCCGACCCAGCCTTGCGGCGTCGCCAGCTGGGCTGCGGCCGACAGGGGGGAGATATCGACTAAGAGGGCCGTGCCGGGATCGAGAACCGCGCCGACCGGGTCAAAGGCCGCAGCAGATTCAACGCCGGGCAGGCTGATCGCGGCTGCGGTCGTCGAAAGCGCGTCGCCGCGCGCGGCGATGGCCAGGGCCTGGCGGGTCGACGCCACGATCCCGTCCACCGCGGCTGCTGCTGCCCGCACATCAGCCGAACCCGTGGTGAGGGCTGCCACACGGTGGCTGTCGTAATCGGACTTGGCGCGGATCGCGATGACGGCTGCGAACAGGGCGCACAGCACCAGCGTGACCGCCACCGGCCATTGGCCAGCCGGGTGCGCCGAGTTGTCCCTGTCCTGTGACATGTGTGTCCAGCTGCCCCCCGGCGGCCCGTGCCCGAATCAACACTTGCTTCACAAGTATGACCGGTTTGTTAACGCGAGGTCCACACCATCCACGACTCGCACGTGTGGATGGTTCGGAAGCGCAACAAAATGCACTCGCGCTTTCCTGTCGGCTGTCGGCGCCATCCAGAGCGGGCTGTTGTGGCTTGCCGTTGGGATCGGGGACGGCATCGGAAGGCGGGGTTAGCGGCCCGGGTCTGATTGAACGATCAGCCTGCTGTAACCAGAACAGGACGCCAGCGTAGTGGCTTTCAGGGAGTTCAGACCGATGGAAGTGACTTTGAACGTGCGTGCCGCTGTGCGTGCCGACTGTGAAGCGATCGGACCGATCGTAGATGCAACCCTGTTCCCACAGGACATGCTGGACAGTATGATGGCACCCTATTTCGAGGCACCAGAATGCCGCCATATCTGGCTGGTGGCTGAATCCGCTGGTGCTGTGCTGGGCGTTACCTACTGTGAACCCGAGCGCATGACCGACGGTACGTGGAACATGCTGGCCATCGCTGTCAGACCGGACCTACAGGCGGGCGGTATCGGCTCTGCCCTGATTTCGGAGCTGGAGGCGCAGCTTGCGGGGATGGGGGCCCGCATCCTGATCGCAGAAACCTCCGCTCTGCCTGACTATGAACTGACCCGGCGCTTTTACGCGAAGAATGGGTATGCGGAAGAGGCCCGAATCCGCGACTTCTATGCGGCTGGCGAGACGAAGGTCGTATTCTGGAAGGCGCTTTCCGGTCGCGACGCCTAAAGGGATGGGCGGCCCGCGACTGCGGTCGGCCTAAACCATTGCCATCCCGCCATTCACATGCAGGGTCTGGCCGGTGACATAGGAGGCCTCGTTGCTGGCGAGATAGACCACCGCAGCGGCGATGTCCTCGGGCAGGCCGAGGCGGGCCGCCGGGATCTTGCCGGTGATGGCTTCCTTCTGGGCATCGGTCAGCGCATCGGTCATGGGTGACACGATGAAGCCTGGCGCCACGCAATTGGCCGTAATCCCGCGCGTGGCCACTTCCTGCGCCAGCGACTTGGTGAAGCCGATCATCCCGGCCTTGGAG
>JAIXTH010000255.1 GCA_027484265.1 Alphaproteobacteria bacterium
CGCATAGGCGCGGAACTCGGGACGCAGGGCCTCGCCGAATGCCACCGCCTTGGCAGCGATCACATGCATCAGCGGCCCGCCCTGCAGGCCCGGGAATACGGCCGAGTTGAACTTCTTGCCCAGCGCCGGATCGCGCGACAGGATCATGCCGCCGCGCGGCCCGCGCAGCGTCTTGTGGGTCGTGGTGGTCACCACATGGGCGTGATCCAGAGGATTGGGATGCGCACCCCCTGCCACCAGTCCGGCAAAGTGGGCCATATCGACCATGAAATAGGCCCCGACCTCATCGGCAACCGCCCGGATACGGGCAAAGTCAATCTGACGCGGATAGGCCGATCCGCCGGCAATGATGATCTTGGGGCTGCTGGCGCGCGCCTTCTGCGCCAGGGCATCATAGTCGATCAGATGGGTCTGCGGATCCACCGTGTAGGAGACCGCATTGAACCACTTGCCAGACTGGTTGGCGGGCGAGCCATGGGTCAGGTGGCCACCGGCCGCCAGGTCCAGCCCCATGAACGTGTCGCCCGGCTTGATCAGGGCCTGGAACACCGCCTGATTCGCCTGCGCGCCCGAATGCGGCTGCACATTGGCATAGACACAGTCGAACAGTGCACAGGCCCGCTCGATGGCCAGCTGTTCGGCCACATCCACGAATTCACAGCCGCCATAATAGCGCTTGCCCGGATAGCCCTCGGCATACTTGTTGGTGAGAACCGAACCCTGAGCCTCCAGAACAGCGCGCGAGACTATATTTTCCGAAGCAATCAACTCGATCTGGCTCTTCTGCCGAACCGTTTCCTCGGCGATTGCTGCAAAAAGGGCAGGATCTGCCTGTTGAAGCCCCGTCGTAAAGAATCCTGTTGCCCCGGTGGCGTGGTCGGGCAGGATAATGGGTTCCCTCTGGGTCGCGGCGTCGTTCATTCGGGTACTCCTTGCACGCGAGGATATAGCGGCGGGCAGGCCGCGCGGCAAACCGCTTGTACCGGTCATGACCGTCGCCATCCTTCCCGCACACGGCATCCGCTGCGCGAGCACGTGATCTTTGCGGCATCCGAAGAACGCTATGATAGGTCTGACTATCGGAGGCCGAAGACATATCAGGGGAAGATATCGCTGGTCTTGTCACTGTTACAATTGGGAGAGGATACTTGCGGGAAGCTTGCAGCAGGGCTAGGGCGTACAGCGTTGCGCGGCGGGTACAGTGCGGCGTCAGCAAGGAAATCGATGATGAGCGACGGTAACGGAAACGAATCTGAACTGCTGGACATGACCACAGCGATCGTGTCGGCTTATGTCTCACGGAACGATCTGGCGGCCGGGGACGTAGCCGGTCTGATCCGGTCGGTCCATGCAAGCCTTGCGGGACTGAACGCACCGGAGGCGCCAACGGCACCGCCACCCGAGAGGGCGCGCCCCGCCGTGCCCGTCAGCCGCTCCATCGGCGAAGACTTCATCATCTGCCTGGAAGATGGGAAGAAGCTGAAGATGCTGAAGCGCTACCTGCGCACCAATTACAATATGACGCCGGAAGATTACCGCAAGAAGTGGAATCTGCCCGGTGACTATCCGATGGTTGCTCCGGCCTATGCCAAGCGCCGGTCTGACTTCGCCAAGTCGATCGGGCTCGGCAAGGGCGTCCGCGGGCGCTGAACGCGAGGCCGGTCAAGGCATCGCACGAGCCCGGCTCACTTGCCGGCTATGATGGCGGCTTCGGAGTTTGCGGGTCCGGAGTTCTCGGGTCCGGCGCGGAGGCCACGGGCTCTTGCGGCGCAGGCCCGACCGCAGGCACGGCTGGTTCGGAAATCTGCGGACCCTGCGACGGTGGCAGCGGTGATGGTGCGTCCGCGCCCGGGGCCGTGACGATATCCACATATCCCTGCGGATCCGTCAGCCGGCCGATGTTCTGCAGCAGCCGCATCATCGGCCCGGTGGCGCGGATGTTGAAGCGGAACGGGGTGCCCGCCAGCACATCCGGGTTGGCACCTTCCAGCACCACGCCGACATCCAGATCGCCTGTCACACGTCCGTCCACCGACAGCTCCAGCACCTTGAACTGGAAGTTCCGCAGCGCCGCCACCGCCAGGTCTGCCCCTTGCGGTGCCGGCTCGCCCTCGACGCGGCGTCGCATGCGCTCGAAGAAGCCGACAGGCTCGTCGAAGGTTGTTGTGGTGGACGGAGTGCTGCCGGAAGCATCCGGGCCGGTATAGCGGATGGTGCCGCCATCGGTGTCGACGGACAGCCGACCACCGACGATCTCGGCCACGCCGCCGCGCACCACCACTGGCAACACGCCCGAGGCAGTGCCATCCGCTGTCAGATTCGGCACCTGTGTGAGCTCGAGAAACTGCGACAGCTCGATGCCCTGCGCCCGCAGCACGAAGCTCTGGTCGCCGCCCTCGAAGGCGATACTGGCCGGGTCCAGTTCCAGCGTGCCTCCGGCGAACGGCCAGCGCGCCGATATCACCTGTACTGTCCGGTCGCCGCGCAGCTCGAACAACACAACCCCGCTCTCCAGCGGAATGCCGGGGTTGAAGGCGCCGATCGTCAGGCGCTGGACGCCATTGGTGGTGGGGTTGAGCAGATCCACCAGCGAGACCGTTGCGCTCACCTGGTCGAACGGACCTGCCAGTGTGGCAAACGACAGATTGGTGCCGGCAAACAGTCCCTCGGTCGAAACCGGGCTGTCAGGTGTCCAGGCCACGGTCGCGGAGCCGATCAGCGCGCCCTGCGCTTCACCCACCAGCCCCCGCAAGGGCGGCACAAGATCCGCCGGCTGGAGGCCCTGGCGTGCAGGGCGCCCGCGCCAGCGCGGGTTGAAGGCAAGCCCTTCGATGTCGGCCACAACGCGGCCGGCTCCGGTCGTGATCTCATGGCTCAGATCGAATCTGGCCACATGCGCGCCAGTCCGGCTTTCGCGGGCCGTGGCATCGAGCCTGATGGCGGTCGGGCTCAAGGTGCCCGTCCCCGTCAGCAACATCGCCCCGAACAGATCGGCGTCGGCCGAATCCTCCACCGCGAGGTCCGTGAAGGCGAACGTCCCTTCGATGCCCGTGGAGCCCAGAGCCAGATTCGCCTGCGCACTGCCCGCGACGGCCACGGGCAGGCCCTCGGCCGAGATCCCGTCGAGGCCGGCGGCCAGCGTGACGCGGCCATCCGCCGAGACCAATGTGACAGACGCCCGCTCGGCCCGGATCCGGGCGATGGCTGCCGGGTCGGCCGAATCGAGGGGAATGTCGAGGCCGAGGCCGGGCGCAGTCCCGTCCCAGGCCCAACCACCCGGATGCGACCGGAAAGTCCCTTCCACAGCCCCGAACCGCACCGCGCCGGCCGCCAGTGTGAGGTCCACCGGCTGGACAGTGACCGTCCCGGCCAGTTGGAGGCCGCCGGGCCCGAAGTCTGCCAGACGCCCGGCCTCATCGGGGCAAAGGCGGGCAATCAATCCGTCCGCCCGCAGGGTTGGCGAGCTGAGAGATCCGGTAGCGAGGTCGAGGCATCCCGATGTCGCCACCCGTGTCCTGCCGCCACTGGCGGTCACGGTCACCGGTCCGCCGACTCTGGCGTTGGCAAATCGGCTGCCACCGGTCTCTACCCCGCTCAGGCTTGCGGAAAAATCGGTACTGAAGATGGTGCGGTCGGTCAGAACTGTAACCGTGCCGCTGGTCTGTGCGCTGACCGTTTCGGCTTGCAGACCCGGCGACGCCAGACGGTTGGCGGTGGCCCGCTGGTCGATCACGCCCGATAGTCCGGCATCGCGCCCGTCCAAACGGACCTGTCCGACAGAGACCGCGTTCTCCAGCCGCACGTCGCGCGATGCGATCCGCTGTGCCGAGAGACGGTAGCTGCCTGTTATGCCCCGCTCACTCTCCCCGAGGCGCAGCGCAGCAGGACCGGTGGTGGTGAAGACCACGGTGTCCATCACCACGCCCTGCCCCGCGATCCGACGGGCCGTCCCGGTGGCATTGGTCCTGCCCGCGAGGGTCCCGCTGCGCCAGTCCAGTTCGAGGTCACCCCGCAGGCGCAAGGAATCGGCAGCGTAGCCGCCAACGTCGGCGCGCTGCGCGCTCCCCTCGAAGGCCGCGGAGGCGCTCGTGCCCGCAATGGCAGCGTCGATGCGCCCGTCCAGCCCGGCCAGCTCCACCGGAGCGCCGCGGAGGCTGCTGGCCCTGACCTGCGCCGCCATGCGCCCCGTGACGGCCGCGGCCGGGCGGGCACTGAAACTGCCGGACAGGTCACTGGCATCCAGACGATAACCGGCAACCCGCAGTCCAGTGATGGCAACACCCGCCAGATCCAGCGCCCAGCCCGAGTTCTCCGCAAGCCGGACGCCGATCCGGCCACCGGCAACCTGCGCGCCGTCGACTGTGCCGGCCACATTGGCCGTCAGCGAGACCACCGGTCCGGCCCCGGGCCGATCCAGCGCCAGGCGCAGCCCTTCCCCTGGCGCAGCCGACGGGTTCAGCACAATCCGGTCGCCCCGGGCTCCGCCCAGCTCGAGCGCACCGAGCGGCCGCACGGCCAGGGCAGTTGCATCAGCGCTCAGCGCAAAGCGCCCCTGCGCTCGCCAGGCCGTCGGCAGACGGGTGGGATCCGGCCCCGGCAGGGCCGGCAGCGGCATGGCCAGGCTGTCAGCCCGGACCTCACTCTCACCTGTGACCGACCAGCCTCCAGGCAGGAGCAGATCCGCAGCCCGCGCGCCAAACCGGCCATTGACCTGAACCCCTTCGATGGCCTGCCCCGGCACCACCAGCCGCGCGGCGTTGCCCATCACTGCGAGCGTGGCGGCGCCGTCTGCCGCGCGGGCAATATCCAGCGCCGCATCGAACCGCTCCGTCGCGAGGTCCCGCAGGGTCGCGCGCCCGGCCCGGACCTGCAGCCGCCCCGCGATCACGGCATCCTGGTTCCAGACGGCCCCGTGCCGCCATGTCAGGCCGGTGGAGACCAGAGCGGCCTGCGTCACCATCAGACCCGGCGAGGCCATCTGGCTGGCCACCATATCCAGCCCGGTGACAGCCGCCTCGATACCACCGGCAGGCACCAGCCGGACCCAGCCGTTCAACCGGCCTTCCACGCCCAGCGCCGCCAGGCTTGCGTGCCTGATATCCAGACCGGCCGGGCGGAGCGAAAACCCGGCCACCACGGCGCCATCCGGTGGCATCCGGACGGCCAGGCCTACAGGGACAGCCATCGCGGTACGCGGCCCGGTCCGCTCCGGCCTCAGCCCGGCCGGGACACCGGCCTGCCCGCTGATGGTCCAGCCCGCCTGGTCGGAGCCGCGTACGGCCAGCCTCGAGAGACTTGTCCCGACAGGCGTGGCTACCTCCAGCCGCACCAGTCCCAGGTCGGCATCGACGATGTCGACCCGGCGCGGGCCGGCCGGTCCTGCCAGCAACGGCGCAAGGGCACCGAGGTCCAGTGCCGTGCCATCGGTAGCCAGTCGCACGGTGACACCCTCCGCGCGGATCCGGTCGAGACTCAGGCGGCCAGTGGACCAGTCGTAGTGGTAACTGGCGCGCAGCCGGCCTGTCTCGACAGTTGCCGACCTAGCGGGTCCCAGCCGGAGCGACGCGGCCTCGAACCCGCCGAAGTCAAGCCTTTGCAGCTCGACCGCCCCGTCAACACCTCGAGCGTGCAGGACGGCAGCAATCGCCGATTCGGCCAGCGGGATCCGCGCCAGCCACAACCCGGTCCCCACCACCAACACCAGCCCGGCGATACCAGTCCCCGCCAGCAGGAAAGACCTTGTCGATAGAGGGGCTTTGCCCGGCTGGCCACGCGCCTTCGCTGGCCCGGCTGCACCATCGGCGCCGTGCACGGGCAAGTCGGGATCAGGGCCGGACGCAGGAACCATCGCCATCCTCTAGTCCGTAACGCCCGACCGGTCACGGGGCGCTCCACGGCTCACAGACCACCACACTGTCCCGGACGCTGCCCCAAAATGAGGCAGACCGGGGGCAAAATCGGGCCTTCGGGCAGGCGGATCGCAGTGTCTGGCACCGAGCGAGGTTGCGCCTCAGGGGAATTCGTGTATTTGGGCCACACCTGCAAAAAAATGACGGTTTCAGCAGGGGCCGGGGAGAAACGCGGAATTAACCAGTGAGGGCCATCCTCACCGTCTTGATTCTGCGCGAAAAGGGGATCCTAAGTGCAGACACCGACTGAACGTCGACGCCTGCAGGTGACGCTGATGAGCTGCATCGGCGCCCTGGCTGTCTTGGCCCAGCCGGCCTTCGCACAAAGTGCCACTGGCGCCGGTGCGGATGGTGCGGACAAGGCCCTCGAGCATGAAGCCTTCGCTGCCGAAGGTACGGCTCCCGCTCCTGCCCGCCGGACGCTCGCCGTCCGCCAGGGTGAGACCCTTGCGCAGGTTCTGCAACGGGCTGGTGCTTCGCGCGCCGATGCCGATGCCGCCGTTCGTGCCGTCGGTCGCAGCTTCGATGTCCGTGACATCCAGCGCGACGACACGGTGACCGTATTCATTTCCGGCGCTGGCTCCAGCGCCCGCCTCACCGGCTTCAATCTGGCCAGCGGCTCCGAGCGCTCCCTCACCGTTTCGCGCGGTCAGGACAATGTGTTCCGGGTGCGCGAGCTGAACACCGCCATGCAGCGCCGGACGCTGCGGGTGGCGGGCACGGTTGGCGAGCGTGGCCTGGTCAACGCCGTGCGCGAGCTGGGTGCTCCCGAGCGCGCCGCCGAAGCCATCGGGGAGGCCTTCGCCTTCGACGTCGACTTCGAGCGTGAAGTCGGCCCCGGTGCCCAGTTCGAACTGATCTATGAGCGCATCAATGATGCGCGCGGCCTGGTGGTACGCGAGGGCGAGCCGGTGTTTGCCCGCCTGACCACCACCAGCGGCCGGACCATCACCTTCTATCGCTTCCAGGCCCCCGGCGCCTCTTCGGCCCAGTGGTACGACGCCAATGGCCGCGAGGCCCGGCGTTTCCTGATGCGGACCCCGATCAATGGCGCGCGTCTCACCAGCGGCTTCGGCATGCGGGTGCACCCGGTGCTGGGCTATTCGCGGATGCATGCGGGCGTGGACTTCGGCGCGCCGGTCGGCACCCCGATCCTGGCCGCCGGTGATGGCGTGGTGACCCGGGTTGGCTGGATGGGCGGCTATGGCAACACGCTGGATATCCAGCACGATCAGGTCTGGTCGACCCGCTATGCCCACATCTCGCGCTTTGCCGCGAACCTCAGCGTGGGTGACCGGGTGCGTCAGGGTGACGTGGTGGCCTTTGTCGGCAACTCAGGCCGCTCGACCGGCCCGCACCTGCACTACGAAATCCGCCGCAATGGCGAGCCGATCAATCCGATGGGCGTGGACGTGCCGCAGGGCCGTCAGCTCGCCGGCGACCCCCTCGCCCGCTTCAACGCCTTCAAGGCCCGCGTCGATGATGCCCGCCGCCAGGCCATGGCTGGCGTGACTGTCGCCGGTGGTGGCGGTGCGGTGACCGCAGCCAACTGATCGACGAGCGTTCAGATCTGACACGCAGCGCGGGCCCTCTGGCCCGCGTTGTGCGTTTGAGCTGACCTGCTGGCGGGCACTGCTGTTTCGTCCCCGGATTTCTCAGACCCGTGCGCAGCGTGCCCCTTCCCACCGGCCCGATTCGCACGCTAAACCGACCGCCCATGGCCCGTTATGTGTTCATCACCGGGGGCGTGGTTTCCTCGCTCGGAAAAGGTATCGCCAGCGCAGCCCTGGGCGCGCTCCTGCAGGCGCGCGGCTACAAGGTCCGCCTGCGCAAGCTTGACCCCTATCTCAATGTCGATCCGGGCACGATGAGCCCGTATCAGCATGGCGAGGTGTTCGTCACCGACGATGGCGCCGAGACCGACCTCGATCTGGGTCACTACGAGCGCTTCTCGGGCGTGTCTGCCACCAAGGCCGACAACATCACCACGGGCCGGATCTATCAGGAGATTCTCGCCAAGGAGCGGCGCGGGGACTATCTGGGCGCCACGGTTCAGGTGATCCCGCACGTCACCAATCATATCAAGGAGTTCGTGCTGTCCGATGCGGGCGATGCCGACTTCGTGCTGTGCGAGATCGGCGGCACCGTGGGCGACATCGAAGGCCTGCCGTTCTTCGAGGCGATCCGCCAGCTCGGCCAGGATCTTGATCCCGGCCAGGCGGTGTTCATCCACCTCACCCTGATGCCCTTCATCTCCACAGCCGGCGAGATGAAGACCAAGCCGACCCAGCACTCGGTCAAGGAGCTGCGCTCGATCGGCATTCAGCCCAACATCCTGATCTGCCGCTGCGACCGGCCGATCCCGGAAGAGGAAAAGCGCAAGATCGCGCTGTTCACCAATGTGCGCCCGGGCGCGGTGATCCAGGCGATGGACAGCACCCACATCTATGAAGTGCCGCTGGACTATCACCGCGAGGGCCTCGACACCCAGGTGCTGAAGGCGTTCGCCATCCAGGATGCACCGGCCCCGGACCTGTCCAGGTGGCAGGACATCTCGCGGCGGCTGCGCGCCCCAGACGGCGAGGTCAGCATCGCCGTGGTCGGCAAGTACACGGCCATGAAGGACGCCTACAAGAGCCTGATCGAGGCGCTGCACCATGGGGGCCTGGCCAACAATGTGCGGGTCGACATCCGCTGGGTCGATGCCCGGGCCTTCGATGCCTCCGACGGGGCGATCACCGCCGAGCTGGAAGGGGTGCATGCGATCCTGGTGCCGGGCGCCTTTGGCGACAGCGGCGCCGAGGGCAAGATCAAGGCGGTGCGGTTCGCGCGCGAGCGCAAGGTGCCCTACTTCGGCATCTGCTTCGGCATGCAGATGGCCTGCGTGGAGGCGGCCCGCAACCAGCTGGGCCTGACCGAAGCCTCATCGAGCGAGTTCGGCCCCACCCGCGAGCCTGTGGTGGGCCTGATGACCGAGTGGGTGCGCGGCAATCAGGTGGAGGTGCGCGACAGCGCCACGGACCTCGGCGGCACCATGCGGCTCGGCGCCTATCCGGCCGCGCTCCAGCCCGGCTCGCTGGTGGAACAGCTCTATGGCACCAGCGCCATCCAGGAGCGCCACCGCCACCGCTACGAAGTGAATATGGACTACCGCGACCGCCTGGAAGCGCAGGGCCTTGTTTTCTCGGGCGTCTCCCCCGCCGGCATCCTGCCCGAGATCGTCGCGCGCCCGGACCATCCCTGGTTCGTCGGCGTCCAGTTCCACCCTGAACTCAAAAGCCGCCCCTTCGAGCCGCATCCGCTGTTCGCCGGCTTCGTAAAGGCAGCGCTGGTGCAGGCGCGGCTGGTCTAGCAATCGTTGGCGGCGGACAACAGTCGTGTCAGTATGAAGCAAGCTGACCACGGGGTACGCGAATGCCGAACAAGCCCAGCCGCGAGATGCTTGTTCACTGGGTCGTACCCTCAGGATACGTTCTTTGGACCGAGCCTGGAATGTGGGTTGCCCAACCGGTCAGTGACGAAGTCATCATGGTGCTCGCCTTTGACGACGGCGTGATCATTCGAAATGCCCGCCCCGATGAGCTGGAAGCACTCGACCTCCACGAATCCGAAGCCTTTGAACTCGCTGTGGAGAACACATTCAAATCGTATTGGAGTGGTGAAGTCGAGTGGGGCCTCAAAGAGCTGCCCGATGGTACACGGTTCGGCATGTCGACCGGTTCAATGCGAGCACCGGCGACAGCCCTGCTTGGTCGCAATTTTTTCGAGCTTTTGCAGGAGCATCTGGGCGCCGCCTCCTTCATTGCCGTGGTCCCTAACCAGGAAACGCTGATCGCCTTTCCAGCAGATGATGCCACGCTTGCATCACGTGACCTTCGCGATCTGGTCACGCGGCTGACAGAGGGTCATGCGAAGCCGGTTTCACGTACCTGGCTGTTGATGGATGGCAATTGGCCTCAAGCCTATCCGGGTCGCTCCGACTTCACCGATCACGGCACACCACGGCCGACCTTTGGCCTGTCAACGCGTTGGACTGTCTGACATTGGGGGCCTTAAGCCCTCGCGATCACCACCAGCTGCTTGGCGTTCAGCTCGGCCATGCCGAACAGGCGGGCGGTCCAGTATTTGACTTCGCCGGGGCCGTAGGTGCGGGGGTCGCGGGCCAGGATTACCTCGAGACCGGCCTGGGTCAGGAGCTCGCGGGCGGTCTCCAGCGTGAAGAAGCGCAGGTGCGTGCGGTCGAGCAGACCTGCGTCGCGGTAGCGGAAGTCGCCTTTGAACAGCAGCTGGCGGATGAACTTGCCATTGCGGATATTGGGTACCGAGATCACGAACAGCCCGCCCGGCGCCAGCAGCGGCACCAGCCGCCGCACCTGCGCCCACGGGTCCACCAGATGCTCGAGTACATCGAGGCAGAAGATCGCATCGCGCGATCCCGCGGGCACATGTTCCTCGATGGCGGCGCTCTCCACCATGCCCTGCAGGACGGTGTCGAACACGGCGCGCGCCGCCTCGGCAGCCTGCGGATCCAGCTCCACCCCCACGGCATGGCTGACCG
>JAIXTH010000002.1 GCA_027484265.1 Alphaproteobacteria bacterium
CATCGGCGCGGGTGGCCCGCACCAGCCGGGCGCCTGGATTGATGGCACGGATCGCAGCCTCGGCTGCGGCTGCCTGTGCGGGGGTGGCGGCATCCAGCTTGTTGAGGATCACCACATCGCCAAAGGCGATCTGGTGGGCGGCTTCCGGGGTCTGGCGCAGCTGGCCGGGCAGATGCACCGCATCGGCCACCGTCACGATCGCATCGAGCCGCGCGCGCCGGGCAATGTCCTCGTCGGCAAAGAAGGTCTGCGCCACCGGTGCCGGATCGGCGAGGCCCGTGGTCTCCACCAGGATGCCGTCAAACACCTGCCCGCGCCGGAACAGCGCGCCCAGGATCCGGATCAGGTCGCCGCGCACATTGCAGCAGATGCAGCCATTGTTGAGCTCGAAAATCTCCTCGTCCACATCGACGATCAGGTCATTGTCGATCCCGATCTCGCCGAACTCGTTCACGATCACCGCATAGCGCTTGCCATGGGTGCCGGTGAGGATGCGGTTGAGCAGCGTGGTCTTGCCTGCCCCCAGAAAGCCGGTGAGGACGGTGACGGGTGTGCGGGTATCGGGGGTCGTGGTCATGGCGCGCATATGAGCCCTGGGCGCGGTCGGCGCCAGTGGAACGGGTGTGGTCAGGGGTGGACGGGCAGAACCGGCGGCAGCGCGGCTGTGCTGCCTGCCGCCGTTTCCCAGGCTGCGGTCGTGCGCTGGATCCAGCCACCGCCGAGCACCCGGTCGCCCTGGTCGGCGGGGTCGTACAGCACGCAGGCCTGTCCGGGCGCCACGCCTTCCTCCGGCGTGTCGAACTGCACATGCCAGCCCGCCAGCGTCCGCAGCCGGGCCGGCACCGGCGGCCGGGTCGAGCGCACCCGCGCCAGAACCGGCCGGCCATCGAGGTCATCCTCGCAGGCCACCGGCTCGCCGATCCAGTTCACCTCCGACAGCGCCACCGTCTGCACCAGCAGCGCATCGCGCGGGCCGACCACCACCCGCCGGGCCGGTGCGTCGATCTTCACCACGAACAGCGGCTCGCCGGTGGCGATGCCAAGGCCCCGGCGCTGGCCCACCGTATAGTGGATCACCCCGTCATGGCGGCCGAGCACCCGCCCGTCCACATGCACGATCTCCCCCGGCTCGATGGCGCCGGGGCGCAGCCGCGCCACCACATCGGCATAGCGGCCGGTGGGCACAAAGCAGATGTCCTGGCTGTCCGGCTTGTCGGCCACTTCGAGGCCCAGCACGGCCGCAATCTCCCGCACCGCGCTCTTGGGAAGGGTGGCGAGGGGAAAGCGCAGGAAGTCCAGCTGGTCGCGGGTGGTGGCGAACAGGAAATAGCTCTGGTCACGGGCCGCATCGGCGGCCCGGCGCATCTGCGCCCCGTCATCGCCCACGGCCCGCGCCACATAGTGGCCGGTCACCATGCAGCTGGCGCCGAGGTCGCGGGCGGTGCCCAGCAGGTCCTTAAACTTGACGGTCTGATTGCAGCGCACACAGGGGATCGGCGTGGCCCCCTGCAGATAGGTGTCGGCAAAGTCGTCCATCACCTGCTGGCGGAACAGGCTCTCGTAATCCAGCACATAATGGGCGATGCCCAGCCGGTCGGCCACGCGGCGGGCATCGTGGATGTCCTGCCCGGCGCAGCAGGCGCCCTTCTTCTTCAGCGCCTCGCCGTGATCATAGAGCTGCAGCGTGATGCCCACGGTCTCATAGCCCGCAGCCGCCACCAGCGCGGCGCAGACGGAGCTGTCCACCCCGCCGCTCATCGCCACCACCACACGGTGGCTGGCGCGCGGCCCGGGCAGGCCGAGGTCGATGTCGGGGATGGCCGCACGCACAGAGGGCGCGGCGTCGAGGATCGTCATGGTCAGTGCTCCCCTGCAGGGTCAAGGCCTGCAGCGAACCGGTGTGGGCGCGGGATGTAGGCGCGCGCCGCGCTCATGGCAATCGGGAACCCACCGCCCCGCTCCCCTGCATCTACTGCGCGGCGGCAGCTCCGGCTGGCGCCGCTCCTGCTGCCGCAGCCGCGCCCGGCATCACCAGCCCGGCCTGTGCTGGCGCGGCACCGGGGCCGGGCGCTGCATAGGCCTCGATCCAGCGGCGGACCTCGGCATACCAGAACACCGAGTTTTGCGGCCGCAGGATCCAGTGGTTCTCGTTCGGGTAATAGATCAGCCGCGAGGGCACGCCGCGGATCTGCAGGGTCTGGAACAGTTCGATGGCGTGGTTGACCGGCACCCGCAGGTCATTCTGGCCATGGATCACCAGGGTCGGGGTCTTGAAGTTTCCGGCCTGCATGTGCGGGCTGGTGGCCTGCCAGGTGGCGGGGTCTTCCCAGAACTCGGCAAAGCGGTTCTCGGTGCCGGCATAGTCGGCGGCCATCTGGGTGTAGTTGTTGTAGACCGGCGCATGGGCGATCAGCGCCTTGAACGGATGCTCGCGCCCCAGAAGGACACTGGCGAGATAACCGCCATAGGAGCCGCCGCCCGCCACCATCCGCCCGGGATCGATCCAGCTCTGGGCCTTGAACCAGTCGGCAGCGGCGATGGTGTCCTGATAGGGCAGCGTGGTGCGGTCCGGGTTGATCGCATCGGTGAAGGCATCGCCGAAGCCGCTGGATCCATGGAAATTATGCCAGGCGGTCACATAGCCCCACCCCGCAAACACCTGCGCATTCCAGCGGAAGGTCCACAGATCGGTGATGCCCACATGCGGCCCGCCATGCAGCAGCAGGAACAGCGGCCAGCGCTGGGCCGGATCGAAGTTGGGCGGCTTCACCACCCACATCTGGATCGGCACCCCATTGGCGCCGCGATAGGTCACGCTCTCCACCGCGCCCATCGCCACACCGGCCAGCACCGCATCATTGAAGCGCGACAGCTGGCGTGCCTCGCGGCGGGGCAGCACCTCCACCAGGGTCGGCGGCTCGGAGAACGAGCTGCGCAGGGCGATGACCTTGTCCTCGGCGACGGAAACGCCGGCGAAGTCACCATCGCCGGTGATCCGCTCGGGCACGGCCCCGGCGCCGAGGCCCAGGCGGAACAGGCGCCGGGTCGGCCGGTCCTCGGCTGCCAGCAGGATGGCGCGCCCGTCGGGCTGCCAGACATATTCGGCCACCGACCAGTCCCAGTCGGGGGCCAGCACACGCGGCGTTCCCGGTGCCGTGGGCTGGCCGGGGGTGCGGGCCAGCAGATGCAGGCGGTCGCGGTCCGGCGCAAAGCGGATGCGGTTGGCTGTCCAGGCCAGGGTGCGCCCGTCGGGGCTGTAGGACGGATTGCCGTCGCCAGCCTCATTGCCCGGCGTGAGGTTCACGGCGGTGCCGCCAGTGGCGGGGACCACCATCAGATCCTCGTTCGGCCTTGTCCCGCGCGGGTCGGTATCGGCCACGAACGCCACTTCGAGCCCGTCGGGCGAGATGGCATAGTCGTCGCTGCCGGGGGTGCGGAACTCCACCGAGGCGCCGGAACCGCGGGTGATGGCGCGGACCTCGCCAGTGGTGACGTCGGCGGCGAAGACATGCACCTCGCGGTCATCCAGCCACCGGTCCCAGTAGGAGATCGGCACCTGGTCCCACACCCGCGCCGTCATCAGGCTGGCAGCCCGCTGGCGCAGCCGCTCGCCCTGGGCCTGCCAGCTGTCGAGGTCTGTCCAGATGCTGGCCAGGAACGCCACCGACCGGCCATCGGGAAACCATTCCGGAGCACTGGCACCGACGGGCACGGTGGTCAGGCGCCGGGCCTCGCCGCCATTGACCGGGATGATCCAGACCTGCGCCTGCTCGTCATTGGTGCGCTTGGAGATGAAGGCGATGGTGCGCCCGTCGGGGCTGAACACCGGCGCGGTGTCGTTGAAGTCGCCGCTGGTGAGCTGGCGGGCCGGGCCGGAGCCATCCAGGGGCACCAGCCACAGGGCCGTGAAGCTGCGATCCTGCTCGAGGCTGAAGGAGGTCACCGGCACCACCGCCAGCTTGCCGTCGGGCGAGATGTCGGGGCTGCCCAGCCGCTGCAGCTTCCACAGGGTCTCGGCATCCAGCGGCTTGCGGGCCGGGGCGGCGGCTGACACCGCCGCCGGGCCCGCGCCAGGGCCGGCTGGCTGGGCACTGACACCCGCTCCGACCAGCGCCAGCGCGGCAGCAGCCGCGCCGACGACAGCCGCTGCCATCAGCCTGCTCCGCCAGCCCCGGCCTGACAGCGCCGCACGCCCCACTCTGCCGTCCCTGCATGCTGTATCAGTCATCACCTGTGGCTCTCCGTCTGTCCCGAAGCGGCAGGATGCCGCGCCACCGCGCCACCTGTCCACTGCCAGGACAGCATCCGGCACACCGGGGGCGTCACCGGCACATCACTTAACCGGGATTTCACAGGCTGCGTGGCAGGGTGCTCTCGTCAGCAACGGGAAGCGCATGCCCTCGACCCTCCAGTTCCAGGATCCGGCCGTCCGGCAGCTCGTCGAGGCGAGCATCGCAACCGGTGACCGGGGGCGACCGGTCCGGCTGGTCTTCACCTGCCTGAGCGCAGCGGCTGGGCTGGCGTTCCTGCCGCACTGGCTGGTTGCAGCCTTCATTACCACCGGCCTGGCCTACGAGTTCATCCTTGGCCCGCTTGTGCGCAAGCTGGTGGTCGAAGGTGCACCCGCTTCCACCGGCCTGAAGGGCATGGAGGTGCGCATCGCGCTGACCGCGGGCATCGTGGGTACCGGCCTCTATGCCTGGGTCGCCGTCCCCGCCTGGGCGACCGGCAGTGTCAATGGCATCGTGATGGCCTTTGCCTGGACCCTCGGTACGGTGATCCATGCCATGGCCTATCGGTCGGACCGGCCATTGATGCTGGCGGGCAGCCTGGTCATGCCGATCCTCTATATCGTGATCGCACCGGTCTTCAGCCCTGGCGGCTATGATCTGACCGACAGCCTGGCGCTGGTGTTCTGGTTCTTCCTGGTGCTGGCATCGGGTGTTTTCGCGCGCGAGCGCAATGTGCTGCTGGCCAGTGCCAGGGCCGAGCGCGAGGCCGGGGAAGTCGCGCGGGCCGAAAGCGAGGCCAAGGGCCGGTTCCTGGCCGCCATGAGCCACGAGCTGCGCACGCCGCTCAACGCCATCATCGGTTACGCCCAGCTCGCCCGCGAGGAAATGGGGGCCGACGGGCGCCCTGACCCCGCTGACATGGACCGGATCGAACGCCAGGCCGAGCACCTGCTGGGACTGATCAACGAGATTCTCGACTTCTCCAAGCTGGATGCCGGCAGGCTCGAACTGTACGAGGCCGAGATCGATCCCGCGTCGGTAGCCGCCCATGTGGTGGAAACCCTGCTGCCCCAGGCGCAGGGCAAGGGGATCACGCTGGCGGTCCGCCTGGCCGAGGGCACCGTGCTGCCACGCCTGATGCTCGACCGCCAGCGCCTCACCCAGTGCCTGCTCAATCTGGCTGCCAACGCCGTCAAGTTCACCGAAACCGGTGGAGTCACGATCTCGATGTCGGTGGTCCCTGGACCGTTGGGGCCGCTGCTGCGCTATCAGGTCAGCGACACTGGAATCGGCATCGCGCCGGAGGACATGCCGTTCCTGTTCCAGCCTTTCGGCCAGCTCGACAACTCGCTGACCCGCCGTCACGAGGGCACCGGCCTTGGGCTGGTGATCACCCGCGAGCTTGCCCGCCGCATGGGGGGCGACGTCCGCGTGACCAGTGAACCCGGCACCGGCTCGACCTTTGTCCTCGAGGTCGCCGGTATCCCTGCCCTCACCCAGAGCTCCGCCCAGGGCCCCACCCAGGGCCCCACCCAGGGCCTCACCCAGAGCCGCGCCGCCTGATCGCCTGCCCCGCAAGGGGACGGAAGAACGCTCCTGACGGGGAAGGCTTGTGCTCGGCCGGGAAATCCGTTGATCGTTGGCTTTCAGCTTGACGGGAGTGGACCAGCGTGGGGATCGAGATGGGGCCGGTGGCGACGGTGGTTCTGGCCGCTGCCCTCGTGGCAGCGGTCATCTATGGCGCGGCTCTGAACCGGGCAGCGCCCTCCCCGGCCCGGACCGTGATCAAGACAGCGGGTCTGGCGGGGCTTTCAACCGTCGCCGCCCTGACGGGACTGCCCTGGCTGCTGGTGCTGGCGCTGGCAGCCAGTGCGATCGGCGACGGTCTGCTGGCGGGGCCAGGCGAACGGCGGTTCATGGCGGGGGTCGGCGCGTTTGCGCTTGCCCATGCGGCCTATGCGCCGCTGTTTCTCGAGCTGGGCGCATGGCAGACGCCGCCGGGTGCCGGGCGGCTGCTGGCGATGGCGCTGCTGGTGGGTGCGGCCAGCTGGCTGCTGGCGGTGGTGCTGTGGCGGTATCTGGGCGCGCTGCGCTGGCCGCTCACCGGCTATTTCCTGATCATCCTGGCCATGGGCCTTACCGCCTGGGCCATGCCGGGCGGTGCGGGGGGCCTGGCGATCACGGCCGGCGCCACGGCCTTTGTGCTCTCGGACATGGTGCTGGGGATCGAGCTGTTCCGGCTGAAGGAAGCCTCGTCCTGGCGGCGCCTCACCGGCCCCGCCATCTGGGTGCTGTACTTCGGTGGCCAGGCCCTGATCGCCTGGGGCGTGCTGGTGCTGTCAGCCGGCCAGGCCGGGTGAGGCCTCGGCAAAGAATGCCGCCGCATCGCTGACCAGCGCATCGGCGCTGGCACTGACGATCCGCCCGCCCGCCTCGGGCGTGGCCTGTGTGGGGTCGGAGCCGATCCGGCCATCGGGGAAGCGGGCGCGGTAGTCGGCCGCGTCGCGGATCGGCCCCTCGGGCGCGATCTTCGGGTCCAGCACCTGCTGCCCCAGCACCGCCCGCTCCGGCCAGCCCCAATAGGTCACCGCCACTTCCGAGGCGGTGCCGTGCGAGCCATGGCCCACCGGAAACTCGGCGAGGCACAGCTTCTCGATCCCCGGCAGCTGCCACCAGTTCACCAGCTTGTGGGCAAACGGCGCGGGCTCGCCGCGCAGCGAGTAAGCCGCATAGGTCTCGGCAAACGCCGCCTGGATCGTGGCGACATTGCCGCCATGGCCATTGAGCCAGTAGAGCCGGGTAAAGCCCGCCCGCACCAGACTGGCAGTCCAGTCGACAATGGTGGCGATCATGGTCGAGGGCCGCAGCGTCATGGAACCGGGAAAGCCCATGTGATGCTGGGCCATGCCGATGTGGAACGTCGGTCCCACCAGCAGGTCGCCCCGCTTTTCGGCCTCTGCCGCGATCAGCTGGGGGCACAGCGCATCGGTGCCGATCAGGCCCGTCGGCCCATGCTGCTCATGGGAGCCGATCGGCAGGACAATGCCGGTGTGACCGGCGGCGAGACGGGCCCCGATCTCGGGCCAGGTAGCTTGGGACAGATGCATGGCCGCAGCCTAGCAGAGCCAACGCCGGGGCGGAACGCTGGCGTGCACCCGGGGTGCCGACTGGAGGGTGCTGCTGGCCGGGGTGCACGCGGAAGCGCCAGGGACTTCGAGGGTATGCGGTCAACGCGCTAGCGTCGCTCCGCGCCCCGCTGGACCGCGTGGCTCCTGCCGCGCCCATGGTGGGGGCGATGCGCGGCAGGAGCCGCGCGGTCCAGCAGGTCAACCGATGTGAAGCGACCCCTGCGGGGCGGCTTCGCCGGCCTTGACCGGGCCGCAAGGCGGGTGGCACGGCTGCGATCCACGCTGACAGCAGCGGGTACGCCGTGGAAGCAGCCGGGCGCCTTGCGTGCAGGTGCCTGCACGCAAGGCAGGTGATCAGCCTTCGCCGCCTGCGGCGTCGGCGGCCTTCTGGGCCTTCTCGGCGGCGCGTTCCTGCGCCTTCTTGCCGGGCTCGCCCTTGTTCGGGTTGTTGCCGGAAGCCCAGGTGCCGATGCCCACGCCAGCCAGGAAGCGGGCGACGCGGTCGGTGGGCTGGGCGCCCTTCTTGACCCATTCGGCAGCCTTCTCGGTGTCGATCTGGAAACGCATGGCGTGGTCGCCCGGCAGGGTCGGGTTGTAGACGCCGAGCTTCTCGATGAAGCGGCCGTCGCGGGGGGCACGGCTGTCGGCCACCACGATGCGGTAGCTGGGACGCTTCTTGGAGCCGCCGCGGGCCAGTCGGATCTTCAGGGACATGGGTATTTCCTTTGCTTGGGTCTGGTTGGTTGGATGGGTCCGCTCAGAGGACCGTTACTTCTTGGTGCCGGGAAGACCCGGCAGGCCGGGAAAGCCGGAACTGCCAGCACCGGGCAGTCCGGGAAGAGTTGGGCCGCCACCGCCGGGCAGGCCTGGCAGGCCGCCACCGCTGGCGGCCGCCTGTTGCCCGAGGCGGGCGAGTGCCTTTTCATCGATGGCGGGCATGCCCCGTCCACCCATGCCGCCGCCCATGCCGCCACCGCCGCCGGGCATGCCGCCGCCGAACATGGCGCCCATCTTGGCCATCATGCCCTTGGCGCCGCCCTTGCCCATGGCCTTGATCACGTCGGCCATGTTGCGGTGCATCTTCAGCACCTTGTTGACTTCGGACACGTCCACGCCCGCGCCCGCGGCAATGCGGCGGCGGCGCGAGGCATTGAGAATGTCGGGCTTGGCGCGCTCGGCCTTGGTCATGGACGAGATCACGGCGATCTGGCGGCCCACAGCCTTGTTGTCGAGCTGGCCGCTCTCCATCGCCTTCTTGGCGGCCTGGGCGCCGGGCAGCATGCCGAGCACGCCGCCAAGGCCGCCCATGGCCTGGATCTGGCGCAGCTGCATGGCCATGTCATTGAGGTCGAACTTGCCCTTCGCCATCCGGGCGGCGAGCTTTTCGGCATCGTCCTGCTTGACGGTCTCGATGGCACGCTCGACCAGCGAGACCACATCGCCCTGGCCGAGGATCCGGCCGGCCACGCGGCGGGCATCGAAGCTGTCGAGCCCGTCGATCTTCTCGCCGACCCCCAGGAACTTGATCGGCAGGCCGGTGACGGCCCGCATCGACAGGGCGGCGCCGCCGCGGCCGTCGCCATCGGCGCGGGTCAGCACGATGCCGGTCAGGGGCAGGCGCTCGTGGAAGCGGCGCGCGGTCTCGACGGCGTCCTGGCCGGTGAGGCTGTCGGCCACCAGCAGGGTCTCGACCGGGCTCGCGATGGCCGCGATCTCCGCGGCCTCATTCATCATGTCCTCGTCGATCGAGGTGCGGCCGGCGGTATCCAGGAACACCACGTCGAAGCCGCCAAGGCGCCCGGCGGTGACGGCGCGGCGCGCGATATCGGCGGGCGCCTGGCCCGGCACGATCGGCAGGCTCTCGACTTCCGCCTGGCGGGCCAGCACCGCCAGCTGCTCCATGGCCGCCGGGCGGCGCACGTCGAGCGAGGCCACCAGCACCTTCTTGCGCAGCTTGGTGCGCAGGCGCAGCGCCAGCTTGGCCGTGGTCGTTGTCTTGCCCGAACCCTGCAGGCCCGCCATCATCACGATCGCAGGGGGGCCCTGATTGAGGTTGAGGTCGGCCGGCTCGCCCTCGCCGCCCAGGGTCTCGACCAGGGCGTCATAGACGATCTTCACCACCTGCTGGCCAGGCTTCACCGCGCGGATCACCGCCTCGCCGACAGCCTCTTCCTTCACCTTGGCGATGAAGGCCCGCACCACCGGCAGCGCCACATCGGCTTCCAGCAGCGCCACCCGCACTTCGCGCAGCGCCGCTTCCACGTCCTTCTCGGACAGCGCACCGCGTCCGGTGAGCGTGTCGAAGACGCTGGAAAGCCGCTCGGTGAGTGCTTCGAACATGGTCGCCTGTCAGACTGGCGTCGGGCAGAGCCGTCAGCCGGGTTGGACAGCGCGCAACGCAAAACGCCCCGGCGGGCGATCACGCTGGCCGGGGAGCCCGCCTGCCTCATCCGGATCGAAACCGGGACCGTGCAGGGCGGAACGCGTCTCATGATGAGCGCTGGGAGCGCGGCGGGTAGCGGGGGACACCGCAGAAGTCAAGACCGCGACACCGGCAGCCGGGCCGCGGCAGCGGCCTCAGCCTGCGCCCCACGGCGCAAACGGATCTTCGAAGCCGGCCCAGCCCGCAGGGCCGCGCCGCATCTCGCTCTCGACCAGCAGGCAGTCGGTCAGCCGCCGCCGCAGCTCGGAAGCATCGAAGTCCCGCCCGATCAGCACCAGTTCCTGGCGCCTGTCGCCATAGGGCTCCTGCCAGTGCTTCATCACATCGGCCAGTGTCGCGGGGTCGCTCGGCCAGCGTGTCCGCGGCACCGACGCCATCCAGCGGCCGACCGGCTCCACCGTCGCGTGGCTGCCCGCCAGCGACCAGGCACCGACCCAGTCCATCCGGGTTGCCAGCCACACATAGCCCTTGGCGCGGATCAGGCCCCTGCCCGGCCGCGCCATGAACTTCGCAAAACGCTTGGGGTGAAACGGGCGGCTTGCCCGCCAGACCATGCTGGAGATGCCATACTCCTGCGTCTCCGGGATATGGCCGTGATCGAGCGCCACGGCCCAGCCGGCCATCTCCTGCGCCTTGTCGAAGCTGAAGAGGCGGGTGCCCAGCACGGCATCGAGGGGCACCGCAGACCGGCTGGTCTCGATCAGGCGGGCGCGGGGATTGAGCGCCTTGACCACGCCGAGCACGGCCCGCAGCCGCTCCGGATCCACCAGGTCGGTCTTGTTGACGATGATCACGTCGGCAAACTCGATCTGCTCGGTCAGCAGCTGCACCAGCTTGCGGTCGTCCTCGGGGCCGGCACTCTCGCCGCGATCCTGCAGGAAGTCACCCGAGCTGAAGTCAGCCAGCAGACTGGCGGCGTCCACCACTGTGACCATGGTGTCGAGGCGGGCCACTTCATCCAGCCGCCGGCCATCCTCATCCTCGAAGTCGAAGGTGGCGGCCACCGGCATCGGTTCGGACACGCCGGTACTCTCGATGATCAGGTGATCGAACCGCCGCTCGGCTGCGAGGCGCCGCACCTCCACCAGCAGGTCATCGCGCAGCGTGCAGCAGATGCAGCCATTGGTCAGCTCCACCATCTTCTCTTCCGTGCGCGACAGCTCGGCCCCGCCATCGCGGATCAGGCTGGCGTCCACATTGATCTCGCTCATGTCATTGACGATCACCGCCACCTTGCGGCCCTCGCGGTTGGTCAGGACGTGATTGAGCAGTGTGGTCTTGCCCGCCCCCAGGAAGCCCGACAGGACAGTGACTGGCAGGCGGCGGTCGATGGCGGACATGCGTGTGCTCCAGCTGATACAGGATAACACATGTGGCCATCGCCGATGGCATTCAAGGCCGCTGCGGCAGCTGGCCCCTAGCCGGGCACATCACGGCTCATGCCGGACCCGGGCGATCCAGCCACCATCGGCGGCGGGCATCGCGCGCACCAGCCGTCCATCGGCAATCGCCGCGCGCAGCAGGCGCCCCACCGGCTGGAACAGGGTCTCGCCGCCACCGGGCACGGCGCGGGCGAACCGGAACCAGATCCGGCCCGCGCCGCTGCGCGCCGCATCCGCCAGTTCGGCCTCCACCCGCGCCAGCGCCTCCACCGCACCAAGGCCCGTGAGGTCGACGGTGTGGTCCACATCCTGGTTGGTGGCCAGCAGCGCCTCGGGGTCGCCCGCGCCGGGTGGCAGGTCTGTGGGGGCCATGATTGTCAATCCTTCCGCAATCACGGTTGAGAAGTGGTGACCGCGCCTTCGGTCGTATACTGGCGATTCACTGAAAAGGGGTTGATTTTCATCACTTCTCAACGGGTTGCGAACACCTGATTCACCTTCACCGGCGATTGTGTCGCTGAACGGGGCTCAGAAGAAGCCTCGCAGCAACGGGACAGGTTCCCCACGGAACCTGGGCAAGGTGAGACAATGGCTTTCGACATGACGACCGCTCCGGTGGAGACCGCGTCCCCGGAAGACGCCTTCCAGATGGGCCTCAGCGCCGCCGTCGGCCTGGATTCCGAAGTGAATCTGGTCGAGGCGCACAAGTGGTTCAACATTGCCGCCATGCGCGGCCTGACCGAGGCGCGCCTGCGCCGCCAGGAGCTGGCCGAGCTGATGACCGGCGCCCAGGTGGCCGCCGCCCAGAAGGCCGCCCGCGAGTGGATCGAGCGTCACACGCACTGATCTGCCGGGTGCCGGAGCGCGCCGCCTCTGCGGCGCCTCTACTGAGGCGCCCTGCGCGGCAAGGCCGCGCGGTCCAACCGGCGCGAAGCTGCGCCCCGCCCGCGCCCCGCTGGACCGCGCGGCTCCTGCCGCGCCCATGGCGGGGGTGATGCGCGGCAGGAGCCGTGCGGTCCAGCGGTCAAACCAAACCGCTGG
>JAIXTH010000198.1 GCA_027484265.1 Alphaproteobacteria bacterium
CCTATTTCAAGGGCGAGGGCGGCAACATCCTGGATACCGACGGCTTCTTCGATACCGGCGACGTCGCCACCATTGATGCGGGCGGCTACATGCAGATCACCGACCGCTCGAAGGACGTGATCAAGTCCGGCGGCGAGTGGATCAGCTCGATCGATGTGGAGAATGTCGCGGTGGGCGCTCCCGGCGTCGCCAATGCCGCGGTGATCGGCAAGTATCACCCCAAGTGGGACGAGCGCCCGCTGCTGATCATCGAGCCCGCTGCCGGCGCCAGCCCCACCAAGGACGAGGTGCTGGCCTATCTCGATGGCAAGATCGCCAAGTGGTGGATGCCCGACGACGTCCAGATCGTCGAGAAGATCCCGCTGGGTGCCACCGGCAAGATCAACAAGCTGGCCCTGCGCGAGACCTTCAAGGACTATGAGCTGCCGGGCGTTGCCGCGCAGCAGAAGGCGGGCTGATCCCATGACACAGACCACTGGAAACCCGCCTGTGCCGGGGCGCCGCCGCGACCTGTTTGTCCGTTTCGCGCTGGTGCTGACGCTGGCTCTGCCGGTGTTTCTGGTGGTTGCAGCCCTCGGGACCCGGTTCGGCCTGTGGCCATGGACCATCGGTCTTGGGGTGCTGACCATGCAGGTCGGATCGGCGTGGCTGATGGCAGCTGCGGTGATCGGCCTGCTGGCCCTGATCCTGGTGGCGGCGGTCAAGCCCCGGCGCGGCTGGATCGCGGCCCTGGTGGCGGTCGCGGTTCCGGTCGGCGGCCTCGCCTATGGCAATTCGGTGCGCCAGACCGCGATGTCCCTGCCGCCGATCCATGACATCTCGACCAATCCGGACATGCCGCCGCTGTTCTCCGAGGCGGTGATGGCCGAGCGGGCGCGCTCGGTGGGCGGAAACCCGGTTATCGCCCCGAACGAGAACATCACGGCCTTCAGCCGCGACAATGTCACCCCCTTCTCGGGTCGCAGCTTTGCCGAGCTGCAGCGCGAGGCCTATCCGCAGATCCAGCCGGTGGTCCTCGCCGGAACCGGCCAGGCGGAGGCCTATGCCAGGGTCAAGGCTGCGGCCACTGCCCTGGGATGGACCATCGTGACCGATGATGCGGCAGCGGGCCGTCTGGAGGCGGTGCACACCAGTTTCTGGTTTGGCTTCAAGGATGACATCGTGGTAGCGCTCACGCCGGATGGGGCCGGAACCCGGATCGATGCCCGCTCGGTCAGCCGGGTCGGACGGTCGGACCTCGGCATGAATGCCAAGCGGCTGGACGCGTTTCTGGAGCAGGTGAAATGATCACACGGACGGGACTGGCCCTGGTTGCAGCCTGCGTGATGGCCGGGCTGATGGGCCTCGCGCCGGTACCGGCCAGTGCACAGATGCTGGTGCCAGCTCCGCCGCGCCCCGATGACCGGGCCAACCGGTCGGCACCGACCGACCCCTCCGCCAGGCTTTCCCGGCCTCTCGCCCCCGGCGAACAGCTGGTGGTGGTGCGCGGCTTCCGGATCCGCGAGGCGGCGTTCGATACGCGCCCGCAGGCCCTGCACGCCGGACTGATGAGCGCCGCCGCCTCGAATGACTGCGAGACCACCAGCTGCGGGTTCGTGGTGTTCGAAGTGGCGGGGCAGTTCCGCTACACGTCGCTGGTGGTCGGGACCGAGTCCGAGCTGACCGGCATGGCGGCAGACCTGGAACGCGAGGGTCTGGCCCTCGTGATCGTCTACCCGCCGGCCAGCCGTCTGCGGCGCTACTATACGCCGGCCGAAAACGGCATGGTTGCGGTCTCGCCAGACCTGGCCACCATTGGCCAGCCTCTGCCGAGCCGGTCCGAATCCGCCGAGCCACGCCGGCGCGGTGATGACGATACAGGCGGCTGGTAGCGCAGCGGTCGCTACAGGATCGACTGGCCGGTCGAGGCCCAGTCCTTGAGGAATGCGGCGAGGCCGAGGTCGGTCAGCGGGTGCTTGTAGAGCGCATTGAAAACCGACGGCGGGATGGTGGAACAGTCGGCCCCTGCGAGCGCGGCATCGCGCATGTGGCCCACCGTACGCACCGACGCGGCCAGGATCCGGGTTTCATAGCCATAATTGTCATAGACCTGCCGGATCTCGCGGATCAGCTCCATCCCGTCATGGCCGCCATCGTCGAGCCGCCCGATGAAGGGCGAGATGAAGGTCGCGCCCGCCTTGGCGGCCAGCAGGGCCTGCACGGCGCTGAAGCACAAGGTGACGTTCACCGGCGTGCCTTCGGCTGCCAGGGTGCGGCAGGCGATCAGCCCGTCGCGGGTGAGGGGCAGCTTCACGGTGACGTTCGAGGCAATGGAGCGCAGATAGCGCCCCTCGGCCAGCATGCCCTCCACATCGGTCGCCACAGCTTCGGCGCTGACCGGGCCCGGGATCAGCGCGCAGATCTCGGCGATCACGTCGGCGATCTTGCGGCCCGACTTGGCAATCAGGGACGGATTGGTGGTGACCCCGTCCACCAGGCCCGTGGCGGCGGCGGCTTTGAGGTCGGCGATATCGGCGCTGTCGAGGAAGATCTGCATGGTGCGGGGCCATGCCACGGCGCGGCGCGCGAGAAAACCCTTGCCGTCAGGGCGGGCTGCCGATCAGGGCAGGCAGCTGTGCCATGTCGGTGAACACCTCGGCCCCCAGTCCGGCCAGCTCCGCCGGATCGGTCTCGGCGGCATAGCCCAGCACCCGCATACCCGCCGCAACAGCCGCGCGCACCCCGTTCGGGCTGTCCTCGATGGCGATGCAGGCGCAGGGGTCCACACCGAGCTTCCGGGCCGCCAGGAGATAGACGTCCGGGGCGGGCTTGCCATGGGCCACGTCCTGGCCCGAGAACACCCGGCCCGCAAACCGCGCCGCCAGGCCGGTCCGGCCCAGATTGAGCGCGATCTTGGCATGGCCCGACGATGACGCCACCGCGACTGGCCAGCCAGCGCCGGTCACCGCGTCCACGGCTTCGGCCACACCGGGGATGGCCGTCACTTCCGCTTCCAGCCGGGCATGGACCCGCCGGTTGTAGTTTTCCTGCCACCCGGGCGGGAACGGGCGGCCCCAGCTGGCCTCGGCATCCTGCATCAGGGCCCGCATGGTCATGCCGAGATAGCGGCGGCGGCATTCCTGCGGGGTGATGGCAAAGCCTGCCTCGGTCATGGCAGCGGCGCAGACCTCGTTGGCGATGGTCTCCGAATCCACCAGCACCCCGTCGCAGTCGAAGATCACGGCTCCGCCGGTCATGCGCGGCTCACGCCTCGTCCAGCGGACGGCCGCGCCGCACCGGCGTTTCGGGGGCAGGGGCCAGGAACGTCACCCGGGTCTGGTGCCGGTCGAGCGCACCTTCGGCCAGTTCCGGCAGGCCGCGGGCGATGGCCTCGGCCAGCGGGTCCATCCAGACCAGTTCGGCCTTGGCAAAGTCGGCCAGCACATAGTTCGTCACCATCGCCTTGTCGCCGGGATGGCCGATCCCGATCCGGCCGCGCAGGAACTCCGGCCCGATCCGGGCATTGATGCTTTTCAGCCCGTTGTTGCCGGCAAGGCCGCCGCCGAGCTTGATGCGGTAGCGGCCCGGATCCAGATCCAGCTCGTCGTGGAACACCACCAGCTGGGCCGGTTCGATCCGGTAAAAGCGCATCGCTTCCTCAACCGCCCGGCCGCTCTCATTGTAGAAGGTCTGGGGCTTGAGGGTCAGGACCTTCTTCGGGCCGGCAGCCGTCTCCACCGTGCCCTCGCGGGCGAGGCTCTGGAAGCGGCTGCGCTCGGGGCCGAGACTGTGCTCGCGCGCGATCGCATCGATCGCGCGGAACCCGGCATTGTGCCGGTTCCCGGCATATTTCGGGCCGGGATTGCCAAGGCCGACAAGAAGCAGCACGGGAAGGGGCCTGTGGTGACGGAAGAGTGGTGGGCGGTCCGGTCAGGCGGCTGCGCTGACGGCGTGATCGTGCTCGGCGGCAGCCAGGAACCGCTCGGCCTCCAGCGCGGCCATGCAGCCGAGGCCGGCTGCGGTCACCGCCTGGCGGTAGGTTTCGTCGGCGACGTCGCCGGCGGCGAACACGCCGGGCACGCTGGTGCGGGTGCTGCCCGCCTCCACCGTGACATAGCCGCCCTCATTCATCGCCAGCTGGCCGACGAACAGGTCGGTGGAGGGCTTGTGGCCGATGGCCACGAACACGCCGTCGGTCTTCAGGTCGCTGACAGAGCCGGTCTTGCGGTTGAGAAGCCGCACACCCGACACGCCGGGGCCATCGGGACCGGTCAGGATCTGCTGCACCTCGCTGTCCCACACCAGCTCGACTTTCGGATGGGCGAACAGACGGGTCTGCAGGATCTTCTCGGCGCGCAGCTCGTCGCGGCGGTGCACCAGCGTGACCTTGGAGGCAAAATTCGTCAGGAACAGCGCCTCTTCCACGGCGGTATTGCCACCGCCCACCACCACGACTTCCTTGCCGCGGTAGAAGAAGCCGTCGCAGGTGGCGCAGGCCGATACCCCCAGGCCGCACAGCCCCTGCTCCTCCGGCAGGCCCAGCCATTTGGCCTGGGCGCCGGTGGCGATGATGAGGGTATCGCCGGTATAGACCGTGCCGCTGTCACCCACCGCCCTGAACGGCCGCGCCGACAGGTCGACCGACATGATCCAGTCCGAGATGATCTCGGTGCCCACATGCTCGGCCTGGGCGCGCATCTGCTCCATCAGCCACGGCCCCTGGATCACGTCCTTGAAGCCGGGATAGTTCTCGACATCGGTGGTGATGGTCAGCTGGCCACCCGGCTGCGGGCCTTCCACCAGCAGCGGGGTGCGCATGGCGCGCGCGGCATAGATCGCGGCGGTATAGCCGGCCGGTCCCGAGCCGATGATGAGGACAGGCGCGTGGCGGGTGGCGGTCATGGGGGGTGATTCCGTGCAGGCGATAGCCCCCGCAATCTAGGCGCCCCCGCCATCAGGCGCCAGAGGGGCGCCTGAGGTCGCTGGCAAGGCCAGTTCGCTGGATCACCGCTGCTTGCAGCGGTGTGAGGGTGGCACCGCCCTCAGCGGGCCGGTGCGCCCGAGCGGGCCGCCACGACCGGCGCCGGTTCTGCCCGGAACCACGCCGGGGCATGCTTGCGCATCAGATCGCGCACCGGCTTCTCGAACCAGGCATGGCTGGCGGCCGCCACCGCCACGGTCAGAGCCATCGCCGCGCCCACCAGCACGAAGGCCAGCGGGCCGGTGGGCACGCCGATCACCCGCTCGACGACCTGGAAGAAGGCGATGTCCACCGGCAGGTGCACCATATAGACTGCAAACGAGATTTCCCCGAGCCAGACCCACAGCGGCGTGGCGCACATCGCGCCGGTGGTGCCGGTGGCGGACGCGGCCATGAAGAACACAAGGCCCACCAGGCCCGGCCACACCGCCATCGACGGCAGGGAGGCTTCAGCCGTCACGACGATCCAGGCGACCGAAGCTGCAATCCCGGCCCAGGCCAGGGCCGGCGCCATGGGCCGCATCCGCCGCCCGATCTGCCAGAGCGCGCAACCGGCAAGGAAGGAGGGCACGATCCGCAGGGCGCCGCCCTGCCAGGTCATGTTGTGCAGTTCCATGCCATGGCGTGCCACCAGGATGCTGAGCCCCACGGTCAGGGCGGCGCTGAGCAGCAGGGCCACCACGGGCGCGCGCTTCAGCAGAGCCACTGCCCCGAACAGAACCGGGAACATCAGATAGGCAAACCATTCCGCCGAGATCGACCAGCTGGGGAAGTTCCAGCCATCGGCATCCACGAAGCCCCAGGCCTGGATCATCAGCAGGTGATGGATCAGATGCTCGGGGTTGAAGGCCTTTGGTTCGAACGTGGCACCGATCAGCGTGCCGGCGCCCCAGATCGCGATCATCGCCGCCAGGGTCAGCAGGTGCAGCGGATAGACCCGTGCCAGCCGTGCCCAGACGAAGGCGCCGTAATGGAACCGCCCGGCCTCGACCTGCGGTCCATAGACATGCGCCAGCACGAAGCCGGACAGGATGAAGAACAGGTCCACCCCCATATAGCCATGCTGGACCACGCCGGGTGTGGCCTCCGGCGGCACGCCGAGGCGGCCCCAGAAGAAATAGACCAAGAGCCACATGGCTGCGATGAAACGCAGCCCGGTCAATGGTTTGATGTCCTGTGGATAGCCCATCTGGTGCCCCTGCCGACCCCGGCCCGGTTGTCCCTGAACCGGACACTATTCGTGTCACTGTGGTGGGGTGCATAGACCAGGCCACTTAAGGAACGGTGTCGGGACCGGGCTGGACTGCCGTCAACCGGGCAGGTCGATCAGGCTGTCGCCTCGCCGAGGGCTGCCAGCAGCGATGTCTCCTCCGGGCTGGTGGCGCAGTGAACGGTGATGCCGGCCAGAGCCTGGAGCGGGGCCGCTGCGGCTGGCGACAGCGCCACCATCCGCCAGCCATCCCAGCCTTCGGGGCTTGCCTGTACCAGGGTGCGGGCCCCGGCGGGGCTGTGGATCAGGACGGTACCGGGGCCATCTGCCCGTGCCGCCAAAAGCCGTGCAGGCAGGTCATCCGCCGGCTGCATCCTGTAGACCACCAGCGACCAGACCGGGAGCAGGTCCGGGGCCAGCAGTGCCACCAGGTCGGCGGCCACCTGTTCGCCCCGCACCCAGATCGCACCAGAGGCCATGTCGGGATCGGTTCGGGCCAGGGTGGCGAGGGCTGCCGCATCGCCATCGGCGCTGCGGACCCGCGCAAAGCCGGCTGCCCGGGCAGCGGCAGCGGTACCGGCGCCCACGGCAAGGGCAGTGCGCCCATGCAGCTGGCGCGGTGCAAAATGCGCGGCATGGGCGCTGGTGAGCAGCACCGCCCGTGCGGCCTGTCCCTTGACCAGCGGGCCGGGGTCCGGGGGCAGGGCAACAACCTGTGCAAGGGGCACCACCACGGGCCGCCAGCCCAGCCTGGCCACCGCCGCTGCGGTGCGGTCAGCGCCGGGCTGCGAGCGCGTGATCAGGCATGCCGGCGCCATCAGGTCTCAGCTCCAGTCGAGGGCAGCTCCGGCGCGGGCGCGGATCCCGGCGCCGAGACTGGCGCCAAGGTCGGCAGCGGTGGCGGTGGTGGCGCCCGGCAGCCGGGCTTCCTCGCGGAACCGCTGCGCGCCGTCGCCGCTCAGGGCCTCGACGATCAGATGGAGGGTGCCGTCCGCCTCGATCCGGGCATAGGCACCGGTGGCGGTGCGGCAGGAGCCATCCAGTGCCGTGAGGAAGGCGCGCTCGGCGGCGATGGTGATCTGGGTGTGCGGCTCTGACAGGCGGGCAAAGGCCTGTGCCACCGCTTCGTCTCCGGCCCGGGCCGTCACGGCAAGGGCGCCCTGGCCGATGGCGGGCGGCATGGCCACCGGGTCGAGCGGGCAGTGCGGCTGGCTGTCGACCCCCAGTCTTCCCATGCCCGACAGCGCCAGAACGGTCGCGTCGAAGTCCCCGGCTGCCAGCCGTCCGATCCGCGTGCCGACATTGCCCCGCAGCGGCGATATCCGCAGGTCCGGCCGCGCATGGCGCAGCTGCGCCGCCCGGCGCAGGCTGGCGGTACCGACATGGGCGCCCTCCGGCAGCTCGGACAGCGCTCGTCCGTCCCGGGTGATCAGGGCATCGCGCACATCGGCGCGTGGCGGGATCGCCAAGAGCACGATGCCGTCCGGCAAGTGGGTGGGTACATCCTTGAGCGAATGGATCGCGCAGTCGATCCGCCCGTCCAGCAGCGCATCGTCCAGCTCCTTGGTGAACAGCCCCTTGCCCCCGGCCTCGGCCAGGGTGCGGTCCTGGATGCGGTCGCCGGTGGTGGTGATGGCGGTGAAGGGGGCCAGCTCCTCCCCGGTGTCGGGGCCATGGCCGTGGGCGCTGACCAGCTGGCGCCGCAGCCAGCCGCTCTGCGCCACCGACAGCGGCGAGCCACGCGCCCCCACCTTGAGCGGGAAGGGGGGCGAGGCGGGCGGAAGGATCGATGTCATCGCCCGCTTCATCGCCTTGTGCCCGACTGTCGGTCAAGCGCCAAGCAGCAGGCCTGTCCTGCCAGCGGGCAGGACCTGACACGTCCGCCGTGTGCCGCTCGCGGCAAACCCCGGCATCGGTCGGGCTGGGGCGTGCCGAGGAATTGACGCCTGGTCGATGCGTCCGGTAGAACGACCGTAGAGCGCGCCGCGCCGCTGCGGGGACTGAACCTTGAGCCTTGCCACCAGCCGCGCCGGTTCCGGCGTGACGGAACTGTTCGCCGATCTCTGGCAGCGCCGGGCGCTTCTGGCCGAGTTGTCGGTGCGGGAACTCAAGGATCGCTATATCGACCACGCACTGGGCGGCCTGTGGGCGGTACTGAGCCCGCTTCTGACCTGCCTGTTGTACCTCTATCTGTTCACCGTGGTGTTTCCGGTGCGGCTCGGGACCGAATTTGAAGGCGTGGCCTCGCTGATCTGGCTGCTGTCGGGGCTGACGATGTGGCTGGCGGTAACCGACGTGATGGGCCGGGCGCTGGGAGCGGTCACCAGTTCGCCCTCGCTGGTGCGGCAGGTGGTGTTTCCGGTGGAGGTGCTGCCGGCCCAGGTGGTGGTGACGGCGGTGCCGGCCTTTGCCGTCGGCCTGGTGGTGGTCTTGGGACTGGTGGCCTATGACCGGCCGCAGATCCTGGTGGGGACGGTCTGGATGCTGCCGCTGGCGCTGCTGCTGCTGGCGCTCACGCTGACAGGGCTGGCGTTCCTTCTGGCGAGCCTTGCGCCCTTCACCCGGGACCTGCGCGAGGTGATCGCATTCGCCAGTTCCGCCGGGCTGTTCCTGGCACCGATCCTGTATTTCCCGCCCACCATCGAGCAGCTGGCCCCCGGTCTGCGGCTGGTGCTCGAGCTCAATCCATTCACGCATCTGCTGGCGTGCCTGCGTGATGCGCTGTTTCATGGCCGCATGACGGCCCCGGTGTCCTGGCTTGTGGCGCTGGTGTTTGCCGTGGCAATTGCAGCCCTTGGCGCCCTGCTGTTCCAGCGGGTACGGTCGCATTTTGCGGAGGCGGTATGAGCGAGCCCCTGGATCTGTCGCCGCCGCGCACCCCTGCGGACGATGACGTGATCGTCTTCGAGAACCTGTACAAGGAATACGAGATCCACGGTGCCCGCTCGGACGTGCTGCGGCTGGCGCTGACCGGTCAGGCGCAGACCCAGCGCAAGCCCGCACTCGCCGACATCAGCCTGCGCATCCGGCGCGGCGAGGCGGTTGGCATCGTCGGCCAGAATGGCGCCGGCAAGAGCACCCTGCTCAAGATCATTGCCGGCACCCTCAAGCCCTCGCGGGGGCAGGTCCGTGTCGCGGGCCGTGTGTCGGCGATGCTGGAACTCGGCACGGGCTTCAACCCGCAGCGGACCGGGCGCGAGAATGTCATCACCGGCGGTCTGTGCCTGGGCATCAGCCGTCGGGAGATCGCGGAGCGCTTCGACGCGATCGTGGCCTTCGCCGAGCTGGGCGAGTGGATCGACCAGCCGGTCCGCACCTATTCCACCGGCATGGCCATGCGCCTGGCCTTCGCCGTCGCCACGGCCGTCGATCCCGACATCATGATCGTGGACGAGGCGATCTCGGTGGGCGATGCCCGCTTCCAGAAGAAGTGCTTCGGGCGGTTCGAGGAGATGCGCGCCCGGGGGGTGACGATCCTGCTGGTCACCCACTGGGCCGAGCTGCTCGAGATGATCTGCGACCGCGGCCTCTATCTCAGGAACGGGCGGCTGGAAGCCGACGGGCCGCCCAAGCAGATCGTGGCCCGCTACAATGAGGACCTGTTCGGACCGGCGGGCGGCACCGTCAATGCCGACGCCGATGCCGAGCCGCAGGAACAGCGCTATGGCACGCAGGGCGTGCGGATCGAGACGGTGGATATTCTCGGCGAGGCCGGCGAGCGGGTGGCGAACCTGGCGCCCGGCCAGCCCTTCACCATCAAGGTCGGGGTCAAGTGCCATCAGGACGAGCCGGTGGAGGGGCTGAATATCGGCGTCAGCATCACCACCAAGGAGGGCGTGCGGCTGTTCGCCATCAACCCGATCCTCGCCCGGCAGACCATCCCGACCCTGCACCGGGGGGACGCGGCCACCATCACCGTGGACATGGTCAACAATCTGGGTGTGGGCGACTTCTTTGTGACCGTGGGGGCCTGGTCGCGCTTTTCCGAGCTGAAATATGACCGGCGGGTGGATGTGCGCCACCTGATGGTGCGCGGCGACTTCCCCCTGTCGCAGTGCCTGGTGAACATGAAGGCCGTGTACGGCATCGACGTCCAGGCGGCGGACTCCGCCGGAGCTGACAGGGCGGTTGCCCCTGGCAGCGCAGCAGTGGGCTCATGAGCAGGGCCCGCCCCGTGGTCCTGCATGTGGGCTGGCCCAAGACAGCCACCACATCGATGCAGGTTGCGCTGTTCGAACAGTCGGGACGGTTCAACTATCTCGGCA
The DNA here is from genome assembly GCA_027484265.1 of Alphaproteobacteria bacterium. Classification (GTDB taxonomy): domain Bacteria; phylum Pseudomonadota; class Alphaproteobacteria; order Caulobacterales; family Aquidulcibacteraceae; genus JAIXTH01. Next base: position 10,436 of record JAIXTH010000198.1, read on the forward strand.
AATCTCTGCCGGACCATGACTTCCAGAGCCAGGAAATCCATGACCTCGTGTGGTCCTGCCAGATGCATGGCCGGGCACAGTGGCGCGACACAAGGGAGCGCCTGGGGAGCGCGATCACGGCAGCCGCCGCGCGCAGCCGCAAGCTTGCCGTCCTGTCCACCGAGAACATGATCCACCCCTGGAGCCAGAGCCCCGATGTGGTGGCGGCGCGCCTGAAGGAGATCGTGCCGGAGGCGCGGGTGGTGATGGTGATCCGCGAGCAGGTCTCGCTGCTGCGCTCGTGGTACCGCTGGCATGGCGGTTATGGGCAGTATCTGTTCCTGAACAAGCTGATCGACGAGATGTGCGAGCTGCCCCTGACGCTGGCCGAATGGATGCACTTCCAGTTCCGCGCGCCGGACCGCAACATCATCGGCTGCCTCGACTATGATGATGTGGTGGCGGCCTATGAGGAGCAGTATGGGGCAGGGCAGGTCCACGTTCTGGTCTATGAACAGCTGATCCGCGACCCGGACGGCTTTGCCGGTCAGCTGGCGCCGGTGCTGGAGGTGAAGCCCGCCCTCGTCCGGGGCGCCCTGACCGGCTCGTTCGAGAACAGCGAGACGAAGGCATGGAACAGTCGCGAGAGTGGCGAGCCGCTGCCGGCGACCATGCCCGAACACTGGCGGGCGAGGGTCCATGCCCGCTTTGCCGCTTCCAATGCGCGGCTGGAGGCGCGGCGGGGCCTCGGGCTTGGTGCCCATGGCTATGCGCTCGCCCCGGACGGATTGCTGTGACAGTCCGGGGCGGCGGCCCGCATCCGGCGTACGGTCCGGGCCAGCCTGCCCTGCGGCGGCGGCCCTGATGTGCGGCCTTGCGGGATATTTCGGAGCCGGTGGCCCGGCCGGGCGCCATCGCGGGTTTCTGGGCCATGCCGGTGAACTGCTCGCCCATCGCGGGCCTGATGGTCTGGGCTTCTGGCAGGGAGCCGGGGCCGGCCTGGTGCACCGGCGCCTCGCCGTGATCGATCTGTCGCCCCAGGCGGCCCAGCCGATGGCCACGCCGGATGGAGCGCTGGTGCTGGCCTGGAACGGCGAGATCTACAATCATCTGGATCTGCGCCGCGAACTGGAGGCCGGCGGTGCCTGCTTCAGGTCGCGCAGCGATACCGAGGTGATCCTGCTGGGATGGCGACGCTGGGGGCCGGGTCTGCTGGACCGGCTCGATGGCATGTTCGCCATGGCCTTGATCGACACGGCAGCCGGCGAACTGGTGCTGGCGCGGGACCGGTTTGGCGAGAAGCCGCTTGTCTGGACACGCGCTGATGGCACGGTGCTGTTCGGATCGGCGATCAAGGCGCTGCTGCCCTGGCCCGGATTCGATCCGGCCCCGGACCTGGCGGTGCTGCACGACTATCTGGCATTCCAGTACTGCCCCGGCACGTCCACGGCATTTGCGGGCATCCAGCGGGTCGAGCCGGGGACCGCGCTGGTGTTCCGGCGGGGCCGGACCGACGGCCCGCACCTCCTGCGCTACTGGACCGCCCCCGCTGTCGATCCGGCAAAGGCCAGTCGGCCACGTGGCGCACTGGTGGAGGAACTCCGCGCCCACCTCGACGCAGCGGTCCGCAGCCGGATGGTTGCGGACGTGCCGGTGGGCGCCTTCCTGTCGGGCGGGATCGATTCCTCGGCCGTGGTCTCGCGCATGGCCCGCAGCACCACCACGCCGCTCAACAGCTTTTCGATCGGCTTTGCACGGGCCGACCATGACGAGCGCGAACCCGCACGACAGGTGGCGGGCCTGTTCGGCACCACCCATCACATGGAAGAGCTGGGGCCGGGCTGTATCGAGACCCTGGCGCAGGTCGCCTGGCACCACGACGAGCCGTTTGCCGACCCTTCGGCACTGGCGACCTTTGCCGTGGCGCGCCTCGCCCGCCCGCACGTCACTGTCGCCTTGGGAGGAGATGGCGGAGATGAGCTGATGATGGGCTATCGCCGCTATGGCGACATGGCGGCGCTGGATGCCGGAACCGGCAGGCGGGGTGCAGCACAGCCGGGGGAAGGGACCATCGGCTGCCTGGCGCGGGGTCTTCACGGCATGATTCCGCCGGCACTGGCGCGGGTCCGGCCGTTCGGCGGTATCCGGCGGCGCCTGCGGCTGCGCGGCCAGGGCGCACCGGCGCGGTATGGCGCCACCCTGTTCGCCTTCTCTGGCGATGATCGGCACGATCTCTATGGCCCGGCCCTGGAGTCCTGGCGCTGCAACGATCCGGCCCGGCGTCTGGATCCGTGGTTCCAGCCTGGCCAGCCGCTGGCGGCTTCGGCGGCGCGGGCTGATCTGGCCACCTATCTGCCAGGGGATATCCTCGTCAAAGTGGATACCGCAGCGATGGCTGTCGGGCTCGAGACCCGCTCGCCGCTGCTGGCACGGGGGCTGGCCGAGTTCGCGCTGACCTTGCCCGCGGACGTGCACATGCCAGGTGGCGGTCTGAAGCAGCTGTTCCGGGAAGCCGCGAGCGATGCGCTGCCGCCCGCCATCCTGAACCGGCCCAAGATGGGGTTCGGCGTGCCTGTGGAACACTGGCTGCGGGGCCCCTGGCGGTCGTTCGCCAGCGATATATTGCTGGATGGACGCTTTGAGCAGCGCGGCATTCTGGCCCGAGGCGCCGCGCAGCGGCTGTTGAATGAACATCAAAAGGGGCGGAGCGCCCACACAATCATCTGGACGCTGATCATGCTGGAGAGTTGGTTTCGAATTTGGGTTGACTGCCGGGACTCTGCACTGCATCGGCATTTTCTATCTGGAGACGAGCGGAGCTGTCATGCCGTCCATAATGCAGCTGTGGGTTATGCGGCTGGGCCGCCTTGCAAGGCTCCTGATTGTGCTTGATCTGGCTGCGGTCCGTCGTCGCTGGCGCGGTCTGCGCCATGCTGTGCCGCAGGAGCTGCCGGAAACCCTGAAGCCTGTGCGGATCGGGCGGACAGTGCGGCTTGACACGATCGCGCAGGCTTCCGGCTGTGCGGGCAACGGGCGTATTCCCCGGCTGCTGATCGTGGTGCCCGGCCTCGAGCGCGACGGCGCTCCTCTGAGTGCCTGTGATCTGGCCCGGCAGTGGCAGGCGGCCCGCGATTGGGACGTGACGCTGGCCAGTCCCCGTGACGGCCCGGTGGCAGCTGACCTCGCCAAGGGCGCCGTTTCAGTCGAGATCGATCGGATCTGGCAATCCCCGTCCTGGTCGCCCGCAGCCCATGGTGCCGGAGTAGCCGCGATCCGGGACCGGATTGCTGCGATCGGGCCGGACGTGATCCTGGTGATGACCCTGGACATGTTCGCGGTGATCGAGGCGGCGGCCGCAGCAGGGGTTCGCACGGTCTGGAATATCCGCGAGGGCGAGCCATGGCGCCAGCGGCTGGCCGATCGCCATGAAGCGGTGGCTGCCCATGCACTGGGCTGCTTTGCGGCGGCGGATTCGGTCGTGTTCGTGTCTCAAGCCACGGCGCAGGTCTGGCAGGCGTTCTGCGGCCCGGATACATCGGTGCATGTGATCCGCAATGCACCCCGGGCGCCAGCGGGGCAGCCGCCCGCCTGCGCACGGGCCAAGCTGCGGGCGGACCTGGGCCTGCCCGAGCAGGGCTACGTGGCCCTGTGTGTCGGCACGCTGTCGCAGCGCAAGGGACAGATCGACCTGATCGAGGCGGTGCGGCGTCTGCGCCGTGCCGGGGTCAGCGACATGACTGGTGCCCTGGTGGGCGGCAACGGCTTGACGCCTGTCGAACGCGCACAATGGACCCTGTTGGCCGGTGAGGCAGTCGTGATGCCCGGCCAGGTCGCGGAGCCAGCCTGCTGGTATGCTGCGGCCGATGTGCTGGTGTGCTCGTCGCGCGCCGAGGGCATCCCCCGGGTGAGCCACGAGGCAGCGTTGTCCGGCGTTCCGATCATCACCACCCCCGTGGGCGGGATTGCCGAGATCCTGGCCGATGGTGAAAGCGCCCTGTTCTATCCGCCGGGGGATGTGGATGTCCTGGCGCAGCGGTTGTTGCAGGTGCGCGCGGACTCCGGCCTGGCCAGACGCCTCGCAGCTGGCGCGCGGGCGGCTATGGAACGGGCAGGGACATTCGAGGCAATGGCACAGTCTTACGAGGCGGTTCTCAGAGCGGTACTGTGGCCCCGGCCCGTCGCTGGCCGCCCCGAGGGTGACGGTGCCCAGCAGGTTCCCGTGGCAGTCTGAGGCTCAGCAAACCCAAGCGGACCGGACCGCCTGGGATGGAGACAGGTGAATGTGCGGAATTGTCGGCGTGGTCGCGCTGGAACACAGGCCTGGCAGCGGGCAGCTGGCCGCACTGGCACGGCGCATGGCCGACCTGCAGGCCCACAGGGGACCGGACGATTCCGGGGTCTGGGTCGATGCTGCGGCAGGGCTGGCCCTGGGGCACCGGCGGCTGTCGATCATCGATCTGCGCCCGGAAGGCCGCCAGCCCATGAGCGCGCCGGGTTGCCGGGCCATGGTGACCTTCAATGGCGAGATCTACAATTTCCAGAGCATCCGGGCCCGGCTTGAAGCGCGGGGCTGTGGCTTCAACAGCCTGTCCGACACCGAGATCCTGCCGCACCTGTTCGACAGCCTCGACCCGTCTGCCCTGTCCCAGCTGGTGGGGATGTTCGCCTTTGCGGTCTGGAATCCGGACCAGCGCCGCCTGATGCTCGCCCGCGACGCATTCGGCAAGAAGCCGCTCTATATCTACAATGATGGCGAGACCTTTGCTTTTTCGTCCGAAATCCAGTCCTTCTATGCCCTGCCGGGGTTTGATGACACCATCGATACCGATGCTGTGGCCGAGTATCTGATGCTGGGCTATCTGCCCGGGCCGCGCACGATCTACCGCCAGGTCCAGATGCTGCCGGCCGGGTCCTGGGCGACCTTTGCCTTCGAGAGCGGGCGCGCCGAACAGGTGGAATCGGGCAGTTTCTTCCAGTTCCACGCCCGGCCGTCGCCATCCCTGGCCGGCGTAGACAGGCGGGTGGTGAAGGACCGCCTGCGCACCTTGCTGGTGGAGGCGGTGGAGCGCCGGATGATCGCCGATGTGCCGCTGGGCGCCTTCCTGTCGGGTGGGGTGGACAGCGCGCTGGTGTGTGCGCTGGCGCGGCGGGAACTCGGGCGGGAGCTGGATACCTTCTCCATCGGCTTCGAGGGCAGCGCCGAGAGCGAGCATGAACAGGCCCGCGAGATCGCCGCCCATCTGGGGACCCGCCACCATGACAGGATGCTGGCCCCCGAAGGCCTGGCCATGATGGACCACATCGCCGGGGTGCTCGACCAGCCCAATGGCGACAGCTCGTGCCTGCCCACCTGGCTGCTGTGCCAGTTTGCCCGCGAGCAGGTGACGGTGTGCCTGTCGGGCGACGGCGGGGACGAGCTGTTCGGTGGCTATGGCCGCTATCGCGACACCCTCAATGACCTGGCCGACCCACAGCGGATCGCCGCGCTGGGTCTGGGGATCGACCCGCAGGACGTGCGGCCGAGCGATGTCTACATGTCGCTGCGCTGGCACATCTGGCTGCCGTCGCAGGCGCGCAGCCTGATGGGGGGCTTCTCGCCGCAGGTCGAGGGGCTGGTGGAGGGCTGGCGCGCAATCCTCGATCATCCGGCGGACCCGGCACTGCACCGGATGCGCAATATCGACACCTGGCTGTACATGCCCGGCGCCGTGCTGGCGAAAGTGGACCGCATGAGCATGCAGCACGCGCTGGAAGTGCGCTGTCCGCTGCTGGACCGCGACTTTGCGGGCTATGCCATGGGCCTGCACGAGGAGGACTGCTGGATCGCGCCGGCCACCACCAAGAGCATCCTCAAGGAGATCGCCAGCGACTATCTGCCGCGTGAGTGGATGTACCGCTCCAAGAAGGGCTTTGGCCTGCCGTCACAGGCGTGGTCGGCCGATGCGATCCTGGGGCAGTGCCGCGATGCCCTGCAGGCGCCAGGCGCCCGGATCCGCACGCTCTTGGACCCGGAAGCGCTGGATGCCACCATCGCCCACCAGTCGCAGCCAGGCTGTTTCTCGATCTATCAGCTGTGGCCGCTGCTGATCCTGGAGAAGTGGCTGGCGGCGCAGCCGGCCCGGATCGCCGCCGCGCGGTCTGCTGCGGCCCGGGAGGCGGCGTGATGGACCATACTGCCATCGACAACGGCCTTGCGGCGGGAGACTGCCGGTTCGATGCCTCCCTTGCCCAGGCCTATGGCGGCACGGTTCTGGCGCACCCGGCCGCAGCCCGCATGGCCGAGGTGAAGACGGTGTCGATGCTGGGAATCGAGACCCTGCTGATGCTGCGGGCCTATGCGATGGAGGCCCGCGGCGCGATCGTGGAAGTGGGTCCCTATGTGGGCGGCTCCACCATCGCCATCCTGCACGGTGTTGCGGCAAGCCAGCACAAGACGGTGGTCTCGATCGACTGCGGCGGCGCCTATCTCGAGCATCCCACCATGCCCTCCGCCGACATCCATGCCGACTGGCTGCGGAATCTGGACGCGGCGGGTTTTGCCGGTCGCGCCCATCTCTCGAAGGGGTTCGGGAACAATCGTGGCACCTGCGCCGATGCGGTAGCGGCACTGGAGGGAAGGCAGATCGGCATGCTGTTCATCGATGCCAACGGCTTTGTCTGGCAGAACATGCGCTATCTGGTCGACCACCTCGCAGAGGACTGCCTGCTGGTGCTCGACGACGTGACAAACCTGCTCGAGCCTGACGATCCCGACCAGAACATCAAGTTCGGCCAGACCCGCCAGTCCGTTGCTGACGGCTTGTCGGCCGGTGCGATCGAGCACTATGGGACGTTCCTGTGGGGGACCTGGTTCGGGCGCGGTACCCCCCGTCTGAGATCAGTCTTTCCAGGGCTGCTGGCGGCAGAGGAGCGCCGGTGGACATGACCGTTTCCCATGCTGCAGCCGCCGCGTCCGGCTGCAAGGTCCCACGCAACAAGCTGGCAGGAGCGCTATGAGCGAGAGCGATCTTCGATACGGCTTCGGTCGCAACTGGGCGGCGTTTGTCGACAAGAACCTGTCCGATGCCACCGTGCAGGCCTCGATGGATCACCTGTGCCGGGTGCTCAAGCGCGACCGCCTCGACGGGATGCGGATCCTCGATATCGGTTGCGGCTCGGGTATCCATTCGCTGGCGATGAAGCGGCTGGGGGCAGCTGAAGTGGTCGGGTTCGACTATGATCCCCACTCCGTGGCCACATCGCAGCGGGTGAGGGACTGGTCGGGGATTGCCGAAGGCTGGAGCATTGCCCAGGGCTCGGTGCTCGACCGTGCCTATATGCAGGCCCTGGGCAGCTTCGATCTGGTCTATTCCTGGGGCGTGCTGCACCACACCGGGGCGATGTGGGATGCGGTGCGCCATGCCGCGATCCCGATCCGCGAAGGCGGCGAATTCTACATCGCGCTCTACAGCTCGGACACCTATGTCGATCCATCACCCGAGGAATGGATCGCCATCAAGAAGGCCTACAATTTCGCCAGTCCGCTCAAGAAGAAGCTGATGGAGGCCGACCATCTGTACCGGCAGGTGATTGTCCCCGAGCTCAAGGCCGGTCGCAGTGCGCTGGCCGCGATCCGCAACTATGGCAGTCGCGGCATGAATATCTGGGCCGACATCAAGGACTGGCTGGGCGGCTATCCGATGGAGTTTGCCGGGCTGCACGAAACCCAGGACTTCGTCGCGCGGCAGATCGGCCTGCCCATGGTCAATGTGGTGAATGGCGAAGGGTGCACGGAATATGTGTTCGCCGATCCGGCCCAGAACGCCCACTGGCGCACCTGCAACGCGCAGCGGGCGCTGCAGCCCCTGTACGGGCCGTTCCAGTCTGTGGGCGGCTATGGCTTCCAGGCGCATCTGCCGGCGCATGCCGCCGTGGCGGACGACAACGGGTTCAACCAGCGCTCGCGCCTGATGCTGTTCGAGGACGGCGTGCCGCTCGGGCTGGCCCACACCATCCACGAGCTGATCCGCAACCGCGGCGCCGGACGCTTCTCGCACTGGCAGGACTGGCTGGTGTTCTCGGCCCGCGACAACACCGATCCCAATGCCAACGGTCGCAGCTACAGCTTCTGTCTCGACTACTGAACCGGACCCGCCCGCTATGCACGCCATCAATTCCGAACGACAGGCCAGCTCGCCGGCGGCCATCGAAGAGGCGGCCCGCCACGCGTTCCAGATCGGGTGCAGCCACCTCGACAAGGTCTCCACCTGGATGCGCCGGCCCGCAGCGGGGCTGGATGTGCTGGAGCTGGGGCCCGGGCCGAACTTCGGGTCGGTGCTGACCCTGGCGGCGATGGGCGCGCGGGTGGCGGTGGCCGACCGGTGGCTGCCACAGTGGGACAGCGCCTATCACGGCCCGGTCTATGCACGTCTGGCGGAGCTGATCGAGGCCGGGCTGCCCGGCTGCGACACCACGCCGATCCGCGCCCTGGTGGCGGCCGGGGCACATCTGCCCGGGATCGTGACCACCTATCCCGATGCCGAGCTGCTGACGGGGGCACCGGCTGACGGGTTCGATCTGGTGCTGTCGAACGCGGTGTTCGAGCATATTGTCGGTGTCGAAAGCGCGGCCCGGTGCCTCTATGCCGTCACCCGGCCCGGGGGCACCAACGTGCACCAGATCGATTTCCGCGATCACCGCGATTTTTCCCGCCCGCTCGAGTATCTGCTGATGACCCCGGATCAGGAGGCGGCGTGGCTGCGCCAGACCGACTATCACTGCGGCACGCAGCGGCGGGCCGGCGCCTATGTGAGTGCCTTCCGGTCGGCGGGCTTCGAGCTGGTCCGTGCCCATGTCTCGCTGACAGCCGATCCGGCCTATCTGGCCGACTTCGTGCCGCGCCTGCGGGCCTGTTCCGGGGCCAGCTTGCAGGACGTCGATGTTGCGGAGCTGGAAGAGCTGTCCACCGGCTATGTGCTGCGCAAGCCCGACGGAGCCGCTGCATGAACCGCCATCAGACATTCGCAGCGGCGCCGCGCTCCCCCGGCGCGGATGGAGTGGCATCATGAGCCGTGATCGCTACTGGGAAATCGCGTTCGACCTGTTCCCGCAGTCCAATGCAGTGCAGGTGCTGCCCCGCCCGGGGTTCGATCCCGATGCGGTCTTTCCCGGCCTGCCCCGCACGGTGGATGGCGAGACCATCAGCCCCAAGATGCTCGAGCTGCTGGCCCGGCCGGTCCATGCCACCGCCGCGCAGAAGAGCGCGCGCTTCCCGTCCACCATCCACAATATCGGCAGCCTGGGGGCAGGCGGCGCCGAGCGCCAGCTGGTGAATTTCCTGATCGAACAGGCCGGGCGCGGACATCCGGACCAGACCCTGCTGACAGTCTATCCGCTGGAGGGGGCAGGGGGGCACTATGCCCCGCTGTTGCGGGCCCACGATGTGAAGCTGGCGGTGAACAACAGCCCGGTGCTGGAGGAAGGCGTCGAGTTCATGCGGCGTAATTTCGAGATCGTGCAGGCCATCAAGTCGATCCCCTTCACCTTGAATGCCTGGGTGATGGACCTGTGGGTCGAATATGCCCTGCGCAGGCCCGCCATTGCCCATCACTGGCTGGACCATTCCAATATCTGGGGCGGGATTGCCGCCGTGCTGGCCGGTGTGCCCTGTGTGGTGCTGTCGGGGCGCAACGTGCATCCGGGCAACTTCCCCTATCTGTTCACCGACTACATGCGCCCCTGGTACACCTGGCTGACGGCCTGTCCGCAGGTGCATCTGATGAACAACTCCACCCCCGGCGCGGCCTCCTATGCCGACTGGATCGGCCTTGATCCGGCGCGCATCGATGTGGTGCTGAACGGGGTCAATCTCGCGCATCTCGAGCCCGCAACCGCCGCCGAGCGCGACCAGATCCGCGATGTGATCGGTGTGCCCCGCGATGCGCCTGCGGTGGTGGGCGCGTTCCGCCTGTCCGAGGAGAAGCGGCCCGAACTGTTTGTCGAGACTGTGGCGCGGGCGCGGGCGCGGCATCCGGACCTGCATGCGGTGCTGATGGGGGAGGGGCCCTATCTGGCGCAGGTGCAGGAGAAAGTGGCTGCTCTCGGCCTTGGCGAGTGTTTCCACGCCATCGGACGGAGGTCTGACCTGCCCAAGGTCATGACCGCGATGGATGTTTTCCTGCACACGGCTTTCTGGGAAGGCACGCCCAATGTGGTGCTGGAGGCGCAGCAGCTGGGCCTGCCGATTGTGGTGACGGACGCTGGCGGCACCCAGGATGCCGCGCACCATGGCGTGACCGGCTACCGCGTGCCCAAGGATGACACCGACCAGCTGGCCGAGCGCCTGATGGAGGTGCTGGGTGATCTGCCCGCCTGGCGCGAGCGGGCAAAGGCGGGTCCGGCCTTCGTGCGCGACCGCTTCGGCATTGCTGGCATGGTGGACCGCACCGAGGCAGTGCAGCGGCGCGGCCTCGCCGCCAGTCCGCTGCCGGAGCCCAGGCGACCTGTCCGTACCGGGCTGGGCGGTTTGTGGGACAGGCTGGTGCGGTGATGGTTCCCCGCCAAACCCCGAACAGCAAAGGAGCAGGCCCATGAGCCGGACGGACAGCGCTGCAATCTGCGACCGCATCGACCGCGACCTGGCTGCCGGGCGCGCGCGGCTCGATGCCGGGCTGGTCGCCAGCTATCTGGCGCATCTGGACGGATCTGTGGCCCGGGCCGAGATGCTGTCGATCGACCGGTTCTCGATGCTGCATCCCGATACGCTGGCGCTGCTGCGGGCCTGTGCCATCGAGGCACGGCGGGGGGTGCTGGAGATCGGCTCCTATATCGGGGGATCGACCTGCGCGATCGCGGCCGGGCTGCGGGACAGCACGGCGGTGCCGTTCCTCACCATTGAGGTGGGCGGCTCCTATCCCGACCAGCCCTGGCTGCCCACCAACGACATCATCGCCGACTGGTCCGCCAATGTGGCCAGCCTCGGGCTGTCGCGCTACACGGCGCTGTTCCAGGGATGGGCCAATGATCCGGCGGCCGTGACAGCGCTGCGCGACCGGTTGGGACCGGGCGGGCAGGTGGATCTGGTGTTCATGGATGCCAATGGTGCCTTCTGGCCGAATATCGGTCCGTTCGCCGACCTGTTCACCGACGACTGTCTGTTTGTGATGGACGACTATCACAGTGTGGAGGGCACCCAGGAAAAGGCGCTCAACATCCACTTCGCCGTGAACCACCTGCGGGACCGCGGGGGACTGGTGGAGTTTGCACCGGTGCGCTGGAGCACCTGGTTCGGTCGCCTGGGGCCCGCATTTCCGGCCCTGCGGGAGGAAGCACGAGGGCGTGGCTTCAGCGACCTGCCACTACCCGGACGGGTGTTTATGACCTGAACATTCAGTCACAAAAATTCTTCGGGCAGATTATCGTTTTTTGATTGCATGCTGTTTGGTTGTGGTTCAAGCTTTGGTCTCGCGAGGCTATGGAGGTTGCGATGCCGTATGATGGCACCATTGGCGAGATCATGCCGGTTGCTTTTTCGAATGTGATTCCAAACGGCTGGTTGCCTTGCGAGGGACAGCTGTTGTCGATCTCCAACAATCAGGCGCTGTTCTCTTTGCTGGCCAATCGGTACGGTGGTGATGGAAAGGTCAATTTCGCCCTGCCGGACCTGCGCGGCACCGCGATCGTGGGCACCTCTTCGACCCCGCCCTATCCTCTGGCGGCCCGGACCGGGGCGGAAGCTGTCACGCTGACTCTGGCCCAGATGCCGATCCACAACCACATCGCGTTGGGTTCGACCCAGGAACCCAATGCCGCCAGCGTGGTGAATGCGATCTTCTCGAACACCAAGGCGGTCCCGCCCGCAGTGCCCACTCCGCCGAACCTCTATGGACCGCCGTCCAACCTGGTGGCGATCGATCCGGACACGGTGGTGCCGCAAGGGGGCGGCACATCCCACTCCAATATCCAGCCGACGCTGACCGTGCGCTATCTGATCTGCGTCAACGGCCTGTATCCGATGCGGTCGAACTGAGGCCCAGCCAGCAACCGGACTGCGGCCAGCTGCGCCCGCCAGGGCGCCCGGCAGTCCGTTCATCCCATTCATGGAGGCACACATGGACGCGTTTGTAGGAGAAATCATGCTGTTCGCCGGCGCTGTGACGCCGACGGGCTGGCTGGAGTGTGACGGGTCGCTGATCGCTATCAGCCAGAATCAGGCCCTGTTCGCGCTGATCGGCGTGACCTATGGCGGGAACGGCACCACCAACTTCAATCTCCCGGACCTGCGGGACAGGATCCCGGTTAGCATGGGCCAGCGGCCCGGCAACAATCTCTGGCCGCTGGGTTCGGCGGTGGGGAGCCGGACGGTGACGCTCACCACGGCCCAGATTCCCAGCCACAACCACCCCATGAACCTGTCGTCCAGCCTGGCCTCGTCGCCCAATATTGGCAGTGGGGTCAATGTGCTGGCCGCAACCGCACCGGATCTCCTGACCTATTCGGATTCCACATCGCCGCTGGGTGCGCCTGGAAACCTCAATCCCAAGATGGTGGCGCCCGCGGGCGGCGGCCAGGCCCACGCCAATGTCATGCCCACCCTCTATCTGCGCTATCTCATCTGCACGACGGGCATCTTTCCCAGCAGCAACTGATCCCACCCCAAACCAGACAGGAGGCAAGTCATGCCCTTCATCGGAGCCGTCCGGGCAACGACCTTCAATTTCGTCGAGAATGGCTGGCTGATGTGCAATGGCCAGCGTGTGCCGAAGAACCAGTTCCAGGCGCTGTATGCCGTCATTGGTGACACCTACGGGCCGTTCGACCAGTCGACCTTTGCCCTGCCCAACCTCGGCGGCCGGGTGGCGGGCGGTGCCAGCAGCACCAATGCGCGCGGCTCGTTCGAGGGCTCGGAGAGCGTGATCCTGACAGTCGGCCAGATGCCGGTGCACAGCCACGGCATCCAGCGCAAGGCGCCGCCCAATGCCCTTGCCAAGCGCAGCGGGGTCAATGCGACCACCAATCTCGGCTCGATTGCCCATGTCTCCGGCACGACAGTCACCGTGGTGCCCAGCTCGGACAATGAAATCCCGCCCAACCCGCCGCTGGATCTGGATGCGCCGTTCTCGCCGCAGCTGATCGGTAATGCAGGCGGCGGCCAGGCGCACGAGAACCGGCAGCCCAATCTGGCCCTGTTCTACTGCATCAATTACGATGGCGAGTTTCCGGCGTCCAACTGACCGGAGGCGCCGCTGCGCCCGGCCGCAGCGGCCAGTCCGGCAAGCTGGGCCGCAATCAGGCGGCGGTTGTCCGCCAGCATCTGTGGATCGGGCGCCGCGGGCGCCCGGTTCTCGTGCGGGAAGGGCACGCAGGGCACCGGCACACCCAGGAACGGGCACAGCTGCGCCCAGCCGTCTCCTGTCTCCCAGCACACCTCCAGCAGCAAGTGGCTGGCACCGGCCGCAGCAAAATGCGCCCGCACAGCTTCGGCATGGGCCTGGTAGATCGCCAGATGCTCGGCCTCGAGACCGTGCGGATAGGCGTGGCCATAGGCGAGGGTGCGGCAGTGCTCGACGGGCGAGACCCGCTCGCTGTGGGCCTTGAGGCTGGCGAGCCAGATCTCCGGAGTGGCGCGGCGGGTCAGGACATAGCGGCAGCGGTCGCCGAACCGCGCCAGGATCTCGCGGAATGCCAGCGGCCAGGGCCAGTCCTCGCACACGTCATGGGCCTCAACCGCCGCCAGCAGGCCGGACGGGTCACCACCGCGCCACGCCGCCAGCAGCTCGCGGTTGCATGACATCCGGTTGGTCCAGCCCAGTGTGAACAAGGCCGCCGCCAG
>JAIXTH010000012.1 GCA_027484265.1 Alphaproteobacteria bacterium
CTTGAAACCGGCTGGCACGCCTGCGATCCACGCTGGCGGCGGCGGGTGCGCCGGGGAAAAGGGCGGGCGGAGGACCTCTTCCCGTTCACCGCCAACCGCAGGCCCGGAAGCGCCACGACCGTCGAATCGAGGCGGTCAACGGAATAGCGCCGCTGCCGCCCGCCTATTCCCGCCCCAGCACCCGGTCCACCAGCCAGCTGCCCACGGGGGTTGGCTTGAAGCGGGCTTTCAGGTCCTCGCGGTCATAGTCGCGGTCGAGCCAGGTCCAGAAATCCACGCCGGTTGCGGCCTCGGCACGGGCGAACTCGTCCCAGAAGAAGCCGAGGATGCCGGTCTTGCCCGCGCTCACATGCAGATAGCGGTTCGACAGCTGCTGGCGGGCCTGCGCCAACGGCACACCTTCGACGCAATAGAGATAGAACACGCTGATCAGCCCGGCCCGGTCGGCACCGCTCTTGCAATGGATCAGGGCGGGGTAGGTGATGGTGGCGAACAGGTCGCGCGCCTCCTTCAGCAGCACCGGGTCAGGCGCGCCGCGGCTTTCGATCTTGAGGAAGTGCAGATCAAGGCCGAGATCGGCGCAGGCGCGCTTCTCCAGCGCCGTGAAGCTTGCGGGCGTATCGCCGCGCAGATTGATGACTGTGCGGATGCCGTGCTCGTCCCGCCAGGCGCGCAGCTGGTCGGGGCTGGGCTGGTTCGAGCGCCACAGGCGCGGGCTGATCTGGTGGGCGTTGCGGATCCATTCGCGCAGGAAGGCGTGGTCCTCCCACCAATAGTCGTGCCACGCAGCCTTGCGGCCCGCATCCGTGTCGAGGTCATAGTGTTTGGCGCGGTAGCCCACGGGCGTCGGGTCCAGTCTGGCGGTCCCGGCCACAGCGGCGGGGGGCGGGCGCAGAGGTAGGCAGGCAGCCGGATGGCTGCAAGGATGCGCTGCAGAGGGGGCAGGTCCGCTGGCGCCCCCCAATGCGCTCTGGGGGCGCTCCGGGGGCGCTCCGGCTGCGCTCCGGTGGCGCGCCCGGTGTGCGGGCAGCGCCGTTCCCCGGCCTCCCGGTCGGCCCGCCAGGCCGGGTCTACTGCACGGGGGCTTTTGACACAGACGCCTGTCTCTGGCAGTGCCCGGCACCGCCGTGCGTGCGCCCTGGGGTGCGCGCCAGACCTATCCAGCATTACACCAGGCCGCCCCCGGCTGACAGGCCCCGATCCGGGGCGGGCCGGGAGAGGACGAGGGAGCCTTACTCCGTGCCGAAACTCGATCTTGGCGAGAAGCAGATCTGCCCGAACTGCGGCTCGAAATTCTACGACCTGCACAAGCGCCCCGCCAGCTGCCCCAAGTGCGGCCACAGCTTCGATCCCGAGGACGAAGCCGTGAAGGCCACCCGTCAGAAGGTGCGCTTCGCCAATTATGCCGCCAAGCCCGAGCGCGAGGACGAGGAAGAGGATGATGAGGACGCCCTCATCAAGCTCAACAAGGCCGCCGCTGCCGACGACGATGATGCCGAGCTGGAGGCCGATGACGAGGTCACGCCGGAGATCGATGCCGAAGCCATCGACGATCCGCCGCTGATGATCGACGAGGACGGCAATGACGACGGCACGGGCGTGGGCCCGGCCGGCGCCGACCCGCTGCCCGAAGGCTTCTCGGAAGGCGAGCTCGAGGAAGACGATCCCACCGACGGCGACGATGAAGTGCCGTTCCTCGCCGACGAGGACGAAGACTTCGACGACGACCTCGGCGACCTGCCGGACGGCCCGGGCGACGAGGAGCCGTGACCGGCACGCTCTGGCGGCTCACGCCGGAGTGACAGTCCACCGACATGACAGCCCCGCCGGATGCTGGTCCGGCGGGGTTTTCCGTTGCGGATGGGACGAACGCGCTGTGCGCTGGCGCGCGTCGCTTGCCCCGCATCGGGCTTCCTGGGGAGCCGCTGGAGCGCGCGGCTCCCGCCGCGCATCGCCCCCGCCATGGGCGCGGCAGGAGCCGCGCGGTCCAGCGGGGGGATAGACGCAAATGCTATCCCCGGGGTGCGGACCTTGGGGTTCAATGCCGGCATGGATCACACGCCTCCATCCCCTGCCCACGGCCGCGCAAGTCTTGCTGCTGCGCTGGATCGCGTGGACGCGGCCTTGGCGGAACCGGGGCTTGATTGGTCGGACACGCTGGCCAGTCTGGGTGTCTGGGGGGCGTGGCTGCGGTGGATGCTGCGGCTGCTGGCGTTCGAGTTTGCGCTGGCGGGTGGTGAGCCCTGCCAGATTCCGGGTGCGGCTGCTGGCTCAGGGCGCCAGCTGTCGCCCAAAGCGCTGGACCGGAAGATCGACCGGTTGATCGAGGCCGCTGCGCGCCTCTGGAACACTGACGAACCGGCTTCAGCCAGACCGCGCCGACGCCGCTGGCGCCGTCTGTTGCAGCTTATCCTGCGCTGGCACGGGGCCCTGCACCGTCGTTTCCGGGCCGCCTTCGTGGCCGTTCATCGGGTCAGGAGTGCCCCGGTTCTGGCTCTGTGCAAGCCGGATTGCCGGTCAGGCGCCGACAGTCATCATCAGCCCCACAGGGGCTCCGCGCGCTTGGAAGCGCCAGGGAGGTCTGTTGCCTGCAGCGGACCCGCGCGCGGCGCATCGACCCCTGCGCCGTCGCCGTCAAGCTCTCCCCCACCTCGACAGCCACTTGCCGACCCGCTGGACCGCGCGGCTCCCGCCGCGCATCACCCCCGCCATGGGCGCGGCAGGAGCCGCGCGGTCCAGCGGTCCCGGCCGCCCGGGGCGGCCAGAGCGCGCTTGACAAACCAGGCACTTGCAGCGGCGATCCGGCATGATGCCGGCATCGCAGCCGGGGGACCTCCCCGGACCTCCACAAGCCCTCTGGCCACCCCGGCCCGTCAGCTGATAGGAGCGCGGCCATGACCGGCCTGCCCTCCCGCCCCGAACCGCCCCGCTCCATCACGCAGCTTCTGGCCACCGAGCCGGACCGGACCGGACGCCTGACACTGGAGGCCTGCGGCCTCGTGTTCGACTTTGCCCGCAGCGCCCTGTCGGCGCAGGATGTGGCGGCGATGCAGGGCTTTGCCACCAGCCGCGACCTCGCCGGGCGCCGCCGCGCCCTGTTTGCCGGCGAGGCCATCAACAGCACCGAACAGCGCGCCGTGCTCCACATGGCCCTGCGCAATCCGCAGCGTGACTGGTCGGCCAGGGGCGTGCCGGTGTCGGACGGGGTGCGCGCCGTGCAGGCCCGCGCCAGCGCCTTTGCCGAGGCCGTCCGCAGCGGCGCCGAGGCCAGCGCGGACGGGCGCCGCTTCGAGGCCGTGCTGCATCTGGGCATCGGCGGATCAGACCTCGGTCCGCGCCTGATCCAGGAGGCCCTCGCGCCCCACGCCGGCACCAGCCCGCAGCTGCGCTTTGCCGCCAATGTGGAACCGGGGGAGCTGGCGGCGGCGATCGCCGGGCTGGATCCGGCCACCACGCTGGTGGTGTGCGTCTCCAAGACCTTCACCACGCTGGAGACCCTCGAAAACCTCAAGGCCGCCCGGGCCTGGCTGCAGGCGGCCGTGGGGCCGGATGACAGCGCGCATCTGGTGGCGGTCAGTGCCGCGCCGGACAAGGCAGCCGCCGCCGGTTTCCGCCCGGAGCGGGTGTTCGGGTTCGAGGACTGGGTGGGCGGGCGCTTCTCACTATGGTCTACGGTGGGTCTGTCGTGCGAGATCGCGCTGGGGCCCGAGGTGGTGGCGCAGCTGCGCGCCGGGGCCGCCGCCATGGACGGCGTGTTCGAGACCGCCCCCGACCTTGAGAACCCGGCGGTGCTGGCAGGCCTGATCGGGGTGTGGAACCGCTCGGTGATGGGCTGGCCCACCCGCGCCGTGATCCCCTATGCCCGGCGCCTGCGGCTGCTGCCCGCCTTCCTGCAGCAGCTCGAGATGGAATCGAACGGCAAGCGGACCGCGCTTGATGGCAGCCCGGTCACCAGCAGCGGCCCGGTGGTGTGGGGCGCCGAGGGCACCAATGCCCAGCACGCCTTCTTCCAGCACCTGCACCAGAGCCCCGATGTCACGCCAGTGGAGTTCGTGGCGCTGGCCAGCGACGACGAGGGCGCCCCGGCACGCACCCGCCTGGCCCTCGCCAACTGCCTCGCCCAGGCCGAAGCCTTTGCAGGCGGGCGGACGCTGGAAGCGGTGGAGGCCGAGATGCGCGCCGCCGGTGTGCCGCAGGCCCGGATCGACGCCATCGCCCCGCACCGGGTGTTCCCCGGCAACCGACCGTCCACCACCATCCTGATGCCGCGCCCCGATGCCTTCAGCCTTGGCGCCCTGCTGGCCTTCTGCGAGCACCGGGTGTTCGTGGAGGGCACCTTGTGGGGCATCAACAGCTTC
>JAIXTH010000271.1 GCA_027484265.1 Alphaproteobacteria bacterium
GATCCAGAGCGGGTCGAAATGAGCTTGGATAGCCTGATCCCAGCCAATCCGAACAAGCCCTATGATATGAAGGAATTGATCGAGAAGGTCGTCGATGATGGCGATTATTTCGAGATCGCCAAGGACTTTGGCAAAAATATCATTACCGCCTTTGCCCGCATCGAAGGTTCGCCCATCGGCGTCGTGGCCAACCAGCCGATAACGCTGGCCGGCGTGCTCGACATCGACGCCTCCCGCAAGGCTGCCCGCTTCGTGCGGTTCTGCGACTGCTTCAACATCCCGATCGTGACCTTGGTGGACGTGCCGGGCTTCATGCCGGGCACCAAGCAGGAATATGGCGCCCTGATCCGCCACGGCGCCAAGCTGCTGTTTGCCTTCGCCGAGGCAACCGTGCCGAAGGTGACGGTGATCACCCGCAAGGCCTATGGCGGCGCCTATGACGTGATGAGCTCCAAGCACCTGCGCGGCGATGTGAACTATGCCTGGCCCACCGCCGAGATCGCGGTGATGGGGGCCAAGGGGGCGGTGGAGATCATCTTCCGCGGCGATATCGGCGACGCCGACGCCATCGCCGCCCGCACCGCCGAATACCAGGAGCGCTTCGCCAATCCCTTCGTCGCGGCCCAGCGCGGCTATATCGACGACGTGATCATGCCCAATTCCACCCGCCGCCGCGTCATCAAGGCCCTGCGCACGCTCCGCACCAAGAAGCTGGAGAACCCCTGGAAGAAGCACGACAATATTCCGCTGTGAGTGCCCTGCGCCCGGGGAGGGGACATGGGGCGGTCAGCCGGTCCTGTCACTAGCACGGACCGGCGACTGCGCCTGCGGATGCCAATTCTGCGTCCGTGCTGCCCTTCAAGCCGAACTGACTTTGCGCCCGTAACGCGTCGCTGTCAGCCGCGCCGAAACCGCACAGCTCTTGGTGTCGATATAGCCGCGCGCGCGCAGGAATGCGCGCACGGCCGTATCGCCCGGCGCCGCATTCTTCCCCTTGGGGTAGACACACCACAATAGCAGGTCGGGATGCTCCTGCGCCGTGGCATGGGCCGTGGCCAGGCCCGAGTCGCTCTGGATGATGGCGACCAGGATCTGCGCCGCATCGGGCGTTTGGCACGTCAGACCTGAAAGCGCCTGATTGAATTCAGGATCACTGCAGTCCCCCATCACGAACGCCCGGCTTTCAGGACCGATCCCCAGCTTTGCAGCCAGTGAGGGCGGCGGCTTCAGCAGCGCATCGCGCCATTTTGCGGCCTCGCGCTCGCCCAGCTCGATCACAAGCGGCTCGCCCTCCCAGATGCATGTGAGGCACCCGTCCTCGGCCGAGACCTGCGAGATACCGGCGCGCGCCAGTCGTGCCCTGATCGCGCCGCGCAGGATGATTTCCTGAGCCTCGAGCAGCGCCCGGACCTCGTCCACCGCACCGCGCCAGTGCACCAGAGCAACCGCCTCACGCCCCATCGTCCTCTCCCTTCCAGCATGCGGGGACCCGCACGCCGGCATCGATCAAGGCCGTATGCGCCCTATCGTGACACGGACGCCACCGGCCTGTTGATGGCCGCAGGTGTGCCCGAGGTGTGCCCGAGGCATGACAGCGCCCGCAGCCTGTTGCCGAGATCGGTCCTGTCTGGTTTCAAGCCTCGATCACCGTCAGATGATTGCCGGCGGGATCGGCAATCATCGCCTTTCTCACCCAGCCATTGTCGGCGGCGGGCCTGGCCACCCGGCCTCCGCGCGCCACTGCTTCCGCCAGAGCGGCATCGAGGTCAGCCACGATGATGCCAACCGTGAGGCTGGGGGCTTCGGCTTCGACCAGCGCGCCATCCGGCGTTCCAGCCGGCGTGCTGGCCAGCGCAAGTCCAGCGCCTTTGCGCGCGATCTGCCAGCCGAAAACCCCCGCATAGAACTGCTGCAAGGCGCCCAGATCGGGTCCGCAGACGTCAAAATGGCCAATTCCGCTGGTGATGTGCGTGTTCATGTGAGTGCTCATGTCTTGGCTCCTGTGAGGCGGCCACCCTGCTGCGCCCTGTCCTGCAGGGTCAAGCCAGCGAAGCCTTGATTCCGGTGCAGAAACCCTGCCTTTCGGGCCTGCAGCCGACATTGCGCAAGATGTGTTTGGTCCACAGGTTTGACGCGTCGCGCCCCAGTTGCGATCAGGCTCCAGCCCACACGGAGCAGCGTGCACATGATGGAACAGGGGATCTTCGGCGAACGCTATGAGGCGCGGATCGCCCGCGCCATCGCCTATGTCGAGGACAATCCGTCCGGGCAGATGTCGCTGGACAATCTGTCCTCCATTGCCTGCCTGTCGCCCTTTCATTTCCATCGCATCTTCAGATCCCTCACCGGCGAGTCCGTTCGTGCGTTTGTCGAACGCCGCAAGCTCGAGCAGGCCATTGCCCTCGCCGGCAAGGGTGCGTCCTGGAAGTCTGCATCGGCTGCGTGTGGCTTCAGTTCGCCCATCAGCTTCACCCGGGCGTTCAGGCGCGTGTTCGGCATGCCGCCCTCCGGGTTTGACCGCGCGGCATGGTGGCAGGCGCGCGCCGACCGCCAGGACGCCCTGACAGTCTCATCCTACTTCCTGCGGCCCGCTCCGGCGCTCGATCCCGCATTCAAGGTGGACCTCGTCGAGCGGCCTGCCGTGCGGCTCGCCGTTGCCCGGGTCTGGGGCGGATACCTCCATCCCGGGCGTCTGGTCAGCGCCTACGAACGGCTCCGGAACTGGGCGCAGAAGGCCGGGATAGACGCCAGCAGCGGCAGGATCTCGGGCGCATCGCGCGACGATCCAGACCTCACGCCGCTGTCGCGGTGCCGCTATGACTTTCAGATCGAATTGCCTGAGGGCGTCAGTCCACCCACGCACTTCTCGGTCGCCGAGCGCAAGCCCGGTCTATGGGCCGTCACCCCCGTGGCTGGCGGGCTGGAGGTGGTCGACCGCGCCTGGTCGATGCTGTTCAAGAGCTGGCTGACCGCTTCCGGTCTCGATCTCAGGGACGAGCCCGCCGAGGAAGTTTATCTCAAACTGCCCGAGGATATCGGCTGGACCGAGTTCGATCTGCTGTGCTGCGTCCCCGTTGCCCGCCCATCCGCCTGAAAGGACCGCCATGCGCCTCAATTCCACGATAGCCCTTGCGGGCTTTTTCTCCGGGGCGGGTGCTGCCGCCTGGACGATGTTCGAATATGCGATGGGCTGGCACAACGCACATCTCGAAACCGGGGCCGTGACAGGCTTTGTCGCCGTCATATTCCCGACGGCCGCCATCCTGTGGGCCCTGCGCGCCACGAAGCGGTCTGGCGGCGGCCGGCTGACATTGATGCAGGCCTGGGCGACCGGCCTCGCCGTGTCCGCCATCAGCGCTGTCATCGGAGTGCTCTTCTTCCTGGTCTATTTCACCTCGATCAATCCCGCTTTCCTCGATCTGATGCGGGCGAGGGGGCAGGAAGTCGATATCCCCACCCAGCTGGTTGCGGTGGCCGTCGGATCGTTGATCTTCGGTCTGGTCGTGTCCACAGTCGCCGGGTTGTTCATGCGAACACGGGGAGGAGCGGCATCATGAGCGAGGATTTTCCAGCACTCTTTGCCGAACTGCGCAGCCTGATGCGGGAGGCGGCGCCCGCGATGGTCGTCACCGACGACACGCCCGCGACCTTTACCCTGAAGACGGCCTGGATCGAGGCCCGCACGGGACAGCCGGCCTGGTTTGGATGGATCGCGATCAAGAAGTCCTATGTGGCCTATCATGTCATGCCGCTTTACGTGCTGCCCGCCCTCAATCAGGCCGTTTCGCCTGCCCTGGAGAAGCGCCGCCAGGGCAAGACCTGCTTCAACTTCAAGAAAGCTGACCCGGCGCTGTTCGAAGAGATCCGGGCGCTGACGGTGCTGGCGGCCGCGATGGAACCGGACCTGAAGGCCGCGATCGGCGCGTGATGCTGCCGCCCCTGCCGGACCGCCCCTGCGGCATCCACCGGGATGTTCCACTCGGGTCGCGGTTGACGCGGCGCCGGACAGCAGTGGTCATGCTGTGCGGTCTGGCGGCTGCCGGCTGCCGCGTCCTGGGCAGCGGCGGGGCCGTGCGTCCGGATCTCTACAATTGCGAAGGCTGTGCGGCCGTTCTGGAACAGCCCGCATCAGCCCTGTCATCGGTGAGCATCCTGGCGGGGCCGGAGGAGCCTGGGGAGAGGCTGGTCCTTTCGGGGCAGGTGACGGTGCCGGACAGCGCACAGCCCGCCGAGGGTGTCATCCTCTATGCGCACCACACCAATGCGGCCGGGCTCTACGCGAACGGCAGCCAGGCCACGGAATGGAGTCGCCGGCATGGCAGGCTGCGCGGCTGGGCGAGAACCGGTGCGGACGGGCGCTACAGCTTCGTGACCATCCGTCCGGGGCCGTATCCGGACCGGACGGCGCCGGCCCACATCCACCTGTTTGTCGGCGAGCCGGGCCGCCGACCCTACTACATCGACGATGTGGTTTTCGACGGCGGATTTGGCGTCACCGCGGCCTATCGCTCCGCCCAGGAGCTGCGCGGCGGCAGTGGCATCGTCCAGCTGCGCCGTCAGCCGGACGGGACGCTGCTGGCGGTCCGCAACATCAGTCTCGAGCGTCACCCGGAGCCATGACCACGCCCCGGACGGACCATCGCTATGCCCTGCTGGCGCGTGCGCTGCACTGGATCGTGGCGGCTGCGATCCCGGTACAGGTCTATCTGGGGCACGCGGCCGAGCGGGAGGCGGATCGCGACGCCAGTTTCAGGCTGATCCAGCAGCACTACCAGCTCGGCGTCGCCATCTTCGCCCTGATGCTGCTGCGGATCCTGTGGCGCGTCGGCCATGGCACGCCACCCCGCCCGCGGGGCGAACCGCGCTGGCGCAGACTGGTGGCGGTCACCGTGCACTGGCTGCTCTACGCCCTGATCCTGACCCTGCCTGTCAGCGGCTATGTGATGTGGGTGTGGATGGACGCACCGATGGATGTCGCCGGCCTGGGTGAGCTGCCCCGTCTGTTCACGCCGCCGGCCGGGGAGGAGACCGGCCGGGCGCTCGCCTGGTATATCCACACATTCAGCGCGTGGCTGGTCGTGGCCCTGGTCGCCGTCCATGTCGGCGCCGCCCTGTGGCACCAGTTCGTGCAGCGGGACCATGCGATCACATCGCGGATCCTCTAGGGGCGTCCACCCGCGCCCTCTCACCTCACCGCGGCACAAATCCCATGATCGCCAGCATGTTGCCATCGGCGTCTTCAAACTGCTGCAGCCGCAGCGAGCCAGCGTCGGTGGTCTGGACGGTTTCGACGGGACCGACCAGCTTCGCCTGCATGCGCTGCAGACGCACCAGCGCCGCATCAAAATCATCGACGTGGAAATAGAAGATGCTGCCGGGCCGTGCGGGCTGCACCCGGGCATCATCGCGTGCCACCATCAGACGCGTACCGCCGACGTCAAAGAACAGCATGTTGTTGGCTTCGAACATCAGGTGCAGGCCAAGACCGTCCCGATAGAAGATCCGTGCCGCATCAAGATCGGTGACCGTCAGCGCGACCTGCGCGAAGCGGGCCTCCAGCAGGACCGGCGGAGGTGATTCGTGGCTGGCTGGCGCCGCTGCCACCGCAGCCTGCAGCAAAGCTATGGAAAGGAAGGCCATCATGTCAGTTCTCCTCCTGCGGCTGGAATGACGCTCATCAGCCCGAGGGGACCGCCCTCGGGATCGGTGAAGAAGGCCATCCACTCTTCGGTGCCGTCTTCATGGACATGGATGCGATGCGGCGCGCTCCGGATGGTGACCCCCCGCTCGCGCAGCATGGCGACCGCAGCCTCGATATCGCCCACGCGGAAATACAGCAGCGAGTTGTTCGCCGGATCGCCCGCGGACAGATAGAGCCGAACCCCGCCGCAGTCGAAAAACGCAGCGGTTTCAAACCGCATCATCTCCCTCAGACCGACCACATCGCGGAGCCAGTCAGCCATCGCGGGCAGATCGCGCGTCGTGCGGGAGACCTGACCCAGGAGCCAGTCATCCGGCCGCTCCTGGTCGCCAGCCCTGGCCCGCGCACTGTCGGCACGGACACCGGACCATTGCTGGAGCTCCCGCCGTGACGTCAGGCCGAGCTTGCCCAGAGCGCTGCTGACATGAAACTTGACCGCATCGACTGACAGATTGCACCTGGCCGCGATGGCCGGATTGGTCAGTCCGTGCCGGACACCCTCCACGACGCGCCATTCGGCGGGGGTGAGTGTGTCGGGGTGGGGGGGTCTGCCGCGCTTTGTCATGCAGGCCGGTCTAGCCGACACACACACGAATTACCCTACCTGACCGGGCAGTCCCGCGTCCCTGGCTTCAGCCGCAGCCTGACGGACCGCGAGTAGCCCTAGCGCGCGTGATCATGCCCCGCGTGATCATGCCCCGCATGGTCGTGCGCGCCGTGGCTGGCGTGATCATGCAACCCCACAATTGGGGCGGCGGGGTTGAGGGCGAGGGTGATGGCGGCGCCCTGCCAGGCGACCGGGCGGGAGCTGTAGCGGACCACCTTCACCTGCTGGCCGGGGCGCAGGACCGTGCCCGCGGGCAGGGCGTTGAGGGCGAGGAAGCGCTCGGTCTGGAAGCGGTCATAGGCCATGCGGGCCGACAGTGACGCCACGGTGTCGCCGCGTGCGACCGTCACGATCTGCATCTCGCGGGCGCGCAGGGCCGCCACGTCCTGCTGCGACAGCGCCCGCAGCGAGTTGATCAGCGGCTGCGCCGCGCCGAGCCCGCCTGCCGGGCCGATCACGGCGAAATGGAACACCCGGCCATTGACGTTGTAGGCCACCACCGTGACCTCGGCGATCTGGCCCTGGCTGGTGGGGGCCTGGGCGGTGATGGCGGCGGTCTGCAGGCCATTGATGGCGGGGCGGCCCATGCCGGTGATCCGTGCCTGCTGCGCGGAGTTGCCCAGCACCTGGCGCAGCACCCCTTCGGCATAGGTCTCGAGCGAGCCGGCCTGCGCCAGCGTCGCGCCCCCCGAGAACTGCGCCCGGATCGAATTGGGGCCGGAGATGTTCACCGCCCGCGCGGTGTTCTGCAGGCTGAAGCCCTGCGGCGCGTCGAAGGCGAGGCGCAGCGTCGGGTGGGCAAAGGTGCGGCCATTGATGAAGCCCTGGGAGGGATCATCCCCCACCAGCATGCCATTGAGGGCGGCCAGATACGGCTCGATCCGCTCGGGCACCGTGGTGGGGGTGACGCCGGTGGCGGCGGCGCCCTGCCGGGCCCGGGCCGCCCGGTCGGCCGACAGCGGGTGCGAGCGGGCATAGGTCGGGATGGTGCGCACCTGCCGGTCGTTCACCCGCGCATCCAGCGCCTCGGCGGTGCCGAGCGCGTCCATCGTGTCGCCCAGGGCAAACAGATTGTAGCCCGACCCCTGCAGATAGCGCAGGCCCAGATCGTCGGACTGGATCTCCTGGTCGCGCGAATAGGACAGGGTGAACAGCTGCGCGGCCTGCGCCGCCATCTGGAACGCATCGGCGCTGCCGGTCAGCACCCCCACCAGGATCGCAAGGCCCGTGCCCGCCAGCTGTGCGGTCTGGCGGCTGCCGCCGTGATTGGCGGTCACATGCCCCACTTCGTGGCCCAGCACCGCCGCCAGCTCGTCCTCGGAGTTCAGCACCGACAGGATGCCGCGGGTGACATAGATATAGCAGCCGGGCACCGCGAAGGCGTTCACCACATCGGTGTTCACCACGGTGAAGGTGCACTGTCCCGGCACGCCGGCGGCAGTGGCGATCCGGTTGCCCACCCCGCTCACATAGGTCCCCAGCGGCCCTTCCACCGCCCCGCCGAATTCGGCCAGGATCTGCGGATGCTGCTGCGCCGCCTGCGCCCGTGCATTCTGGGCCACGGAGGGCGCATCCGGTGTGGACGCCGGTCCGGATGCACAGCTGGCGGCCAGGGTCAGGACAGACAGGGCGGTGGCTGCAGACAGGATGCGGCGCATGGGGAGTTTCCTTACGGATCAGACGATGGCTTGCCACTGTGCCACGCTCTGCAGCCCGGTTCAAACCGTCCCGGCGCCGGCTGCCGGGCAGCCGGGTGCGGACCGGGTATGGGCGCAGGTGGCTGCCGGGATATCCCATCTGCGCATCGCGCCTTGGACGCGGCGGGGAAAGCCGGTATCCAGAGCCCGAACAGGGGACTGCGTCGCGGGCCGGGGAGGCTGGCCGGGGCGGGGCAGGCAAGGATGGTGGCACCCATGCTGGCGGACAAGGACCGGATCTTTCTCAATCTGTATGGCCGCAAGGGCTGGCAGCTGGAGGAGGCGCGCAAGCGCGGTGCCTGGAACGGCACCCGCGAGATGATCGGCGCCGGGCGCGACTGGATCATCCAGCAGGTCAAGGATTCGGGTCTGCGCGGACGCGGCGGGGCCGGCTTCCCCACCGGCCTCAAGTGGAGCTTCATGCCCAAGGAAGTGCGCGAGCGGCCGCATTACCTCGTCGTCAATGCCGACGAGTCCGAGCCGGGCACGTGCAAGGACCGCGACATGATGCGCCACGATCCGCACCTGCTGATCGAGGGCTGCCTGGTGGCGAGCTTCGCCATGCAGGCCCACGCCTGCTACATCTATATCCGCGGCGAATATGTCTATGAGCGCGAAGTGCTCGAAGCCGCGATCAAGGAGGCCTATGAGGCCCGCCTGATCGGTCCGGACAATGTGCATGGCTGGGACTTCGACCTCTATGTCCATCATGGCGCCGGGGCCTATATCTGCGGCGAGGAAACCGCGCTGCTGGAGAGCCTCGAGGGCAAGAAGGGCCAGCCGCGCCTGAAGCCGCCGTTCCCGGCCAATGCCGGCCTCTATGGCTGCCCGACCACGGTGAACAATGTCGAATCGATCGCGGTGGTGCCGACGATCCTGCGGCGCGGCGCGGCCTGGTTTGCGGGCTTCGGCCGCCCCAACAACACCGGCACCAAGGTGTTCTGCATCAGCGGCCATGTGAACAAGCCGTGCAATGTCGAGGAGGCGATGAGCATCCCGCTCAAGACCCTGCTGGAAGACTATTGCGGCGGGGTGCGCGGCGGCTGGGGCAACCTCAAGGCCGTGATCCCCGGCGGCTCGTCGGTGCGGATGATCACGGCGGAGATGGCCGAGGACGCGCTGATGGACTTCGACAGTCTCTCGGCGCTCAAGAGCGGCCTCGGCACCGCGGGCGTGATCGTGATGGACAAGTCCACCGACCTGATCCGCGCCATCGCCAGGCTGGCCTATTTCTACAAGCACGAGAGCTGCGGCCAGTGCACGCCGTGCCGCGAGGGCACCGGCTGGATGTGGCGGGTGCTCGAGCGGATGGCGGTGGGCGAGGCCGAGCACCGCGAGATCGACCTGTTGCTGGAGGTCGCGGGCCAGGTGGAAGGCCACACCATCTGCGCCCTCGGCGACGCCGCCGCCTGGCCCGTGCAGGGCCTGATCTGGCGCTTCCGCCACGAGATCGAGGAACGCATCGACCGCTACCGCCTCGCCCGGCCCCACGTGCAGGGCGCAAGCCTGATCGCGGCGGAGTAACCGGAGCGGCACCGTCAGGTTTGCGGGTTCGCTTCCGCGTGCCTGCAAACCGTGCTAACCTGGGCCAATGGCTGAAGTTCACCTGACAGAGCGGATCACCGTCGATCCGGAGCGCTGCTTCGGCAAGCCCTGCATTGTGGGAACCCGCATCCGGGTGGTCGATATTCTGGGCAATCTGGCCGGAGGAGCCACGCCGCAGGA
>JAIXTH010000097.1 GCA_027484265.1 Alphaproteobacteria bacterium
GGTGATGACGAGGGTCACCTTCTCGGTGCCGATCAGGCCGGTGTACTGCCTGACGAGGCTGGCTTCCGGCTCGGTGAGGATGCGGCGGAAGTCGTCGCGGGTCAGGGCCTTGAGCTCGACCCGGATCGGCAGGCGGCCCTGCAGCTCGGGCAACAGGTCGCTGGGCTTGGACACGTGGAACGCGCCCGAGGCGATGAACAGGATATAGTCGGTCTTGAGCGCGCCGTGCTTGGTGGAGACGGTGGTGCCCTCGATCAGCGGCAGCAGGTCGCGCTGCACACCCTCGCGGCTGACATCGGCGCCGGAGCGCTCGGCGCGGGCGGCGATCTTGTCGATCTCGTCGATGAACACCACGCCCTCGGTCTCGGCGAGGCGCAGGGCCTCCTGCACGATCGCCTCGCGGTCGAGCAGCTTGTCGCTCTCTTCGGCCACCAGCGGCTCGTAGGCCTGCTCGATGGTGGTCTTGCGGCGGCGCTTCTTGGCGCCCGAGAGGCTCTGCAGCATCTGGGTGAGGTCGATCATTCCGCCGGGAGCGCCGCCGGGCAGCTCCATCATGCCGGGGGCCACCGTCACGTCGAAGTCCAGCTCGACTTCGCGGTCCGACAGCTGGCCGGCCCGCAGCTTCTTGCGGAAGGCCTCGCGGGTGCCGGCGCTGGCATCGGTGCCCACCAGTGCGTCCAGCACCCGGTCCTCGGCGGCGGCCTCGGCCTTGGCGCGCACATCCTTGCGGCGCTGGTCGCGCACCAGCTGGATGGCGGCTTCCACCAGATCGCGCACGATCTGGTCGACGTCGCGGCCCACATAGCCGACTTCGGTGAACTTGGTGGCCTCGACCTTCACGAACGGGGCACCGGCGAGGCGCGCCAGGCGCCGCGCGATCTCGGTCTTGCCGACGCCGGTGGGGCCGATCATCAGGATGTTCTTGGGGGTGGTCTCGTCACGCAGCTTCTCGGGCAGCTGCTTGCGGCGCCAGCGGTTGCGCAGGGCGATGGCGACGGCGCGCTTGGCATCGGCCTGGCCGATCACATGGCGGTCGAGCTCGGAGACGATTTCGCGGGGGGACAGGTCGGTCACGCAGGTGCGTCCAGGGTTTCGATGGTGAGGTTGCCGTTGGTATAGACGCAGATGTCCGCCGCGATCGCCATCGCCTTGCGGGCGATCTCCTCGGCGGACAGGTCCTGGTCATAGAGCGCGCGGGCCGCTGCCAGCGCATAGCCGCCGCCGGAGCCGATGGCCGCCACCGGATGGTCGGGTTCGAGCACGTCGCCGGTCCCGGTCAGCACATAGGTGCCGGTGGCATCGGCACAGATCAGCATGGCCTCCAGCTTGCGCAGATACTGGTCGGTGCGCCAGTCCTTGGCCAGCTCGACACAGGCGCGCAGCAGCTGGCCGGGGAAGCGCTCGAGCTTGGCTTCCAGCCGCTCGAACAGGGTGAAGGCATCGGCCGTAGCCCCGGCAAAGCCGACGATCACCGCCCCGCCCGCCAGTGGCCGTACCTTGCGGGCCCCGTGCTTCATCACGGTATTGCCCACGCTCACCTGGCCATCGCCGGCAATCACCACCTTGCCGCCCTTGCGGACGCCCAGGATGGTGGTGCCGCGCCAGTCGGATGCGGATCGTTCAAAGTCGCTCATGGCTGCGCGATGTGGGCGTTGCCGGGCGGCTTTGCAAGGCGGCCGGCTGGAAGGGCGCGCGCTGGAGCGCCCGGCCTCTGCCGCGCCCGACTCCGAGGCGGGGGCGCCGCAGCGGCGGCGCCAGACCGCTGACAAACGGCTGAAGGACCTGGAGCGCAGTTGCTTGCAACTGCGCCAGCGACGCGGAGCGGCGCTACATGGATGCGCATCTCTCTGACTTCATCGCACTTCGTGCGGCGCAGCTGCAAGCAGCTGCGCTCCAGCGGGTCGAGAAGGCGCGCTGCGGGGATTCAACATGACTTTGTCGGCAGTCTGGCGCCGCGGAGGCGGCGCGGTCCAGCGGTGTGACGGGCGCCGCCGCCTTCCGGCTCCGCCGCTGATCTGGTATCTTCAGTTCCCATGGACGCCCGTCACGCCACCGTCGGCCCCGACGCCCCCACGCTGCCGCGCCACCGGTTCACGGTGGACGATGTGCTGGCCATGCAGGCGGCCGGGGTGATCCGAGATGGACAGGTCGAGCTGCTGGGCGGGGAGCTGGTCACCATGGCGGCCAAGAAGAACGAGCACGAGCTGGCCAAGCGGCGCCTGGTGCGCTGGCTGGCTGCCACCGTTCCGCACACCGCAGCTGTCGCGGTCGAGTCGACCCTCTATCTGTCGCGCGCCGACGCGCCGGAGCCGGACATCATGATCCATCCGGACCGGCTGCTGCCCGAGGATGTGCGGGGCCCCGACCTCGATCTTCTGATCGAGGTTGCGGTGGAGAGCCTCGCGCAGGATCTGGGCGCCAAGGCCAGCCTGTATGCCCGCCACGGCGTGCGGCTCTACTGGGTTGTCGATACGGTCAACCGGCAGGTCCATGTCCACGAAGGGCCCATCCTGCAGACCGGGCAGTGGAACCGCATCCAGATCCTGTCCGCGACCGAGGCCCTTCATGCCCCTGTCGGCACGGGCAAGATAGCCATTGGCGATCTGACCTGCTGAGCCGACCAGCCCCGTCCACCGCTGCCAGACGCGGTAATGCATGGCCAGGGACTTCTTGCCTGGATTGCACACCGGAAGCCATGGACGAAGCAGAAGCCGTTTTGCGCTCAAGCGGTCGCACGAGGTGAGCCCGATGGACAGGACCGAGCCATTGCATGTGCTATTTGTCTGCAGCCGCAACCAATGGCGCAGCCCCACGGCCGAACAAGTCTGGAAGAATCACCCAGGTCTGCTCGCCAGATCAGCCGGCTTGAGCAAGGCTGCACGGCGGCGCCTGACGGTCGCCGACTTGCGCTGGGCGGACCTGATCCTGGTCATGGAAGAAAAGCACAAATCCCGCATCAGGGCAGAGTATCGCGATGAAGTCCGCCATAAGCGGATGCATGTCCTCGATATTCCCGATGACTACACCTTCATGCAGCCCGAGCTGATCGAGGTGCTCCAGCTCAAGGTGGAGCCGCTGATCAGTTGAGTGCAGTGGGCTGCCCCGCTGCCGGCAGCGGGGCGGTGCGGCGCGCGGCGGTCAGGACAGTTTGTTCTGGCGGTTGGCGATCAGGTCGTCCACCACACCGGGGTCGGCGAGGGTGGAGGTGTCGCCCAGGGCGCCGAAGTCGTCCTCGGCGATCTTGCGCAGGATGCGCCGCATGATCTTGCCGCTGCGGGTCTTGGGCAGGCCGGGGGCGAACTGGATCTTGTCGGGGCTGGCGATCGGGCCGATCTCGTGGCGTACCCAGCCCACTAGCTCCTTGCGCAGGGCTTCATCGCCGGTCTCGCCCGCGTTCAGGGTGACATAGGCGTAGATGCCCTGACCCTTGATGTCGTGCGGATA
>JAIXTH010000141.1 GCA_027484265.1 Alphaproteobacteria bacterium
CTGGCGCGGTCGGTCACGAACGACAGGCGCGGGCGCGGCGTGCCGAAGCTGTCGTCCACATCCACGATCGAGGGGTTCTGCGCCATCAGGCCCTTGAGCTCGCGCGCCACGGCGCGCCGGGTTTCGGCATCGGGGCCATAGACCTCCGCCAGCAGGGTGGCGATCACCGGCGGCCCCGGCGGTACCTCCACCACTTTCAGCGAGGCGCCGGGCGGCAGGGTCAGCGCTGCCAGCTTCCGGCGGGCTTCCAGCGCGATGGTGTGGCTGGCACGGTCGCGGTCGTGACGCAGGGCCAGATTGACCTGCAGGTCGCCCATCTCGGCCCGGTCCCGCATATAGTAATGGCGCACCAGGCCATTGAAATTGAACGGCGCCGAGGTGCCGGCATAGGCCTCCATGCTCTCGACTTCCGGCAGTGTGCCCATGATCTGGGCCGCATCCAGCAGCACCCGCTGGGTGGCCTCCAGGCTGGTGCCTTCGGGCATGTCCAGCACCAGCTGGAACTCGCTCTTGTTGTCGAAGGGCAGAAGCTTGACCGTCACCACCTTGAAGGCAAACGCCGACATCGACAGCAGTGTGGCAAGCCCGACCACCAGCAGGAAGGTCCAGGCGGCCCTCTTCTAGGCGATCACCGGGGTCGCCACCTTGCGGTACAGACGGCCGAGCAGGCCCTCGCTGTCATGGTGCTGCGCCAGGGCCGCCGCCGCACCCCTGGGCGCCACCAGCACCATCAGCCACGGCGCCACCACCACCGCCACAAAGAACGAGAACACCATGGCCGCCGAGGCATTGGCCGGGATCGGCGCCATGTAGGGTCCCATCAGCCCCGACACGAACATCATCGGCAACAGCGCCACCACCACGGTCAGGGTCGCCACGATGGTGGGGTTGCCCACCTCCGCCACCGCATCCACCGCAGCATCGATCCGCGAGCGCCCGCCGGACATGTTCCAGTGCCGGGCGATATTCTCGATCACCACAATGGCGTCATCCACCAGGATCCCGATCGCGAAGATCAGCGCAAACAGGCTGACCCGGTTGATGGTATAGCCCATCAGATGGGCAGCAAACAGCGTCAGGAGGATGGTGGTGGGTATCACCACCAGCGTCACCACCGCCTCGCGCCGGCCGATGGCGAGGAAGATCAGCACCACGATGGAGAGGGTCGCGAGGCCGAGGTGGAACAGCAGCTCGTTGGCCTTCTCATTGGCGGTCGCGCCATAGTCGCGCACGATCTCGGCCCTCAGGCCGACCGGAACCAGCGTGCCCTCGGCGCGGCTGATGGCCTCGCGCACGGCCGATGTGATCACCACGGCATTGGTGCCGGGGCGCTTGGCGAAGGCAATCGCCACTGTCGGGCTGCTCTGCCAGCTGGCTGCCGCGCCTTCACCGCTCTTGCGGATCGCCCAGGCGCGCACCGCGTCGTCGCGCGGGGTGAGACTGACGTCCGCCACATCACCCACCAGCACCGGCGCGCCCGTCACCGAGCGCACGCTGAGCGCCGCCACATCACCGACACCGGTTAGGCGGCTGCCCATGGTGGTGTCCTGGCTCTGTCCGCTGGCGGCGGCAGCCCCCAGGGGCATGGCGCGCGCCGCACTCTGTACGGCGTCCACAAGGCTGGGCAGCGGCACGCCATAGGCCGCCAGCCGGGCCGGGTCGGGCGCCACCCGCAGCTCCAGCGGCCGGCCGCCGACCACGAAGCTCGAGCCCACACCATCGATCTTGGCAATCTCGGCCTTGAGGTCGCCTGCCACCTGATAAAGGGCCGCATCGCTCCAACGGTCGCGCACGGCCGGATCGGCGGTGAGGGTCACCACCAGCACTGGCACATCATCGATGCCCTTCACGGTCACCTGCGGCTCGCTGCCCAGGGCGGCAGGGGCGATGCCCGGCTCGCGCAGCTTCTGCTGCACCCGCACGATCGCAGCCTCCGGGTTGGTGCCGACTTCGAAGCGGGCCGTCACCAGGGCGCCGTCATCCTCGCTGCGGGAATAGACATGCTCCACCCCGTCAAGGCCCTTCAGGGCGATCTCGATGGGGCGGGTCACCGCCTCCACGGTCTCGTCCGCCGACAGGCCGGGCGCCATCAGCCGTACATCCACCATCGGCACCGAGATTTGCGGCTCTTCCTCACGCGGGATCGCCGCCAGCGCCATCAGACCCACCGCAAAGGCCGCCAGCAGGAACAGCAGTGTCAGGGGCGAGGTGATGGTGGCGCGGGTCAGCGCACCGGCGATACCCAGCTTTGGACTGGCTGTGGGCGCGGTGGTGGTCATGGCTGCCCTGCCACGGCCTGTGGCCACGCCACGATCACGTCGCCGGCCACAAGACCGGTCAGCACCTCCACGCCATCGGGCCGGCGCGCACCCAGCTGGACCGGCACCTCCATCACCACCCCGCCGCGCAGCAGCCGGGCATAGTCGGCCCCGGCGCGGTTGCGGACATAGGCGCCGGGCACGAGGATCCCGGTGCGGGTGCCAACCGGCAGCAGCACCGTGGTGCGTGCCCCGACAAAGCGCTCGGCGACCCCGTCGGTGGCCAGGTCGATCTCGACCTGGCCCGCGGTGACAGCCGGATAGATCTTGAGGATCGCCGCCTGGCCGGTGACTGCGCCGGCCTCGTCCGTGAGGCTCAGGCGCTGCCCGACCCGCAGGGCGCGGGCGTCGGCTTCCGGCACCATCAGCTTGAGCACGGGTGCGCCACCGGCGATCACGGCCACGGCCTCGCCCGGCATCACCACCGAGCCTTGCGGATAGGGAACCGCCGTCACCCGGCCAGCGCGCGGCGCCGCAATCCGCCCCTCCGCACGCAGGGCTACGGCGATCCCGGTCTGGGCCCGCGCAGCGCTGGCCTGCGCCTCGGCAGAGCGGGCCTGGGCAGCGGCCACGCGGGTCTGGGCTTCGGCGGCGGCCACGCCCTGACGGGCTGCGGTCACCGCTGCCTCGGCGGCGCTGACCTGTGCATCGGCGACCCGGCGGGCGGCCTGCATCTGGTCGAGGCGCGCCTGGGCATAGACACCCTGCTCGAACAGCTGGCGGGTGCGGTCATAGTCGGCCTGCGCGCGGGCCTGCCCGGCGCGGGCCTGTTCAAGGGCGGCGGGGGCCTGCGCCGCCAGCGCTCGGGCCCGCTCGACTTCGGCACGGGCGGCCTGCACCCCGGCGCTGCCAATGCCGGTGGCGGCCTGGGCAGCACTGGCACCGGCCTCGCGCGCGGCAATCTCTGCCGCCATGCGCGGCTCGTCGATCACCGCGATCAACTGGCCAGCGGCCACCACACTGCCCTCGTCCACCAGCAGCCGCACCAGCGTGCCACCCGTGCGTGCGCGGGCCACTGCCTCGTCAGCCGTGGTAAAGCGGCCTGCTACCGGCTTCAGATCGGCAATGGTGCGGACCCCCACCTCCAGTCGGGTGGCCGGGTCAAAGGCGACAGCCGCACTGACCGGGGCAGCAGCCCCAGCTGCGGTTTCGGACGCGGTATCGCCGCCGCAGGCCTGGACCAGCACCAAGGCGGTCAGGACTGCGGCGAGGGCGAAGGGGTGGCGGTTCATGGTGGCGGGTCCGTTCGGTGGTTCAGCGGACCGGCAGGCCGGCGCCATGCCAGGCCATGATGCCGCCAGCCATGTGACTGACCTTGGTGATCCCCGCGTCGCGGCAGCGCGTCAGCGCATCCGCCGACCGTGCGCCGCCCTTGCAGTGCAGGACCAGCTCGCAATCCCCCAGCTCCGGCAGATCCCTGGTCGAGAAGCGCGACAGTGGCACCAGCCTGGCGCCGGGTATCGCCATTTCGGCATGCTCGCTCTGCTCGCGCACATCCACGAGCACGGCCTTGCCCGCATCCAGCAGGGCCTTGATCTCCTGCGGCGTGCGGGTCGTGCCCGGCTTCAGAAGTCCCAGCATCGGTGTCTCCTTCCCTGGCAGGCGGACTGCGTGCCCGCACCTCGGTAAATCTGTGCTTGCATATATCGCGATAGTCTAATATCATGTCAATCGTAATTGGCACGGGCAGCCTGTCGCAGGCCCGGAGCCGGATGGACGAGGGTGCTGCCATGAGTGTCGATCAAGCGGTTTTCCGGTTCGCGGGTGCGGTGGTCCTGCTGGCCGTGTGTCTCAGTCTCACCGTGCATCCGGCCTGGATCTGGCTGGCGGCCTTTGCGGGCGCGAACCTGCTGCAGGCGTCGTTTACCGGCTTCTGCCCGGCGGCGATCGTGTTCCGGAAGCTGGGTCTGCAGGCCGGGGCGCACTTCAAATGAGACGGGCCGGACTTCTGGCGTCGGCAGTGGCGGTGGTGGCGCTGGTGACGGCACCGCTGGCGGTACTGGCCGACGGCCAGGCGCCCTCGCTCGATGACGTCATCGCCGCTGCGCTGTCCGGATCGCCGGACATGGTGGCGGCGCGGGCGGACCTGGCCCGGGCCGATGCGCAGGTCAGCCAGGCGCAGGCTGCGGGACGGGGAACGGTGCGCCTGCAGGGGCAGGTGGCGCAAGCCTACAGTGATTTCGGCCCCGGCTATGGCAGCATCACGCCGCGCACGGTTGCGCTCGGCTATGAGCGCACCTTGTATGATGGCGGCGCCACACAGGCCGGCCTGACAGCGGCCCGCGCCGGCCAGACCGCCAGCACTGCCCAGCAAGCCCTGGTCCGCACGCAGCTCGGTGCCGCTGTCGCCAGCGCGTGGATGCAGCTGGCAGTGGCCAGCGCCGGCGTCACCCGGTCGCAGGCGCTGCTGGCAGCCGTCACCCGGCTCGAGCGCGATGCCACGCTCCAGTTCGAAGCGGGCGAGGTCCCCCGTAGTGTGATGGCCCAGGCCACCGCGCGCAGGGCCCAGGCCGAGGCCGGCCTTGAAGAGGCCGGCGGCGCCCGCGAGATCGCGCGCAGCCATCTCGCCAGGCTGAGCGGCCTTGAAGTGGAAGCGGCCGCACTTCCCATGCGTCTGCCGCCGATCCCGCCAGACCTTGAATCCGCCCGCGCTCTCCTGCCGGCCCACCCTGCGCTGGCAGCCGCCAGAGCCGAGGTGGATGCGGCCCGCGCCACGATCACCCAGGCCGAAGGGCGGTCGGGGCCGGTGGCCGTGGGATCGCTTCGCGCTGTCCATGTGCGCGACGAAGTGCTGCCGGGCTATCGCAACGACGGGCTGGAGGCCCAGGTCCGGGTCTCGGTTCCGCTCTGGGATGGCGGCTCGCGGCAGGCCTCGGTGGCGGCGACCCGCGCCGAGCTGCAGGCGGCCGAAGCCCGGCGCGACGGCCTGATGCGCCAGCTGGAAGACGGTCTGCGCCGGGCGTTCGCCGCCCGCTCCACTGCCCAGGGGGCCGTGCGCGCCGCTGCCGCCCAGGCCGAGGCCAGCCGCATCGCGCTCACCAGCCTGGAGGCCGAGTTCCGCGCGGGCGAGCGCCCGCTGATCGACGTGCTCGACGCACTGGCAGATCTGGCCGCCGCCGAGGCGGCCCATCACGCAGCCCGCGCGGCTTTCCTGCTGTCGCACTGGCAGATCAACGCAGCCCTGGGACGGGAGGTCGGCGCCACCTGACATCCCGGCACCGCCTACCGGCCTCCATCCGAGTGGACGTCCGATCCGACAAACACCACACAGGAGAACGCACATGGCACATGTCATCATTCTGGGAGCTGGCCTCGGCGGCGTGATCGCGGCCTATGAGATCAAGGACAAGCTGCGGCCTGGCGATACGATCACGGTGGTCAGCAAGGGTTCGGTCTATCACTTCGTGCCGTCCAATCCGTGGGTGGCCGTCAGCTGGCGCCGCCGTGACGAGATCGAGGTGAACCTCACCGACGTATTCGCCCGCCGGGGCATCGGCCTTGTGCCGGTGGGGGCGCAGAAGGTGATCCCGTCGGAAAACAAGGTCCTGCTGGAGGATGGTCGCACCCTGGACTATGATTACCTGGTGATCGCCACTGGCCCGGACCTCGCATTCGACGAGATCGAGGGCCTGGGGCCGCACGGGTCCACCAGCTCGGTCTGCCACGTGGATCACGCCCTGGCCGCCGCCCGCCAGTTCGAGGACTTCTGCCGCAATCCCGGCCCCGTTGTGATCGGCGCGGTGCAGGGCGCCTCCTGCTTCGGGCCGGCCTATGAATTCCTGATGATCGTCGAGACCGAGCTGCGGCGCCGCAGGATCCGCGACAGGGTGCCCATGACCTTCGTGACCGCCGAGCCCTATGTCGGCCACCTCGGCCTTGATGGGGTGGGCGACACCAAGGGGCTGCTGGAAAGCGCGATGCGCGAGCGGCACATCAAGTGGATCACCAATGCCAGGGTCAGCAGGGTCGAGCCGGGCGTGATGCATGTGGAGGAGGTGAACGACGACGGCAGTCCCAAGGCAGCACACGTCCTGCCGTTCGGCTTCTCGATGATGCTGCCAGCCTTCCGCGGTGTTGCCGCCATTCGCGGCGTGGAGGGCCTGGTGAACCCGCGCGGCTTCGTGCTGGTGGACCGGCACCAGCGCAACCCGACTTTCCCCAATGTGTTCGCCATCGGCGTGACCGTGGCCATCGCCCCCACCGGCCCCACGCCCGTACCCTGCGGGGTGCCGAAGACCGGCTTCATGATCGAGAGCATGGTCACCGCCACAGCGCACAACATCGGTCATCTGCTGCGGGGCGAGGAAGCGAGCCGGGAAGGCACCTGGAACGCCGTCTGCCTGGCCGACTTTGGCGATCGCGGCGTGGCCTTCGTGGCCCAGCCGCAAATCCCGCCGCGCAATGTGAACTGGTCATCGTCCGGCAAGTGGGTTCACACCGCCAAGGTCGGGTTCGAGAAGTACTTTCTCGGCAAGATCCGCAAGGGCGAGAGCGAGCCCTTCTACGAGAAGCTGGTGATGGACATGCTGGGCATCCACAAGCTCAAGGCCTGAGCGCGCAGGGTCCGGCGGTGGTCAGCAGGCCACCGCCACCCTGTCCTCCGGCACCTCGCAGAACAGCTCCTTCAGCAGCGCCAACAGCCGGACAACTTCGGGCGAAGCCAGCCGGTAGTAGATGGTCTGGGCGCTGCGGCGGGTGGCCACCAGGCGCAGGGCCCGCAGCTTGCCCAGATGCTGCGACATCGCCGACTGGGCCAGCGGCACCCGCTCCAGCAGCTGGTGCACCGCCAGCTCGCCTTCCAGGAGATTGCACAGCACCATCAGCCGGTTGGGGTTCGACATCGCTGCCAGCAGCTCGCCAACTTCCTCCGCCCGGTCCTGAAGATCAATCATCTGCACGCTGCGAATCCTGTTCCGAATCGGGCACACCCCGGCCGACTGTCCGAGTATAGTTTTTATTCCTACTTTCGCAACTACGGCAAGTGCTGTGCTGTCCCGTGTGCGGACGGAGACCGGGCTGACTGAAGCCGGCCGCGCCTCAATCCGGCCTCACTGCCCGTCACCATGGGCTTGCGCCGCCCGATTCCTGGCTGCATCCAGGTCCGCACCAGTATCGCGATCCCGGACCGGGGCCACCGCAGGAGTAGTGTCAGCATGCGCCCCATGACCCGCCGGACAGCGCTGTCAGGCCTCGCCGCCGTACCACTGACGATCCAGGCCTGCACGGCAGCGCCTGCGCCGCC